>JBHHXR010000149.1:0-8665 GCA_046757205.1 Paracoccaceae bacterium
GCGATGAATCGCGAATATCCTTTGTACCCGCGCGCCATCCGCCTAACCCAGACCGGCGCGCAGGCAATCGTGGATATGCAGGATGCCGGCCGGGCGCCGCGAGCCCTCCGGCGACATCACGAACAGGCAGGTGATGCGCCGTTCGTTCATGGCGCCGAGCGCTTCGGTCGCCAGCGCGTCGGAGGCTATGGTCTTGGGCCGCGCGGTCATCACGTCGCCGGCGCGCTGCGACAGCAGCCCGTCCATCCTGCGCCTCAGGTCGCCATCGGTGATAATGCCCACCAGTTCACCCTCGTCATTCACCACGCCGGCGACGCCGAAGCTTTTCTGGCTGATCACCAGCAGCACCTCCGTCATCGGCAGGTCGCGACCGACCAGCGGCAACTCTTCCCCGCTGTGCATCAGCGTCTCCACCGTCACCAGGCGCGCACCCAGCCTGCCGCCCGGGTGGAAACCGCGAAAATCCTCCGGGGTGAAGCGTCGCTCCTCCATCAGCGCCACGGCGAGCGCGTCGCCGAGCGCCAGCGTCAGCGTCGTCGATGTGGTGGGCGCCAGCCCGACCGGGCAGGCTTCCGGGGCATTCGGCAGAACGATCGCAACGTCGGACTGGCGGAGCAGCGTGCTTGCCGCATTGGACGCGACGCCGATCATTGGTATCGAAAAACGCCGCGTATGCGCGATCACGTCGGCCAGTTCTGGCGTTTCGCCGGAATTCGACAACACGAGAACCACGTCTTCGCGCGTGACCATCCCGAGATCGCCGTGGCTGGCCTCGGCGGGGTGCACGAACTGCGCCGGCGATCCGGTGGAGGCCAGCGTGGCCGCAATCTTGCGCGCCACATGCCCGGATTTTCCCATCCCCGACACCACGATCCGACCGCGCGCCTTCAGCATCAGGTCGACGGCATCCGCGAAGCTCTCGCCCAGAACCGAGGCGAAACCGACCAGCGCGTCGGCCTCCGTCTTCAGTACCCGTCGCCCGGTGGCCGTGGCCTTTTCGCGGTCCATGTCAGAAAGATCCTTCAAAGCGGCCCCTAGTGCTGAAAGATGTCCGTCTCCTGCCAGCCCGCGAGGTCCAGCGCCGCGCGATAGGGCAGGAAGTCGAAACAGGCACGGGCAAGCTCGGTCCTGCCTTCCCGCGTCAGGAGCCGGTCAAGTTCCTCGCGCAGCCTGTGCAGGTACAGCACGTCCGACGCGGCATAGGCAAGCTGCGCCTCGGTCAGTTCCTCCGCCCCCCAGTCGGAGCTCTGCTGCTGCTTCGAGACGTCGATATCCAGCAGTTCCTGGAGCAGGTATTTCAGGCCGTGCCGGTCGCTGTAGGTACGTGCCAGCCGGGAGGCGATCTTGGTGCAGTATACCGGCGCCGCCAGCACGTTGAACCGGTTCAGCAGGACCGCGATGTCGAACCTGCCGAAATGAAACAGCTTGGTGCACGCCGGATCGGCGAGCAGGCGCGAAAGGTTCGCGGCCCCGGTCTGTTCCGGCGATATCCGGACCAGATGCGCGTCGCCGTCGCCCGCCGACAACTGGACCAGGCAAAGCCGGTCCCGGTGCGGCATCAGCCCCATCGTCTCGGTGTCGATCGCGACGGTCGGACCGAGATCCAGCCCGTCCGGGAGGTCGCCTTTGTGTAAGTGATTTGCCATCCGCCTCGTTTCCTGCCGCCCCGGAACCCGGGGCACCATAAAAGGCCCATGTGCGTAACGGGGATATGGTGCCCAGGAGAAGACTCGAACTTCCACGTCCCTAAGGACACTAGCACCTGAAGCTAGCGCGTCTACCAATTCCGCCACCTGGGCAGGTGCCGTCTCTGTCCGGCGGATTTAACTGCGGCGTGTCTTGCTGTCAACGGCGCTGTGGCGGGCGGCGAACCGCCGGATCGCCCCCTCCGGCCGCGCTGCCGCGGCGGGCGGTTATTTCAACTTGTTCCACCCGGTCGGGCGGAGTATTCGAAACGGTGTAGATCCGCAACGGAGGCAGACATGACCGCTTCGCTACCGCTGGTGACAATCTTTGGCGGCTCCGGGTTTGTCGGGCGCTATATTGCCCAGAAGATGGCCAGGGCCGGGTGGCGCGTCCGGGTTGCGGTGCGGCGGCCGAACGAAGCGCTGTTCGTGCGCACCTACGGCGTCGTCGGTCAGGTGGAGCCGGTGCAGGCCAACGTCCGCGACGAGACGTCGACGCGCGCCGCCGTCGAGGGGGCGGACGCGGTTGTCAATTGCGTCGGCATACTGGTCGAGAGCGGCAAGCAGAGCTTCGATGCAGTGCACGCCGAGGCGGCCGGGCGCATCGCCCGGCTTGCGGCGGCGGCGGAGGTCTCGAACCTGGTGCAGATCTCGGCGCTCGGCGCCGACGCGTCTTCGGCCAGCCGCTACGCCCGGTCCAAGGCCGCCGGCGAGGCGGCGGTGAAAGCGGCGTTTCCGGATGCGGTCATCCTTCGGCCGTCGGTGATCTTCGGCACCGAGGACAGTTTTTTCAACCGGTTCGCCGCGATGGCGCGCGCGATCCCGTGGGTTCTGCCCATAGTCGGACGCGACACCATGTTCCAGCCGGTCTATGTCGGCGACGTCGCCGGCGCCGCCGAGCACGCCCTGACGCGCGCGGTCCGGCCCGGGACATACGAACTCGGCGGGCCGGAAACCGCGAGCTTCGGCGATCTGATGCAGCGCATGCTGCGGATCATCCGCCGCCGCCGTCTGCTGGTGTCGCTGCCGTTCTGGGCGGCGCGAATCGATGCCGCATGCCTGGACGCGGCGCAGTTCGTCTCGGGCGGCCTGTTCACCAACACCATCCTGACCCGCGACCAGGTCGTGCAGCTTCGCCACGACAACGTGGTATCCGGCGAATTCGGCACATTTGCGGATCTGGGCATCACGCCCAGCGGCATGGAAGGGATCCTGGAGGGTTATCTCTACTGCTACCGCCCGCACGGCCAGTACGATGCGATCACCGACTCCGCGAAGAACCTGAAGGTCTGACTGCCTCTCAGCCGTAGGCGACCGCCAGCAGCACGGCGCCGAGCAGCAGCCGGTAGACTACGTATGGGGTGAAGCTGACGCTGCGCAGCAGCCGCATCATCAGGCTGAGCGCCACAATGGCGGCGACGAAGGACATCGCCGCGGCGATGCCGGCCGCGCGCGCCAGTTGCCAGTCCGCCTGTCCGACGACGTCGAGGCTCAGGAGCGTCGCCGAGGCGATGATCGTCGGAATCGACATCAGCATGGCGAACCTGGTGCCGTCGGCGCGCCGGTAGCCCAGCGCCCGCGCCCCGGTTATCGTGGCGCCGGAGCGCGACGTGCCGGGGATCAGCGCCAGCGCCTGCCACAGCCCCATTATCGCCGCCTCGCGCAGCGTCCAGTCCTGCGATGTCTTTTTCTCCGGCCCCCAGCGGTCGGCCATGTAAAGCACGATGCCGAACAGGATCATCGCCCAGCCGATCACCGCGATCGACCGCATGGCGTCGGAAAGCCCGGTGACCTTCAGGATCAGCCCGGCCACCACCACCGGAACGGTGGCGACGATCAACATCAGCGCCAGTTGCGCATCGGGGCCTTCGGCGCGGCCCCGCGCCAGTGCCGTCAGCCCCGCCGCGGCGCGCATAACATCGGTCCGGAAGAACAGGATCACGGCCGCCAGCGTTCCCACATGCACCGCGACATCGAGTGCCAATCCCTGGTCCTGCGCGCCGGCAAGGGAGGGAAGCAGGATCAGGTGCGCCGAGGACGACACCGGCAAGAACTCGGTCACACCCTGAACCAGGGCCAGCAGCAGCAGGTAGGAAAGTGACATGGAGCGCCGCCCGTGCGATTCGGATGCGGCGACACTACCGGCCCGGCGGCGCCATGTGAATCCGCTATTTAGTAAACGCGTCTTACCTATTTTTCGCCGATTTGCGATTCCCGACACGGACAGGCATGGAAAATTTAAAAAAAAGGTCAGCACATATTACTTTATTGCGGCGAGAAACCCGGTTATAGCTGGGTCTCCTCAGGTTCAAGGTGGGTTTCGATGGCAAAACAGCGGATGCTGAAATTCGTAGATGTGTCCCGCGACATGCCGCCGAAACGCGATCCGGCCGACCGCCGGCGGGATTTTCATGAAATCTACCGCGAATACGCCGCCGAAAAGGCCGCCGAGCAGGCCGGACGCTGCTCGCAATGCGGCGTTCCCTATTGCCAGACCCACTGTCCGTTGCACAACAACATCCCCGACTGGCTGCGGCTGACCGCCGAGGGAAGGCTGCGCGAGGCCTACGAGATCGCCCAGGCGACCAACACCTTTCCCGAGATCTGCGGCCGTATCTGCCCGCAGGACCGGCTGTGCGAGGGCAACTGCGTGATCGAACAGGCCGGCCACGGCACGGTGACCATCGGCGCGGTTGAAAAATACATCACAGACACGGCGTGGGAGGAAGGCTGGGTCCAGCCGGTAACGCCGCGCGCCGAGCGCCCCGAAAACGTCGGCGTGATAGGTGCCGGTCCCGGCGGCCTGGCCGCCGCGGACGTCCTGAGCCGGCAAGGGTTTTCGGTCAAGGTCTATGACAGGAACGACCGCGCCGGCGGGCTGCTGACCTACGGCATCCCCGGCTTCAAGCTGGAAAAGGACATGGTGCAGCGCCGCGTCGATCAGCTTGCCCGGGGCGGCGTCGGTTTCGAATTGAACTGCAACGTCGGCACCGACATCTCCTTCGCCGAACTGCGCGAGCGCCACGACGCGGTGCTGGTCGCAACGGGCGTGTACAAGAGCCGCGACCTCAGCGGCCCCGGCGCCGGGCTTCGGGGCATCGTTGCGGCGATCGATTACCTGACGGCATCGAACCGGAAGGGCTTTGGCGAAACCGTGCCGGCGTTCGAAACCGGCGAACTGAACGCCGAAGGCAAGCGCGTGGTGGTGATCGGAGGCGGCGACACGGCGATGGATTGCGTGCGCACGGCGGTGCGGCAGGGCGCGAAGTCGGTGAAATGCGTCTACCGCCGCGATCGCGCCAACATGCCGGGCTCGCGCCGCGAAACGGAAAACGCCGAGGAGGAAGGCGTCGAATTCGTCTGGCTTTCCTCTCCGAAAGGGTTCATGGGCGATGCGTCCGTCACCGGTGTCCGGGTGTCGCGCATGCGGCTCGGCGCGCCCGACGCGACCGGTCGCCAGAGCCCCGAGGAAATCCCCGATTCCGACTACACGGAACCGGCGGAGCTGGTCATCAAGGCGCTCGGTTTCGAGCCGGAGGACCTGCCCGCGCTATGGGACGAACCGGACCTCGATGTCACCCGCTGGGGCACGCTGAAGGCAGACTACCTGACCAAGCGCACGCCAATGGAAGGCGTCTACGCGGCAGGAGACATCCTGCGCGGCGCATCGCTGGTGGTCTGGGCGATCCGCGACGGCCGCGAAGCCGCCGCCAGCATTGTCGAGGACCTGAACCGGAGGGCGGCAACGGCCGTGGCGGCACAATGAGCGACCGGACCTGCATCCTGACCGGCTGGTGGTTGTTCATCGCCTGTTCGTTCCTCTTTTTCGCCTCGGGCGCGCTGAACGGCGACATCCTGTCCATGGCCGGTTCCGCCGCCTTTTTCGCCGCCAATATCGCCTTCATGACCCCGATTTACCGCGACATGCTGAGAGGGCGCAGGAAATGAGCCGATACGACGCCGACTGGGCCGAAAACCACGCTGCCGCGCGCCACCGCCTCGGGCGGGAAGGGCTCTATCGCGAAACCGACGAGCGCGCCGCCTGCGGCGTCGGCCTGGTGGTTTCGGTCAACGGCGAACGCCGCCGCGACGTGGTGGAGAAGGGCATCGAGGCGCTCAGGGCCGTGTGGCATCGCGGCGCCGTCGATGCCGACGGACGCACCGGCGACGGCGCCGGAATACATGTGCAGATACCGGTCGAGTTCTTCCGCGACCAGGTTCGGCGCACCGGCCACGAGCCGATGAACCAGATGCTGGCCGTCGGCATGGTGTTCCTGCCGCGCACCGATTTTGCCGCCCAGGAGGTCTGCCGTACCATCGTGGAGACCGAAGTGCTGCGCATGGGCTACTATATCTATGGCTGGCGGCACGTGCCGGTCGATATTTCGGTGCTGGGCGAAAAAGCCAACGCCACGCGCCCCGAGATCGAACAGATCCTGATTTCAAACTCCAAGGGCGCGGACGAAGAGACTTTCGAACGCGAACTCTACGTGATCCGCCGCCGCGTGGAAAAGGCCGCCGCCGCGGCTCAGGTGCCGTCGCTTTACATCTGCTCGCTGAGCTGCCGCTCGGTGATCTACAAGGGCATGATGCTGGCCGAGCAGGTGTCGGCCTTCTATCCCGACCTGCAGGACCAGCGCTTCATCAGTGCATTCGCGATCTATCACCAGCGCTATTCGACCAACACTTTCCCGCAATGGTGGCTGGCGCAGCCGTTCCGGATGCTGGCCCACAACGGCGAGATCAACACGCTGAAGGGCAACGTCAACTGGATGAAAAGCCACGAGATACGCATGGCTTCGGCAGCTTTCGGGGACATGGCGGAGGACATCAAGCCGATCGTGGCACACGGCTCGTCGGACTCCGCGGCGCTGGATTCGGTGTTCGAAGTCATGGTCAGGGCAGGGCGCAGCGCCCCGATGGTCAAGTGCATGATGGTGCCCGAAAGCTGGTCCAACATGGCCACCGCGATGCCGCAGCCCTGGCAGGACATGTACTCCTATTCAAACGCCGTGATGGAGCCGTGGGACGGCCCGGCGGCGCTCGCCATGACCGACGGGCGCTGGGTCTGCGCCGGGCTCGACCGCAACGGCCTGCGTCCGTTGCGCTACGTGGTAACGGGCGACAATCTGGTCATCGCCGGATCGGAAGCGGGCATGGTGCCGGTCGACGTCACCAACGTCCGCGAAAAGGGCGCTCTGGGCCCCGGGCAGTTGCTGGCTGTCGATATGGCGGAGAGGCGGCTCTGGCACGACGCCGAGCTGAAGGACATGCCGGCCGCCTCGCAGCCGTTCGGCGAATGGGTCGGCTCGATCACCGATCTGGAGAACATGGCCCTCGGTGTTTCCGAGACGCCGGAATTCACCGGAGCGGAACTGCGCAAGCGGCAGATCGCGGCGGGCTACTCGCTGGAAGAACTCGAGATGATCCTGCATCCGATGGCGGAGGACGGAAAGGAAGTGATCGGCTCGATGGGAGACGACACGCCGCCCGCTGTTCTGTCGGAGAAATACCGCCCGCTCAGCCATTTCTTCCGGCAGAATTTCAGCCAGGTGACAAACCCGCCGATAGACAGCCTGCGCGAGCATCGCGTGATGAGCCTCAAGACCAGGTTCGGCAACCTCAAGAACGTGCTCGACCAGAGCGGCTCCCAGACCGAGATTCTGACGCTCGACAGTCCGTTCGTGTCGAACACGCGGTTCCGCGAAATCAAGAAGTATTTCGGCGACGGGTTCGTCGAACTGGAGTGCACGTTTCCGGCGGACGCCAGCGACGGCGCCCTGCGCCGGGCGATAGACGGTATCCGGAGCCAGGCGGAAAACGCCGTGCGCTCGGGTGCCGGGCATCTGATCCTGTCCGATGTGGGGCAGGGCGCAGACAGCGTTCCCTTGCCGATGATCCTGGCCACCAGCGCGGTGCATTCCTGGCTTACGCGCAAGGGCCTGCGTACCTTCTGTTCGCTCAACGTGCGCTCGGCGGAATGTATCGACCCGCATTATTTCGCGGTTCTGATCGGCTGCGGGGCAACCACCGTCAACCCTTACCTGGCCGAGGATTCGATCGCCGAAAGGATCTCGCGCGGATTGCTGGAAGGAACGCTGGACCAGGCCATCGCCCGGTACCGCGAGGCGATCGATCAGGGGCTTCTGAAGATCATCTCGAAGATGGGGATCAGCGTGATCTCCTCCTACCGGGGAGGGCTGAATTTCGAGGCGGTCGGCCTGTCACGCGCCATGGTGGCCGAATTTTTCCCCGGCATGCCCAGCCGGATATCGGGCATCGGAATTTCCGGCATCCAGCGGCAGATCAGCGCGGTGCACGCGCGCGGCTGGCGCGGCGGCCAGGACGTCCTGCCGATCGGCGGTCTGTACAAGGCGCGGCGTTCCGGCGAGACCCACGCCTGGGGCGCCAAGTCGATGCACATCCTGCAAACGGCATGCGACCGGGCGAGTTATGATCTGTGGAAGACCTATACCAGGGAACTGCGCGCCAACCCGCCGATTCACCTGCGCGATCTGCTCGATTTCAAACCGGTGGCGCAGCCGGTACCCATCGAGGAGGTGGAATCCATCACCGCCATCCGCAAACGGTTCGTGACGCCGGGGATGTCGCTCGGCGCCCTCAGTCCCGAGGCCCACAAGACGCTCAACATCGCCATGAACCGGATCGGCGCGAAGTCGGATTCAGGCGAGGGCGGCGAGGATCCGGCGCATTTCCAGCCGATGCCGAACGGCGACAACGCCAGCGCCAAGATCAAGCAGGTGGCGTCGGGGCGCTTCGGCGTGACGGCGGAATACCTCAACCATTGCGAGGAACTGGAAATCAAGATCGCCCAGGGCGCCAAGCCGGGCGAGGGCGGCCAGCTTCCGGGAATCAAGGTGACCGAACTGATCGCCCGCCTGCGGCACTCGACGCCGGGCGTGACGCTGATCTCGCCGCCGCCGCACCACGACATCTATTCCATCGAGGACCTGGCGCAG
>JBHHXR010000150.1:0-8605 GCA_046757205.1 Paracoccaceae bacterium
GCGCCTTCTTGCCCGACATCGCGTAGGCGCGGGCCAGCGACAGCGCCGTTGTCGACTTGCCCTCTTCCGGTAGCGTCGAGGAAACCTCGATGACCGCGCGTCAAGCAGCTTGCTGGCGTGCCATGGCAGGGTTGTGTTAGGCAGTTCATGCTGAGAAATTGGCCGGCCTTGCTCCGGCCTTTTGGGGCGTGAAAGAGAGCGCATCGATGCCGTCCTGGCTTTGGCTGATCCTGTCTTTTGTTGGCGTGAGCGTGCTGGCGCTGTTCGGTCTGAAAGGCGAGGCAACATGGGCAGCCTTCCTGGCAAGGCCCGAGCTGGTCGACAATCTTTACGGCGTCGTGCAGTTGTTTGTCGTGGAGGGCCGGATACTTCAGGCCCAGAGCGCCCCGGTGCCCTGGCAGTTGTACGCCGCCGCCTTTGCCGCTCCGGCCGTGACCGTGTTCGCCTTTCTGCAACTTGTCTGGCGTGACGTGGCCAACGGGTTTTCCGCATTGCTGCATCGCTGGGTGCATCGCGGCCACGTCGTGGTCATCGGGCTGGGCAGGTGCGGGCGGTCCTTTGCGACCGACGCACTGAAGCACGGCCAAAGGGTTGTCGCGGTGGATGTGAAAGCCAAGACGAGCGCGCAAATCCATGACAGGTTCAACAAGTTCCGGTTTGTCGAAGGCGATGTTTTTTCGCTCGACCTTGCCACCCGCTGCGGGGCGCGGCGGGCGCAGGCGATCGTGGTATTCTGCGGCGACGACTTTCGGAACATCACCATTGCGCGCCATGTCAGCGACAGCCTGGGCGCGCGCGGGTCCGCGCCGGACCGCTGGCCCCGCATCATCTGCCACGCGGTCGCCTCGCCGCAGCGCGAACAGGCGATGGCCGACCAGGAGTTCCGCGACCGGCCGGGACCGCAGATCGAGTTCTACAGCCCCGAGGAAGTCGCGGCGCGCCAGTTGATCACGCGATTTCGCCCGGCGAGGTTTGCCCGGCTGTTCCGCCGGTCGCGGGTGCATCCGGTGGTCTTTGGCGACACGCCGCTGGCGGAAGCGGTCATACGGCAGGTGGCGGTGTTGTGCCAGGACGATGGCGAGACGCGGCCGGAGGTCAGCGTGGTCGCACCGGGCTGTACCGGCGAGGGCAGCCCGCTGGCGGCCCTGGCGCAGCGGCTGGCGCCGGTTTGCAGGCTTCGGCCGATCGCGGCCGACCCGGCCGGTGACGCGTTCTGGACGGACCGGTTTCCGGCGCTCGCCGCCGAGGCCACGCAGCACGTGGTTTGCCTCGCCGATCCGCGCGAGGCCGCCGATCTTGCACTGCGGCTAAGGCGGGAAACCGAAGGCATTGCCAATGCCAACACGCCGGTATTCCTGGGCCCGGCCGGAGACCGGTCCATCACCGCTGACGACCCCGGCCCGGCTCGCAAGCGATCACGCCGGCTGCGCCCCTTTGCGTCGAACCTGATCACCGCGTTCGGCCAGCACCCCAACGTGCTGAGCTGGCGCTCGGTCATCGATCAGGATCAGGACCGGCTGGCCCGGCACAATCACCGCAGCTATCTTGCCCAACTGGCAAGGTCGGACGATGGAGCCAACCCGATTGCCAAACCCGCCGGGCGGCCCTGGGAACAGCTGAGCGAGACATACCGCTATTCCAACCGATCGTTCGTCGATCATATCCCGGAAAAGCTGGCTTTGGCAGGCTATGCTGTGGGCGGCCACCGCAGCAACCCTGATCTGGACGATGCCGAAATCGCAAAGCTTGCCCGCGCCGAGCACAATCGCTGGATCGCCGAAAGGACGGTCCTGGGCTGGACTTACGGCCCGGAGCGCGACGACCGGCTGCGCAAGCATCCCGATCTTGTCGGTTGGGCGGATCTGCCCGAGACCACGCAGGCCTATGACAAGGCGCTCGTCCGTGCCCTGCCCGACCTGCTGTCGGGGATCGGTGAATCGATGGCGCGGGTCTGCCGGATCGGGGTTTCGGGCCATCGCGACCCTGCCATCGCCCTGTCCAACAAAGACGTTGTCGCGCAGATCGAGCGGGTCATGCGCGACCTGCGCGACCGATATCCCGGGCATCTTTTCGAAATCTGGTCGCCCCTGGCGGAGGGCGCCGACCGCCTGGTGGCCGAACTGGCGATGCGCCGGCTGGACGCCCGACTGCACGTGCCCCTGCCGCTGCCGCTCGATCGCTACCGCGACGACTTCGTGCATCGGGACGGGCCGGACGCGGCGACACGCACGGAAGCTTCGCTGCGGGCCTTTCACAGCCTGCTCGATCGGGCGTGTCTGGTGGTCGAGTTGCCCGCGCAGGCCGCCGAAGACGGGTCCGCCATAGCGCTGCGCCACCGGCAATACGCCAGCGTGGGGGCCTTTCTGCTGCAACATTGCGACGAGATGATCTTTGTCTGGGACGGCGCCCCGGCGGCGGGGCATGGCGGCACCGGGCAGATCGTGGAATGGCAGAAGGTAGGCCGGGTTCCCGATGTGTATCGCTGGCCCGGCCGCGAGGCCCTGGCGCGGGCACACGTGATCCCGTTTGCGCGCGAAACCGCTGGATGAACGCGGGCTTGTTCCCGAACGCCGGTGCTGGGATAATCCGGCGTCGGTCGGGAGAGTGCGTGCATGGGCCAGACGAGACAAAGCCGGACGCTGGGATATGTGTTGCGCGCCGTTGGCGTGATCGCCGCCATCGCCTTTGTGTTCGGCTACATGACCATCACCGAAAACACCGGCATGCGCGGCAATCCTTTGATCCTGTTCGGCGGCATCGCCCTGTTTGGCGGGTTGTTCTGGAACTGGGGGAGCCGCCATCTGGCGCGGCCGGCCGAAGAGGTTCTGGCCGCCGACAAGCGCCCGCCGGTGGTCTACCTGCGCTCCTTCGCCAACGAAGCCAACGCAACCGACGCTGAACGCGGGTTTGCCGCGATGTTCGAACCCATCGGCCCGTTCGTTGCCATCGGCGCGCCGGGGGAAAAGCTGCCGCCGCTGGGCGCGGCCAGGCTGTATCTGGCGGGCAGGAACTGGAAGCAGAAGGTGTCCGAGCTTTTGCGTCAGGCCGAGCTGGTCCTGGTCTATGGCGGCGAAACACCGGGGCTGGGCTGGGAAGTGAGCCGCGTGCGCAAGATGCTGCACCCATCCAGAGTGACGATCATGGTGCCCAACGATGCGGCCAGCTACGAGGCCTTCCGGATGATCGCGCGAAAGAAGGCAAATCTGAACCTGCCTCCCTTCCCCGGTGGCAAATTGCTGAAATTCGCCACCGGAGGCGTGGCGGGGTTCGTGTCCTTCGACGACAACTGGAATGCGCAGTTCACGCCCCTTCCCAGGGCGGCCAACCGGGGGCTGGGAATGTCGGAGCATTACACTGTCGAGAGCGGCCGCGCCTGGGCGGCCCTGCATGGCATCTACTCCCGGCGCGGCGTAGCCGTGCCGGAGCCGCCGCGCAACTGGCTGCTGGTCTATTATTCGGTCATCAAATGGTACATCATCATAGTGTTGATCGCGGGCGTCGTGGCGGCGGCGGGCTTTGCCGTTCTGTGGTATCTGGGCATGGTTGGGTTCGACAACCAGACCGGGCCGTACTGGATCCGCTGAGGCCCTGCCGCGCTCTTCCGGCCAGGAACCTTGACGCAACGGGGATTTGCGTTAGAGATTGAGGGATGCAGAATGGTGGGGAAGGCCGAATGGAGCGGGTCAGGTACGACGCGAATCCGCCGGTTCTGCGCAACAATCCGATGATCTTCCTGATATGCGTGGTTGCACTGGTGCTGGCGGGTGCCTTGTCCGGGGACATGCCGCAGCTTGTCCTGGCGGTCTTGGTACTGTCTGTCCCCGTCTGGTTGTTCCTGTACGTGATGTCCAAGACCCGGCGCCTGATGATCACCGATGACGAAGTGCGCTACGAGCAGGGATTGCTGGCCAAGAAGCGCACCGAACTGAGCCTGAAGAGCGTGCGCTCGATCCGCTTGGACCAGACCTTCGTGCAACGTATCCTGGGCGTCGCCAAGGTCGAGTTTTTCAGTGCCGGCGACGTCCCCGAGATCAGCGTCGCAGGCATGCCGGACCCCCACCGGATCCGAGACCTGATCGAAGGCTGAACCAGCCGGAAAGGGACCGATGCCGTCGAACCGAGACCTGGAGGAACGCAAGGCAACCGTCAGGATATTTCTGGCGATCTCCGTAGTCGTGGTCGTTCTGGTCCTCGTGGTGGTCTTTTTCATCGCCCCGGCAATATCGGCCGGGCTGGCCCCCGGCCTGGGCTTGCGCGATGCCGCCATCATCGCCTTTGTCGCGACACTGGTGGTGATGGTGGTGATGATGGCGGCTGCCGGCGACGGGTTGCTGGGGGAAATCCAGTTTACCCTTCCCGCGTTCTTCGTCTTCTTCGTTCTGTTGTGGATCCTGATCGCCTGGGTGTTCTGAAAAAGGGGGAACCGACATGCCGCTGGAAGCCGTCGTCATTGTCGTCATCGCGGCCGTCGTGCTTGCCCTGTTCGGCGCCAACCGGCGACGGAAAAAGCGGAGCGTGACGCGGATCATCGTCGTCGACAATGACGAGGACGTGCGGATAGATACCGGTGCAGGCGACGGACGCAGGCGGTCCTCGCCGTTAAAGCGGTTGCTCGTGGGCATCGTGTCCGTGGTGGCGGGGTTTGCCTTGGCCGGCCTTGTAATCGTCTTTTTCGTGGAACCCGAGATCGGCCCTGTCGACCCGACCAGCCCCATTGCCTTTGGTCTGTACCTTGTCTTTGCGCTGATCATCTACGGTATCATCAGGGCATTTTCGCGCGGTTAGGGCGTGATGCCCTTTCCACGGTTCGCCCCGCCCTGCCGTCCACCCCGGGGCAGGCGCGATCCTCGTCAATCCGGACGGGGGTTTCCATCGAAAGGCATCATGAGCCAGGGCGGATTCAACGAATCCGGAGCAATTCACCGGATTCCCCCTCGTCTTGATCCGCAAACCGATTCACTTCTGCCGAAAGGGAAAGAATTGCCCGGATTCTCGCCATCCCTCGTTTCTGTCCGGCGCAATGAAGAGCCGGCCTGAAACCAGCCAAGACCGAATTTTCCGCAGTCTCCGCGCGCGGGGGGAAATACCGAAAACACGCCAAACCCTGAGCCAACTACCACCACTCTTGGACGGTCACCCGGTGCACATAGGGGGAACAACAGGGGGAAACGCCTGAAAAACGGTGCATTTCCGATTGAAAAAATGGACTCAGGTCGTGAGTGTGGCGCACCGGGGAGGATTCGAACCCCCGGCCCCCTGATTCGTAGTCAGGTACTCTATCCAGCTGAGCTACCGGTGCGGCGCGGCACGGTTTAGTTGCCTTGGACCCGCATTGCAAGGACGAAAATCGGCGTCAGGGGGCGCCGCTGGCGGGCAGGCAGATCCGGAAAGTCGTGCCGTTTTCGCCGGTTCCGATCAGTTCGAGCCGGCCGCCGTGGCCACGCACGATTTCCGCCGCGATGGCCAGCCCGAGGCCGGTTCCGCCCTGCCGGGCACCGCCCTGGAACGGCCGGAACAGGTGCTCCTTCGCCTTCTCGGGAAGGCCGGGACCGGTGTCGCGGACCTCGATCCGCACTTCGGCGCCGGTATTGGCGGCGCTGACCGTGACGCTGCCCGGCCGGCCACCGGTTTCGATCGCCTGCCGGGCGTTGCTCACCAGGTTCATCAGCACCCGCTGCAACTGCTCGGGATCGGCGCGCACCTTCAGCGCGTCGGGAATGTCGGCGCGCAGTTCGACCCGGCCGTCGGGCACCCGCAGGGCATCGTTCTCGAACACGTCGCTGACCAGAAAGCCGAGATCGCAGTCCTGCAATTCCGGCGCCGGTTCCTCGGCCTTGCCGAAGGTCAGGGTGCTCTCGCACAGATTGATCGCCCGCGACAGCGACTTGACCAGTCTCGGCGCGGTGCGCGCCACCGCCGGATCCTCGCTCATCCCGATGCGGTCGACCAGCAGTTGCCCGGTGGTCAGAATGTTGCGCAGATCGTGGCTGATGCGCGCCACGGCGCTGCCGAGCGCCGCCAGCCGGTCCTTCTGCCGCAGCGACTGGGTGAGTCTGGTCTGCAATTCCTTCAGCGCGTTCTCGGCCTTGCGCAGTTCCGTGGCGCTGGCGCTCGGCCGGATGATCCGGTGCGCGTCCTCGGGGTTCTCGCCATAGGCGATCATGTTGTCGGCGACCCGCGTGATCGGCCGGACGATGAGCATGCGCACGGCAAAGAACAGCAGCGCCGCCGTGACCACCGAGATGAAGGCGGACAGCCACAGGATGCGCACCCCGTATTCGATCATCGAGAATTTCAGCGGCATCTCGAAGATGGTGGTCTCGATCTCGACCCCGGCGCCTTTCACCGGCACCCCGATGATGCGGATGATCCTGTCTTCGGTGCGAAACAGGACCGTCGCCGCATCGACGATCAGTTCCCAGGCGCCGGGTTCGCGCAGATCGAAGGTTTCGTCGATCGGGCGCGGCATGGTGCGCGCCAGCACCAGTTCGCGCGCCGCGTTTCTGCGAAGCGCGATGTTGAGAACCTCGGCGTTGCTCAGCAACTCGTCGGCCAGTTCCGGCGACACCATGTCGTCGGGCGCCGCCAGCACCGCCAGCGCGGCGAGCTGCGCCAGTTCGAGCCGGTCCTGCAGGTAGGTCAGCCGGAAGCGCGCCATCGAGGGGACGAGGATCAGGACTTCGGCGATCATCACGAAAACGACCGTGAGGATCAGAAACCGGCCGGTCAGGGAATTCAGCAGACGCAGCAACGTTTTCCTCCGGGCGTTTCAGCCGAAAATCTATGACGTGCCCCCGGGACAAACAAGCGCACGCCCCGAAAAGCGTTCAAAACCGCTGAACAAGCTTCACGATACGCTTCACCATCGGGCTTTCAAAAAGCCTCGGCACATAGTACTGCCCGGCGGCCCGTTTGCTGAGCTCGCCCAGCGTCGGATAGGGCGCGACCATGGCCGCGACGGCGCCGATCTTCAGGCGGTTGGCGAGCGCCAGCGCCCAGACCTGGATCAGTTCGCCGGCCTGCTTGCCGACGATCGACGCACCCACGGGCCGGCCCTTCACCACCATCACCTTGATCAACCCGTCGGTCGCCAGTTCGGCGCGCGCCCGGTCGATTTCGTCGTAGCCGAAGCGCAGCACCTCCAGCCGGTCGCCGTGTTGCTCGCGCGCCTGCGCCTCGGTCAGGCCGACCTGCGCCATTTCCGGGTCGGTGTACGTGACCCACGGAATATGCGCCGTCTTCGCCCTGGACGGCAGGCCAAAGAGCGCCGAGCGGATGATGACGCCGGCATGATACCCCGCCACATGGGTGAATTGCATCCCGCCCGCGACGTCGCCGATGGCATAGACCCGGCGATTGGCGGTCTTCAGCGAGGCGTCGACATTGATCCCCGGCCGGTGCGTCTCGATACCGGCCTTGGCAAGGTCGAGCCGGTCGATGTTGGGCTTGCGACCGACCGCCATCAGCAAATGCGTTCCCTTGTATTCCGCACCGTCCCTGGTCTTGACGGTGATGTCGCCTTGCCTGCCGGAAATGCTCTCGGCCATGGCGCCCTCGAATATCCTGACGCCCTCGCCGCGGATCCTTTCCAGCGCGATGGCGGCAAGCTCCGGGTCGTCCTTGCCGAGCGCGGTCAGCCCCTCCAGCACCGTCACCGCGCAGCCGAGCCGCCGGTGCGCCTGCGCCAGTTCCATGCCGATCGGCCCGCCGCCGATGATGATCAGGTGCCCGGGGCGGTCGCGCAGGTCGAAGATATCCTCGTTGGTATGGTAGGTCACGCCGTCCAGCCCGGGGATCGGCGGCACCAGCGGCGAGGAGCCGGTGGCGATCACGAAGCGCCGCGCCTCGATCACCGTGTCACCGGCCTGCATTTCGGTCGGCGAGATGAAGCGGCCGTATTCGGTGATGACCTTCACGCCGAGGCCCTCGAACCGTTCCACGCTGTCGTTCGGCGCGATGCCGGCTATGACCGAAGCGACATGGTCCTTGGCCTTCGCATAGTCCACTTCCGGCGCCACCGGCGTCACGCCGAAGGGCGCCCCGGCGGTCATGGCATGGGCGTGCTTGCCCGCCGCGATCAGTGCCTTCGACGGCACGCAGCCATAGTTCAGGCAATCGCCGCCCATTCTGCCGCCTTCCAGCAGCACGAC
Source organism: Paracoccaceae bacterium (assembly GCA_046757205.1). GTDB lineage: Bacteria > Pseudomonadota > Alphaproteobacteria > Rhodobacterales > Rhodobacteraceae > JBHHXR01. The sequence continues at coordinate 8,151 of JBHHXR010000150.1, forward strand.
GTCCGCGCCCATCTGCACGGCCCCGGCAGCCGCCGACAGGCCGCCGGACCCGCCGCCGACGACGCACAGGTCGGTCCTGATCCTTTTCACTGAATGTCCCTCTTTCTGAACAGTTTTATAATTATCGGCAGCGCCGCCAGCGCGCAGAGCGCCAGCATCGGCGCCAGGATTTGCCATTCCCAGACGATCCCCAGCGACGGCGCCTCGCCGCGCGCGAACACGTCACCCAGCCCGGAACCGACCCAGGTGTAGACAAGCGAGCCGGGAATGATGCCGAAAAACGTGGTGAACACGAAATTCCGCAGGTTCACGCCGACCAGCGCCGGCACCACGTTGGCGGCGAAAAACGGGAAGGCCGGAACCAGCCGCATCAGGAACAGAAACGGGATTTCGTTGGCACGGATGCCGTCGCGGATTTTCGTGAAGGTCCCGTGGGAGCGGTCGAGTTTGGCCTG
>JBHHXR010000151.1:0-8549 GCA_046757205.1 Paracoccaceae bacterium
GTAACGCCTTGAGTTTTAAACGGTTTTGAAGGTTTGGCATCAAGAATTATGGGCATCGCCCATCAATTTTGATGGGATGGATGCCTCCGCCTGACGGCATCGCAATGTGCCAAGATGGTGATGTTGAAATCGCCATAGAAGGAGGAGGCATCCATGGAAGAGGTTAGCATCATCGGAGTTGATCTGGCAAAGCGGGTCTTTCAGGTTCACGGGGCGACCGCAGATGGGCGTGTTCTGTTCCGCAAGAAGCTGTCATGACTGCAGTTCGCGAAGTTTATGACATCGCTTGCGCCCTGCGTTGTTGCGATGGAGGCCTGTGGCACCGCGCATTACTGGGGCCGTGAACTATTGCGACACGGCCACGACGTCAGGCTGATCCCACCGATCTATGTCAAACCATTCGTAAAACGGCAGAAGAACGACGCCGCAGATGCGGAAGCCGTGGCAGAGGCGGCCCTTCGCCCGACCATGCGCTGCGTGGCGGTGAAAACGTCCGATCAACAGGCGCGGGCAATGCTGTTTCGCACCCGCGATCTGCTCGTCGGGCAGCGGACCCAATTGGTGAATGCCCTTCGCGGACATCTAGCCGAACATGGGATCATCGTCAGCCAGGGCGTCGGGAATGTCACACGCCTGGCAGCCCGCCTTGAAGAGGAGCCGATTCCGGACCTAGTCCGTGATCTTGGATGGCTCTATCTCGATCGAATCACACAGATCAGTGCCGAGATCGGCGAACTGGATAAGCGTATCATTGCCGTGGCCAAAGAGGACAATATCGCCCACACGCTGCAGACGATGCCCGGGATCGGGCCGGTCTGTGCAATGGCGATCACCGCCTTTGCTCCGGATATGCGCGAGTTCCGTCGCGGACGCGACTTCTCGGCCTGGCTCGGCCTCGTTCCCCGGCAACATTCGACCGGAGGTAAACAGAAACTCGGCCGAACCTCAAAGATGGGCCAGCGCGATATCCGGCGCTTGCTAATCGTCGGGGCAATGTCCATCGTGCATTGGAGGGGCCGGGATGGCGGCTGTCCGGGCTCATGGTTGTCACGCATGCTCGCGCGCAAGCCGCGCAAGCTTGTCGCCATCGCGCTGGCCAACAAGATGGCGCGCATGATCTGGGCCATGCTCGTGAGGGGTGAAGAATACAAGGATCCAACCGGCGCGGTCTGCTGATCGCGGTGGCTGGTTCGTCAGGGATGTGAGGAGGGCGATGATCCGTATGGGCAAATGATCGGCAAGATCCGGACCGGGAAAACCAGGGGCATGCAACGAGCCGCGAGCTCGCAATTTTGATCTGGACCCGATCCGCGCATCACCATACCGGCCCGCGGCGCATCAAGGCCGCACCTGAGAGGCCTGAAACATGACCGCACCCGATCACATGCTCAGAAAGATCAGAAAATCCTTGCATCAAGGGGGGCATCCAAACATGAGCATGCCGGTCAGCGCGACGTTTCTGTTGGTGATGGGGGTCGGGTACATCATCGGCGGCATAAGATCGGCTCTGGTTGTCGGCGGCCTCCTGCTGTTCATCGCGCTGACCGAATGGTGGGACCGGGCACTGATCACCGCCTACATGACTTCATTTTCGGTCATCGTCTCGGTTGCGATTGGTCTGACGGTCGGGTCGTTATGCGCTCAGAATTCCTTTGCCTCCAAGACGGCATTGCTGCTTTGCGATACGTTTCAGACCTTTCCGTCATTCATATACCTGATCCCGGTGATCATGCTTTTCGGCGTGACCGACACGTCTGTCCTGATTGCAGTCATTGTCTACGCCACCATCCCGGCCATCCGCTACACCGTGGAAGGCATACGCAACGTGCCGCCTTCGCTGCGCGAAGCAGGTTTGATGTCGGGTGTCAGCCCCTTGCAAAGGTGGATGAAAATCGACCTGCCGCTCGCGTTTCCCCATATCATGCTCGGGGTCAATCAAACGGTCATATTCGCGCTGTTCATGGTGATCATTGGCGCCATGATCGGCACCGACGATCTCGGGCAGTTTATCCTGAAGGCGCTGTCGGACAAGAACGGAACCGGCAGCGGGCTGATGCTCGGCCTGTGCGTGGCGTTTATCGGCCTCGCGGTGGACCATCTGATCCACACCTGGGCAGCCGAACGCAAAGCTGTGTTGGGGCTGAGCCAGTGAATGTCAGACCGGTATTCGAGACGCATCACGAGCGTAACGGCATCCGTAACCCCGGATTGCCGATCCTGCCACATGGCATGGAACGTTACGTCATACCGGGCGGCGGTTCGCGGGCCGTGGGAATTGAAAAGGGCGACGAGATTTCGCTGGTTGACCGCGAGGGTTTGCAGCCGGTCGAAATGGTCTTCTTCGCGCCGGACGGAAGTTCGGACGCGGCCATGATCGGGGCCGAGGGCGGCCGCGATGCGAAAGGAATCCGGCACGCGCTATCGGCGGGTGGTGCGTCTGGAAAAAAGGTACTGAAGGCGCTCGCGGCATCGGGGTTTGACATCGGACGGGCCGACGCCGCGCTGGTGTTCGAACAAGGGTCCAAATGCGGTGACACATCCGTATTTCATGCGTCCTGCGACGGCTTGCTGATTGCCTGTGCGCTTGGCGGTCCCATGCACGCGCACCGGCAGAATCCACCAACCGAAATTGCGCTCTACGTCCGCCGGGCAAACCCGGGCGCAGGCAAGGGCGGGCAGGCCCCGGCCGAGCCGCTTGCCGACCCGCTGCAGGACTGGAATGTCCAGCCAGGCCATGCAAAGGCCTATGAGGTACGCGCCGGCCAATTCATTCAGGTCATGGATGTGCAGGGCCGCGAATGCAGCGATTTTCAATGTTTTTCGCTGGCGGAACTGGACCGCGGGATCGAGCGCGACATCAGCATGACGACAACCCGCTCCCTGACCGGGTGCATCTATCCGGTCCCCGGGATCAGTTCGAAATTCTGGAGCGTCGACCAGCAGCCGTTGTTCGAAATCGTCCAGGACACCTGCGGCCGTCACGACGCGTACGGGCTGTCCTGCTATCCACGATATTATGACGATGCCGGGTATCCGGGGCATGTCAACTGCTCGGACAATATCAACGCGGAACTGGCGGCCTGGGACATCAGGCCGCGTGTCGGCTGGCCCTCGATCAATTTCTTCTTCAACACCATAATCGACGAGCAGCACGTGATGAGCATCGACGATCCGTGGTCGCGGCCCGGTGATTACGTGCTGCTCAGGGCCCTGACGGATTTGGTCGCGGTCTCCACGGCATGTCCCTGTGACATCGACCCGACGAACGCGTGGAACCCGACGGATATTCAGGTGCGGGTTTACAGGGAAACGGAAGATTTCAAGCGCTCGGTAGGCTGGCGCAAAAGCACGGAGGCTGATGTGGAACCGACCAAGGAAACCGGCTTTCACAGGTGCTTTGCCAGGCACACGCGTGAATTTGTCGAATACAACGGCTATTGGCTGGCCAATCAGATGAGCAACCACGGCGCCATCGCGGAATACTGGGCCGCGCGCGAAAAGGCCGTGGTGATGGACCTGAGCCCTCTGCGCAAGTACGAGGTGACGGGCTCGGATGCCGAGGCGTTGATGCAGATGTGCGTCACCCGCAATATCAAGAAGCTGAGCGTCGGCGGCATCGTCTATACGGCCATGTGCTATGAACACGGCGGCATGATCGACGACGGCACCGTGTTCCGGCTGGGCGACAACAATTTCCGCTGGATCGGCGGTTGCGACACGAGCGGCAGATGGCTGCGCAGCCAGGCCGAAAAGCACGGGCTGAATGCCTGGGTCAGATCCTCAACCGACCATCACCACAACATCGCCGTGCAGGGGCCGCTGTCACGCGAAATTCTTGCCGAAGTGTTCTGGACGCCGCCGACCCACGCCACGGTCGAGGATCTTGCGTGGTTCCGCTTCACGACGGCGCGCATCGGCGATATTCAGGGTACACCGGTCGTTCTGAGCCGAACCGGATATTCCGGCGAGCTGGGGTATGAGGTGTTTTGCCACCCCCGCGACGCCGAAGAGGTATTCGACGCGATCTGGGCGGCCGGAGAACCGAAAGGAATGGTGCCGCTCGGACTGGCGGCTCTCGACATGTTGCGGATCGAGGCCGGGCTGATATTTGCCGGATACGAGTTTTCCGACGAAACCGATCCGTTCGAAGCAGGCATAGGTTTTACCGTGCCGTTGAAGACCCAGGATGACGATTTCATCGGCCGCAGAGCGATCGAGGAACGCAAGGCCCATCCCCACCGCAAACTGGTGGGCCTCGATGTCGCGGGCGGGCTCGTGCCGCAACACGGCGATTGCATTCATGTGGGCAAGGCGCGGGTGGGCGTTGTGACATCTGCCGTGAAATCCCCGTTTCTCGGCAAGACGATTGCGCTCGCGCGGGTTGATATTGCCCATTGCGAGGTTGGAACCGATGTCGAAGTCGGACAGCTGGACGGGGAACAGAAGCGGCTGATGGCCAAGGTCACAACCTTCCCGCATTTCGACCCGACCAAAGAGCGGGTCAAAGGCAACTATTGATGTTCTTTCGCTCCGGCGACGCCGGGCCGGGCCAGCCCGAGGCCGCCCTGTTCCGCTCCGCGATCGGCGCTCCGTCGAACACTTGATCCGGGATGGCCCGTAATGGTGGGAGAATCTCTTCGAAGCCGTAATAGCCGGTCTTGACGAGCGAATGAGGTGCCCTTGTGTACCCCGTCACGGCCTGCGCGGGTCCTTCCTTGCGAAACGCCCAGGAAAGAAAAGCCGCGTGGCGTGAATTCTGGTACCCGAGGCCGGACTCGAACCGGCAAGCCTTGCGGCGGCGGATTTTGAATCCGCTGCGTCTACCAATTCCGCCACTCGGGCAACGCAGGGCCGGGTTTATCGCCGCCGGCGGCGTGCGTCAACGGGCCGGCGGGCGCGTGCCGCCTTGACGCGGCGCGGCGTCCGTGATGCATGAGGCGCGGCGACCGCGAGGACCATATGCTGAGGCGCATCTACGACTGGACGATCCTGCTGGCGCAGACCCGCCACGCGCTCTGGGCGCTGGCCGCCGTCGCCTTCGTGGAAAGCTCGGTCTTTCCCATCCCGCCCGACGTGATGCTGATCCCGATGGTGCTGGCGTTGCCCCGCCGGGCGTGGCTGATCGCCTCGGTGTGCACGCTTTCCTCGGTGGCCGGCGGCGCGCTGGGCTATGTCATCGGCTCGGGGTTTTTCGATCTGATCGGACGGCCGGTGCTGGAATTCTATGGCAAGATGGCGGAATTCGACGTGTTCCGCGAGCGCTTCAACGAGTACGGATCGTGGGCGGTGCTGATGGCCGGTGTCACGCCCTTTCCCTACAAGGTGATCACCATCACGTCGGGCGCGACCGGGCTCGATTTCTGGGTCTTCATGCTGTCCTCGACGGTGGCACGGGCGCTGCGCTTCTTCGTCGTGGCGGCGCTGTTGTGGAAATTCGGGCCGCCGATCCGGGATTTCATCGACCGCCGTTTCGGGCTTGTCGCCACCGGCGCCATCGCGCTACTGTTCGGTGGATTTCTGGCCGTGAGGTATCTCTGACATGACCTTGAAACAGATGGTTTTTCTGGCGCTGGCGGGGTCCGTGGCGGTGATGCTGGGCGCGATCGGCTCGCAGTATCTCGGCGGGCTTTTGCCGTGCAAGCTGTGCATCTGGCAGCGCTGGCCGCACGGCATCGCCATCGCGCTCGGCCTCGTCTGGCTGGTCTACAGGGACCGCCGGCTGCCGCTGCTGGCGGGGCTGGTGGTGCTGGCCGGCGCCGGCATCGGGGTCTACCACGCCGGGGTGGAGCAGGCCTGGTGGCCGGGGCCGGACACCTGCACCGCGGGCAGCATCGGCGGGCTGACGACGGACGAACTTCTGGACAAGATCCTGAACACGCCGGTGATCCGCTGCGACGACATTCAGTGGAGCCTGTTCGGTCTTACGATGGCGGCGTGGAACGCGCTGATCTCGGTTGTGCTGGCCGGGCTGTGGTTTACCGCCTACGCCTCCAGTTCGGCGTCCCAGTAAAGGAAATCGGTCCAGCTGTCGTGCAGGAAATTGGGCGGAAACTTGCGCCCGTTGTTCTGCAACTGCTCGGGCGACGGCCGGAGCGGGCGCTGGCGCAGGCTCATGCCCGCCTGTTTCAGCGTGCGCGAGCCCTTGCGCAGGTTGCAGTTGCCGCAGGCCGCGACGACGTTGTCCCAGGTGGTGCGGCCGCCGCGCGAACGCGGCACCACGTGATCGAAGGTCATCTCGCCGCCGGAGCCGCAGTACTGGCAGGAAAACTCGTCGCGCAGGAACAGGTTGAAGCGGGTGAACGCCGCCGCCCGCGCCGGCCGGATGTATTCCTTCAGGACCACGACCGAGGGGATGCGGATCACGGTTGACGGCGAATGCACTTCCTCGTCGTATTCGGCGATCACCAGGACGCGGTCGAGATAGGCCGCCTTGATCGCCTCCTGCCACGGCCAGACCGACAGCGGCAGATAAGAGAGCGGTCGGAAATCCGCGTTCAGCACCAGCGCGGGGTGCTGGTGCACTCCGCCGGTGTTCCTCACGAAATTCGATACAAACGACCCGTCCATTTCCTTGCGCCACTTCGCCCACGCATACGCCCATGCCCGGGGCGGGACAACCGTCCCGGCGATGGCGAACTATATATCGCGCCGGGCGCGTGACAACCCCTCAATACCGGCCACAACTACTTGATGTGGCGCGAGACATCGCCAATGGGGCGCGCCGAACGCGTCTTGCAGGGCCGGTCCGGGGCGGCGGTCCATCCCGGCACGGCCTGCACGGCCGGTCTGGCACAAAAGGATGGCAGGGAAATGGCAACGGCCCGGCGGCGGAACGGCACGTGATACTCCGCTGCGGCGGCGCCATGCCGCCGGTGTCCAGCCCGGCGCCCTGAGCAGTAAGTTCGCCGAGGAACATATTGAAGCCGGGCCGGATTTCATCTGGCCGATGGCGCCAGATCGAACTGTGTCCGCGACCCGGCCGGAAATGCCGTCGAATTCGCGGAGCCCCGGCTGCGGTATGGCTAGCTGCCGAGCCTTTCCTGGATGAAGCCCAGCGCCATGCCTAGCGCCTCGGGCGCGATGCCGTGGCCCATGCCGCGGCTGACATGGGTGCGGACGTCGAACCCGGCCTGCTTCAGGGCGCTGGCCGCCTCGGCGAGCGAATCCGGCGGCACCACGTCGTCGCGGTCGCCATGCACCAGAAAGACCGGCGGGCGGCTGCACGTCTCAGCCGCCAGCGCCTTGGGGCGAAGCAGACGGCCGGAAAAGCCGACGATGCCGGCGAAGCTTTCGGCGCGGCGCGGCGCGATATGCAGGCACATCATGGTGCCCTGGGAAAACCCGAACAGAACGGTGCGGTCCGGCCTCACGCCCTCCGCCGACATGGCCTCGTCGAAATACCGGTTCAGAAGATCCGCCGCGCGCAGCATGCCGGTGGCGGCCTCGGCCTCGGTCGAGCCGTCGAGCCAGGGGATAGGAAACCACTGGAAGCCGAACGGGTTCACGGTGCATTTCGAGGGCGCGTTGGGGGCGGCGAAAGCGGTGTCCGGCAGGTGCGGCGCCATGGCGTCGCCGATGGAAATCAGGTCGTTGCCGTCGGCGCCGTAGCCGTGGACGAAAATCACGAGGCTGTCGGCCGTACCGGATTTCGCCGCGCGGCGAGGCCCCTGCAGGTCTTTCATCAGCGGATACCTTCCCGTCGTTTGGCGTGCCGGTAGTAGGCCCAGAGCAGGCGCGCCGCAACCGCCCGCCACGGGCTCCACGCGACCGCCATTTCGCGCAAGGCCTTCTCGGCAGGGCGCTCGTCGAGGCCGAAAAGGACACGCGCCGCCTCCTGCAACGCCAGATCGCCGGCGGCAAGCATGTCGGCGCGACCGAGCGAGAACATGGCGTAGATCTCGGCGGTCCAGACGCCGATCCCCTTGATCCGCACGAGTTTGGCGACGACCGCCTCGTCGGGCAGCGAGCGCAGCGCCGCGAAGTCGACGCCGCAGCGCGCCAGTTCCTTGGCGTAGCGGATTTTCGGCCGCGACAGGCCGCAGGCGCGCAGCGTGTCCTCCCGCGCTTCGGCGACAGCTTCTCGCTCGGTGGCGCCCGCCGCTTCCATTCGCGCCCAGATACCGTCGGCGGCGGCCACCGAAAGCTGCTGGCTGACGATGGCGTTCAGCAGCGGGCGAAAACCGTCGTCGCGCCGGCGCAGCGGCGGCAGGCCGGTTTGCTCCAGCGCTTCGGCGAAGCGCGTCTCGCGGCCGGCGAGCCAGGCGGCGCCTTCGGCTATGTCGTCGGCGGATTCGATGATGCGTCCGGTCATGGACGCCCCTGTTGCGCGATTTGCCCGATGCGCGCAAGTGCCTCGGCCACCGTGGCGACGGTTTCGCCGGCCGGCGGCGGCGGCCGCGAGACGATGACCACCGGCAGCCCGAGGCGGGCGGCGGCGGCAAGCTTGGCGCGGCCTTCGGCGCCGCCGGAATTGCGGGTGACGAGATGCGTGATGCCGTGGGCGCGCATCAGTTCCGCCTCGTGTTCGGCAGTGAAAGGCGGGCGGGCGG
>JBHHXR010000152.1:0-8544 GCA_046757205.1 Paracoccaceae bacterium
AGGAATCGCTCGCTGTTCTCGTACATCATGGCGAAGGTGAGCTGCTCCAGGTGGTAGCGGCGGTGTACGGGGTCCCGGCGGAAGAACTTCAATGTGTCGTGCATCCACCCCATATTCCACTTGAAGGTGAAGCCCAGGCCGCCCTCGGCGACCGGCCGGGTCACGCCCGGCCAGGCGGTGGACTCCTCGGCAATCGTGACACAGCCCGGCACCTCGCGGCGCAGGGTCTCGGTCAGCTCTTTGAGGAACTCGATCGCCTCCAGGTTCTCGCGCCCGCCGTAGCGGTTGGGGAGCCACTCGCCTTCCTCCCGGCTGTAGTCGAGGTACAGCATGGACGCCACGGCGTCGACGCGCAGACCGTCCACGTGGAACTCCTTGAGCCAGTACAGGGCATTGGCGATCAGGTAGTTGCGCACCTCGCGGCGGCCGTAGTTGAAGATCAGCGTGTTCCAGTCGGGGTGGAAGCCCTCGCGCGGGTCGGCGTGCTCGTAAAGCGCGGTGCCGTCGAAATTGCCGAGCCCGTGCGCGTCGGTCGGAAAGTGGCCGGGTACCCAGTCGATGATCAGGCCCAACCCGGCGGCGTGGCAGGCCTCGACAAAGGCGCGGAACTCGGCGGCGGTGCCGTGGCGGATGGTGGGCGCGTAGAGGCCGACGGGCTGATAGCCCCAGGAACCGTCGAACGGGTATTCTGAGACCGGCAAGAGCTCGATATGGGTGAAACCGAGGTCGCGGGCGTAGCCGACAAGCTGTTCGGCGTGTTCGAGATAGGACAGCGGCCGGTTGCCGTCGTCCGCCACCCGCCGCCACGAGCCGAGATGCACTTCGTAGATCGAAACCGGGTGGTCGCGGCGGTTGAACTCGTCGCGATGCGTCATCCAGCCGTAGTCGGCCCAGGCATAGCCGCGCAGGTCGCGCACCACCGAGGCGGTTGCCGGCGGATGTTCCGCGCCGAAGCCGAACGGGTCGGCCTTATGGGGCAGGATCGCGCCGTCCGGGCCGCGGATTTCGTACTTGTAGCGGGCGCCTTCGGCGATGCCGGGCAGAAATATCTCCCATATGCCGGTCGCACCGCGCCGCCGCATGACGTGGCGGCGTCCGTCCCAGAAATTGAAATCGCCGATGACCGAGACGCGCGCGGCATTGGGCGCCCAGACCGCGAAATGGGTGCCGGAGACGTCTTCATGCAGGGTCACATGTGCCCCGAGAACCTCCCACAAACGGCGATGCGTACCTTCCGCAAACAGGTACTCGTCAGCCTCGCCGATCACCGGAGGGAAACGGTAGGGGTCGTCCTCGGCCCATGTGTCGCCGCCGCCGGACACGCGCAGGCGGTAGGCGAAGCGTTTCTTGCGGCGCGGCACGGGGCCGTCGAACATGCCGGCGGCGCCGGCCACCGGCGACAGGGCGGCGATGCGGCGGCCGGTTTCCGGATCGACCGCCTCGATGCTGTCGGCGCCGGGCACGAAAGCCCGGATCACCAGCCCGCCGCCGACGGTGTGAAGGCCAAGCACCGAGAACGGATCTTCATGGGCGCCGGCGGCAATCCGCGCGGCGGCCGCAGGCTCCGTCAACGGCCCCGCTGGGGGGGCGGCTTCCTGTTTCGGTCTCGCCATCGGGCCCCGGTGGTTCAAAATGCCGGATCGACGCCCCAGATGTCCTTCGCATAACCGCGAATGGCGCGGTCGGACGAGAACCATCCCGTGCGCGCGGTGTTGAGAACCGCCATCCGGGTCCAAGTGTCCCCGTCCGCGAAGGTCGCGTCAACCTCTCGCTGCGCGGCGTAGTAGGCCTCGAAATCGGCGGTCAGCAGAAAATAGTCGTGCTCGTAGAGCGCGCCGACGAGACCGGCGTAGCGCTGCGGATCGCCGGGCGAGAAGGCGCCGCCGGCTATCTGGCCGAGCACCTGTTGCAGGCGCGGGCTGGCCGCGATGGCGCGGCGGGCATGACCGGGTTCGGCGCGCCGCGCTTCCGCCTCGCTGGCGGTCAGGCCGAACAGGAAGAAATTCTCCGCCCCCACGCGCTGGCGGATTTCCACATTGGCGCCGTCGAGCGTGCCGATGGTCAGCGCGCCGTTGAGCGCCAGCTTCATGTTGCCGGTGCCCGAGGCCTCCATCCCGGCGGTGGAAATTTGCTCCGACAGGTCGGCGGCGGGGATCAGCGTCTCCGCCATCGAGACGTTGTAGTTTTCCGGAAACGCGATCTGCAGCATCTCGCGGGTGCGCGGATCGGCGTTGATGACGGCGGCGGCGTCGTTGATCACGCGGATGATCTGCTTGGCGGCGTGATAGCCGGGCGCCGCCTTGCCGCCGAATATCTTCAGGCGCGGCGTCCATCCGGCGCCGGGGTCCTCGCGCATGGCGTTCCACAGCGCCACGGTTTCCAAGAGGTTGAGAAGCTGGCGCTTGTATTCGTGGATGCGCTTGATCTGCACGTCGATCAGGGCAGCGGGGTCGATGACGGTACCGTCGCGGGACTTCAGCCACGCGGCGAGGCAGGTCTTGTTGGCGGCCTTGGCGGCGGCGAAGCGGCTTCGGAAGCCGGCGTCACCGGCGAGCGGCTCAAGCTCCCCAAGCCTTTCAAGATCGCTCGGCCAGCCGGTACCGAGGCTGTCGTTCAGCAACTCGCGCAAAGCCGGGTTGCAGGCATAGAGCCAGCGGCGCGGCGTGATGCCGTTGGTCTGGTTGACGATGCGGCCCGGATAGGCGGCGTCGAGGTGGCGGAAAACGGACCGCCGCACGAGATCGGTGTGCAGCGTCGAGACGCCGTTCACCTTGTGCGCCATGACGAAGGACAGCGCGCCCATGCGCACCGCACCGTCGGACACGATCGCAACGTCAGAGCCCGACCGGCGGCGGTGCCGGTCGTCGATCTGCCGGATGATCTGGTGATGGCGGGGCAGAACCCGCGCCATCAGCCACTCCGGCCAGTTCTCCAGCGCCTCGGGCAGGAGCGTGTGGTTGGTGTAGGCGAGGCAGCCCTGCGCCGTCTCCATGGCCTCGTCGATTGCAAGACCGTTCTCGTCGGTCAGGATGCGCACGATTTCCGGCCCGGCGATTGCCGGGTGGGTGTCGTTGAGCTGGATGGCGACGTGGTCGGGCAGGCTGCGCAGGTCATCGTGTTCGCTGCGGAACCGGCGCAGCAGGTCGCGGATCGAGGCGGCGGTGAAGAAATATTCCTGCCGCAGGCGCAGTTCCTTGCCCTGCTCGGTGGTGTCGTCGGGGTAGAGCACGCGTGACAGAGCGCGGGCCACAGCCTCCGGCTGGCTGGCGCCGAGATGATCGCCGCGGTTGAAACTTTCGAGGTCGAAGAGCTTCGTCGGCTTGGCCGCCCACAGCCGCAGCGTGTTGGCCCAACGACCGCGCCAGCCGACGATGGGCGTGTCGTAGGCGGTGGCGATGACGGTTTCCGCCGGGCGCCATGTGCAGCGCCCGCCGCGTTCGGCGACCTCGCCGCCGAAGCCTATTTCGTAACACACCTCCGGGCGCTCGAATTCCCAGACGTGGCGCTGGGCGAGCCAGCTCTCGGCGGTCTCGATCTGGCGGCCGTGCTCGAAATGCTGCTCGAAAAGCCCGTGCTCGTAGCGGATGCCGTAGCCGTGCGCCGGGATGCCGAGGGTCGAGAGCGAATCGAGAAAGCACGCCGCCAGCCGGCCCAGCCCGCCGTTGCCGAGCGCCGCGTCGGGTTCGTCGGCGATCACCGCCGCGTAGTCCTGCCCGAGCGATTCCATGACGCCGCGCGCCGCCATGTCGAGGCTCAGATTGACCGCGACATCGCCGATCAGCCGGCCGACGAGAAACTCCATCGACAGGTAGTAGACCCGCTTGCGCCCGTCGCGGTAGGTGGCCGCGGTGCTGGCGAACCACGGATCGACGACGGCGTCGCGCAGCGCCAGCGACAGCGCCATGCGCCAGTCGGTCAGGGAAGCGGCGGCCTCGGTCTTGCCGACGGTATAGCGCAGGTGGTGCAGGACCTTCCGGCGCAGCATGCCGGCCCGCCGGCGGGTGTCGGTTTCGTTCATCGTGCGGTTCATGCCGTGGCGCCGTGCTCCCGTTCGCTTTGGCGGTCGGCGCCGGATATGAAGGATTGCGCGCCGCGCGGCAAGCCCGTGGCGGCGATCGGCCTTGCAGTGCGGGATGCATGCCGGGAAGTCCCGCCGGCGGCCGTCGAGGCGTCGTGGCTTGACAGGAAGCGCAAAGTGCGGGCATTGCCTCGCGCAACTGCCCGCGCTAGACCGTGTCGCGCAGCCCGGAAACGGGCGCGGCAACCAGCGAGCGGCCCCTTAGCTCAACTGGACAGAGCGGCTGACTTCTAATCAGCAGGTTCCGGGTTCGAGTCCTGGAGGGGTCGCCACAAAATCAGCCACTTGGGCCGGTTTTTGATCCAACTGGTTTTGGCTCTCCGACTGCTGTCCGGGTCAGGTAGTGCACGATACGCTTTCCACGATTCGCCCCGCCCGGCCGTCCGCGATCCTCGTCATTTCGGACAGGCATTTCCATCGAAAGGCATCATGAGACTCCACAGCTGGCCCCGCCTTGCGTTCGGCGGCGGCGCCTGCCGCGAAGGCCTCGTGCGGAGTCCGGGCTTGCGGGACCGCTTCAGGTCAGTCCAGCCCCGCCTTGTCGAGCAGCTCGCGCACCCGCACGGCGGGTACTCCGAGATTCGAGCCGCCGTATTCCGGAAGGATGGCGGCGTTGACCGCGACAACGCGGCCGTTCATGTCGAGCACCGGGCCGCCGCTGCCGCCATAGGTGGTCTCGGCGTCGTAGACCAGCGCCTGAGGCGTGATCTGGGCGACGATGCCGCGGCTTGCCAGCGCGGCGATATCGCCGTCGCGGGCCAGGCGCTCGGCGATTTTCCAGAAGCCGGTGATGCCGGTTCTCTGCAATTCCTCGATGAAGGCGGGGCCGGTCTGGGCCAGCATGGCGCGAAGACCGGTCGGGTAGCCCAGGACGATGACCTCGTCGCCGGCCACCGGCGCGCTGTCGGCAAGGCGCAGCCCGGGTATGGCGCCGGTCGCGCCTGCGGGTTGCAGAAGCGCCAGATCGGCCTCGTCGCTGCCGATCAGAAGGACCAGCGGTATCGCCTCGGCCCTCCCCGGAAGATAGGCGATCAGCTTTTTCATCAGCGGTTCCAGAGAGCCGCCGTCGAAGGTGCCGGCAGCGCTCTCCCACGGCAGGGCGACGTGGCGGTTGGTCACCACGGTGCGGCCGCCGGCGATGAAGAAACCCGAGCCGGTAAACGGGATTTCGACGACCGGGCCGTCGCCTTCCAGCGTCAGGACCGGCCGGCCGCCGGGGGTGATCAGCGGCACGCCCTGATCGCTGACGGCGCGGCGCAGAACGCGGCCGGTGGCGCGTTCGCGGAAACCGTAGGCGCCCTGGAGGAAGGCGACCGACGGCGCGGCGTCGGCGATCACCTGGCGGCTGGCGTGGGACCGTCGTTCGAGCGCCGCCAGCCGCTCGGTGTTCGAGGTGACGCTCTGCCCGATCTCGGTGCGCAGCGCGGCGAGGTCGCCGGAGCGCAGCGCCTCCTCGCTGGTGCGCGCCACGGTGGCCGCGATACTGTCGAGCCGGGCCGTGCTGCGATCGATGCTGTTCTGCAGCCGCATGCTCATCTGCCACTGCTGGTAGGCGACGCCGGCAAGGACGGCGAACGTGAGGATGACGGACACCCGGAACAGGATGGTGGTCTCCAGCACAAGCTGGCGCAGAAGCGAGCGGGCGGCCCGGGCCATGCGGCGCGGCACCGGCTGGCGGCTGGACCGCAGATAGGCGGCGCAGTCGCCCAGCACTTCCACCAGAGACTTTCGCATCGTGCTGTCTTCGTGAAAAAGCCGGAAGCGGGACAACGGGCCGGTTTCGCCGAATTCGATGACGTCGCCGTTTTTCAGCGACCGGGCGTCGACGCGCCGGCCGTTGACCCAGAGCGGCCGGCCTTCCAGGGCCTCGATCTCGTAGGTTTCGCCGATGCTGCGCAGGCGCGCGGCGACGCTGCCGAGCCCGGCGCCCTTGCCGGCTTCGGCGATCAGGACGCGGTTGGCCGGGCTGAGGACGACGTCGATCTCGGGCGCGTTGAGCCACGTGCCGGTGCCGCGCGCGGCGCCGGTCAGATGCTCCAGGACCGCCGCGACGGCGGCCGGCGCCATGTCTGGCCCGGTGTCCATTTTCCTGTGGTTCCTTGTCGCCGGCGAGGCGGCGCGTCTGTCGTCCCGCACGCCGCCCGGCCGCGGTCCAACCGCCGCCATTTTCGCACAGGCGGGCCGGTTTTGCAAAAATGGCCGCACCAGGCGGGTGCGCGGCGCGTGTCGGCCGATCGTTCCCGGCCGCCGCTGCGGCCGGGGAAGGCAGGTTTCATGGCGCGGGAAAAGACCTGATGATGACGGCGAAGCGACGGAGCGCGCCTCGCGGGCCTTCCGGGCGCGCGGCGGCGCGGCGGCCACGCCCGCCGTCGCCGGGGCGCGTCAGAAGAAGTCGACAATGGCGGCGAGGGTTTCGTCCGGCGCTTCCTCGGGGCAGTAATGCCCGCCCGGAACGGCGTGGCCGACGACGTCCGTCGCCGTTTCGCGCCAGGTTTCCAGCACGTCGTAACTGCGGCCGACGAAGCCGTCGGCGCCCCACAGGACGAGGAGGGGCTGGTCGAATTTCCGGCCGGCGTCGGCGGCGTCGTGGTCGAGGTCGATGGTGGCGGCGGCGCGGTAGTCCTCGCAGGTGGCATGGATGGTCGCCGGGTCGGAAAAGCAGCGCAGGTATTCGGCGAAGGCTTCCCCGGTGATCGCGCCTTCGGTCCGCCCCCAGGCGCGGATCTTTTTCGACAGGTAGTATTCCGGGTCGGCGCCGATCAACCGCTCCGGCAGGTCGAAGGGCTGGATCAGGAAAAACCAGTGGTAATAGGCGGTGGCGAAGGCCATGTCGGTACCGGCGTACATGGTGGCCGTGGGGGCGATGTCGAGAACGGCGATCCTGTCGATGCGTCCGCCATGGTCGCGCACCATGCGGTGGGCGACGCGGCCGCCGCGGTCGTGCCCGGCGACCGAGAATTTCGTGAAACCCAGCGCCGCCATGACCTCGACCAGATCGGCGGCCATGGCGCGTTTCGAATAAGCCGCGTGCGTGGCGTCCGAGGCGGGCTTGCCGCTGTCGCCGTAGCCGCGAAGGTCCGGCGCGATTACCGTATGAGTTTCCGCAAGTTGCGGGGCGATCTTGTGCCAGATGACATGGGTCTGCGGGTAGCCGTGCAGAAGCAGCAGCGGCGGGCCGCTGCCGCCGGCCGCGAGATTGATTTCGGTGCCGTTGGCGGCGATGCGGTGCGTTGTGAATCCTTCGAACAAAGCGGAACCTCCGGTGCGGGGCATTAGGCATCGTGCCTGACCGCGTTGCAAGCGGCTTGCGCGGCGGTGGCGATCCCTGCAGGGTTGGCCGATGAGCAGCGAGGCGGAGGTGCGCGCGGCGTTCGCGCGGCAGGCGGTGTGGTGCGGGCGGCTGGGCTCGCCGTTCACGGCGCGGCTGATGGCGGGGCTGGGGCGGCGGCTGGACCGGGGCACGGAAACCGGGCGGACGGTGCTGGACTGGCCCGGCGAACCCGACGCGCGCGGCGATTCGGTGCCGTTGCGGCTGGCCGGGGCGCTGCACGCGCTGGTGCGAAGGGGGCGGTTGGCGGAACTTGCGGCGTATTATCCCCCGAACCCCGCGCCGAAAAGCGGCGCGCTGGCCGATGCGGCGATGGCAGCAATCGCGGAGGCGGACGGCGAGGTTGCCACGTGGCTGGCATTCCCGCCGCAGACCAACGCTGTAATGGTTCGATGTGGTTCCGATATCCAGCCCGCCGCAGACCAACGAGGTGGCGCGGTCGGGCGTTCTGTACCCGGGGCTGCGCGTGGTGGCGGCGGAGACCGGCGCGCCGCTGGCGCTGTTCGAGGTGGGCGCGAGCGGCGGGCTGAACCTCATTCCGGATCGCTTTGGGTATCGTTTCGGGAAGGCGGTGTACGGCCGGGCGGGTTCGCCGGTCATGCTGGCGCCGGACTGGACCGGCGCTTCGCCAGATGGCGCGCCGCCGCGTATCCTTTCGCGGCGCGGCTGCGACCGCAACCCGCTGGACTTGACGGACGCGGCGCATCGGGAACGCCTGGTGTCATATGTATGGCCGGATCAGGCGGCGCGGCTGGCCCGCGTCGAGGCGGCGATCGGGCTGGCGCTGGAGGATCCGCCGACGCTGGACGCCGCCGACGCGGGCGACTGGGTGGAGGCGGTAATCGGAAAGAACACGCCGCCTTCGGTATATCGGGCTTCGGTGAGATAGGAGACGAGATGGTTCCCATCGGTGGTAACGCGAATTCCGGGATACTTCGGTCTGCTGGTCATCTCTGTGAGCCTCCATCAGTCGACGGATTCGGGATCCGTATCGGAACCGATGCGATGATGTATTTGCGAAATCCAGGCATAACAGGCACGAATCTGACGACCGATCTCCCTTCGACTTCGGATCAAAACATCGGAGATCGATGACGCTGCGTCGGAGGTCGTCTCGCGTCCGTTCGTACTCCTCCAG
>JBHHXR010000153.1:0-8543 GCA_046757205.1 Paracoccaceae bacterium
TCACCCCTACTCCGCCGCCACCGCACTGACGCGCCCGGTGCGCTTGGCCTTGATCCGGTCCTCGATCTCGTCGCGGAAATGCCGGATCAGGCCCTGGATCGGCCAGGCGGCGGCGTCGCCCAGCGCGCAGATGGTGTGGCCCTCCACCTGCTTTGTCACATCCTGGAGCATGTCGATTTCCTCGATCTCGGCTTCGCCGGTGACCAGCCGGTCCATCACCCGCATCATCCAGCCGGTGCCCTCGCGGCACGGCGTGCACTGGCCGCAGCTTTCGTGCTTGTAGAATTTCGACAGCCGCCAGATCGCCTTCACCATGTCGACCGAGCGGTCCATCACGATCACCGCCGCCGTGCCGAGGCCGGATTTGTGCTCGATCATCCCGTCGAAATCCATGATCGCGTCCTTGCACACATCCGCCGGGATGCACGGCACCGACGAGCCGCCGGGGATCACCGCCTTGAGGTTCTTCCAGCCGCCGCGCACGCCGCCGCAGTGCTTGTCCAACAACTCCTTCAGCGGAATCGACATGGATTCCTCGACCACGCAGGGGTTTTCCACGTGCCCGGATATGGCGAACACCTTGGTGCCGGTGTTGTTCAGCCGCCCGAAACCGGCAAACCATTCCGCGCCGCGGCGCAGGATCGCCGGCGCCACGGCGATCGATTCCACGTTGTTTACCGTCGACGGGCAGCCGTAGAGCCCGGTATTGGCCGGAAACGGCGGCTTCAGCCGCGGCATGCCCTTGCGGCCCTCCAGGCTCTCCAGAAGCGCCGTTTCCTCGCCGCAGATATAGGCCCCGGCGCCGTGGTGCAGGTAGACGTCGAAATCCCAGCCCGAGCCGGCGGCGTTCCTGCCCAGGAGCCCCGCGTCGTAGCATTCGTCGATGGCGATCTGCAGCGCCTCGCGCTCGCGCACGTACTCGCCGCGGATGTAGATATAGGCGACATGCGCGCCCATCCCGAACCCGGCCAGCAGACAGCCTTCCAGAAGCGTATGCGGATCGTGCCGCATGATCTCGCGGTCCTTGCAGGTGCCGGGCTCCGACTCGTCGGCGTTGACGATCAGGTATCCCGGCCGGCCATCCGATTCCTTGGGCATGAAGGACCATTTCAGGCCGGTGGGGAAACCGGCGCCGCCGCGCCCGCGCAGCCCCGATTCCTTCACCTCGGAAACGATCCAGTCGCGGCCCTTGGCGATGATCGCGTCGGTGCCGTCCCAGTTGCCGCGCGCCCGCGCGCCCTTCAGGCTGCGGTCGTGCAGCCCGTAGAGATTGGTGAAAATCCGGTCCTTGTCCGCCAGCATCGGCCTTAACTCCCGTCCGTCCGGCGCTGACGCCAGACCCTGAACAACACGATCAGCGCGAAGGCAAAGGCAGCCAGCGCCGCAAGATCCGAAAGAAAGGCAAACCGCGCCGGAAGATCGAACCGCCCGCCAAGATAGCTGACGAGCAGCCACAGGGGCATCGTCACCAGGATGACGACCGAGGCCAGACGCACCTGCCCCTTCTGCCTGTTGTCACCGCTTGCCACGTTCTCCTGTCCCCTTCATTCGCCGGTGGCCGACGGGCGCGTCAGTAAACGTCGCCCTTGTCCACCTTTTGCGAAAATTCCGTTTCGCCGCCTGCGGCCAGCGTCCTGGCTTGTCCGACCCAGTCGTCGCGCTTCACGCGTCCGCTGAAGCCGCCGAGGTTTTCATCGACCCACGCGACCTCGGCATCCGTCCAGGCCGCGATCTGGTCGAAATGATAGAACCCCAGGCCGTTCAGAACGCCTTCAAGTTTCGGCCCTACACCCTTGATTTTCTTCAGATCATCTGGTTTGCCACCGCGCGGCCCACTCAATGTTTCCGGTTTGGCGGCGCTACCCGGTTCGGCTTCCGCCGGCTTTTCTTCGGGCTCGACCGCCGCTTCCGGCTCCGCTGCCGCGGGCGCTGCCTGCGGTTCGGCGGCAGCCTGCGGGTCGGGTTCCGGAGAGGGCTCCGGTGCCGGTTCGGCCTTCGCCGCCGGCTCCGGCGTGCCGACCCGCTTCGGCGGCGCTTCCGGTTCGGCCTTGATGCCGCTGCACAAGACAAACAACAGGATGACCGCCACCACCGCGCCGATGATGACGCCCCAGATCAAAGCACCGAAGATTCCGTACTCGTGGATCGACATCAGGTAAATCATCGTCGCCAGCCCGGCCACGCCGCCGGCGATCCAGCAATTTCTCTGGCAGGTGTTCATGTCAGTCGCTCCTGGTCCGTTCCTCTGGTAGATCCCCCCTTGTCGACCTTCGCCGAAATGGTCGTGTCACCTCCCGCCGCAAGCGATCGTGCCTGCTCCACCCAGTTGTCGCGGCTGACGCGCCCCTTGAACGATACCAGGTGCTGGTCGGCCCACGCCACCTGTTCCGCCGTCCACGATCCTATCTGGTCGAAATGCCAGACCCCCGCCGCGTTCAGCTCTTTCTCAAGCTTCGGGCCTACTCCCTTGATTTTTTTCAGATCGTCCGCCTTGCCATCACGCGGTTCGCGCAGCAGTTCCGGACGGCTGCCTTGGCCCGCCTCGGCCGGTTCCGGCGCCGCCGGACGTGCCGCGCCGGCCATCGCGGTTGCCTCCCCGCCGGTCACGCGGTCCACGGTATCGCCCCTTGCGGTCGCCAGCGCCACCGAGGCGTTCACGTCATGGGCGCCGGTGAAATCCCTGAGGACCGTCAGCCCCGATTTCGGCTCCGCGCCGACGCGCCCGTTTTGCGGCCCCGGCACCGGCACCTCGCCGCGCGCGAAGGCATCGAGTATGGCACCGAATTTCTCCGCCGTCAGGTCCTCGTAGTAATCCTTGCCGATCTGCGCCATCGGTGCGTTCGAGCACGCTCCCAGACACTCCACCTCTTCCCACGAAAACCGCCCGTCGGCGCTGATTTCATGCGCGTTCGGCGCGATCTTCTCGCGGCATACCGCGATCAGGTCCTCGGCCCCGCATATCATGCAGGAAAGCGTACCGCAAACCTGCACATGCGCAACCGAACCAACGGGTTGCAATTGGAACATGAAGTAGAACGAGGCCACTTCCAGCGCCCGTATCCTGGCCATTCCCAGCATGTCGGCGATGGTTTCGATGGCGGGCCGCGACAGCCAGCCCTCCTGCTCCTGCGCCCGCCACAGAAGCGGAATGACGGCCGACGCCTGCCGCCCCTCGGGGTACTTGGCTATCTGCGCTTCGGCCCAGGCCAGGTTGCCCGGGGTGAATGCGAAGCTCTCGGGTTGTTCGGGATGCAGACGGCGCAACATTACCTGTCGCCCTCCTGTTGACTCGTCGCGGAAATGGCAAGGCTCACCGGTCGACCTCCCCGAACACGATGTCCAGCGACCCGACCAGCGCCGCGCAGTCGGCCAGCATGTGGCCACGGGCGATGTGGTCCATCGCCTGAAGATGCACGAACCCCGGCGCGCGGATCTTGGCGCGGTAGGGCTTGTTGGTGCCGTCGGACACCAGATAGACCCCGAACTCGCCCTTGGGCGCCTCGATGGCGGCGTATATCTCTCCCTCGGGCACGTGGAAGCCTTCGGTATAGAGCTTGAAGTGATGGATAAGCGCTTCCATCGAGCTTTTCATGTCGCCACGCCTGGGCGGTGCCAGCTTGCCCCGCGCCAAGACGTCCTGCCCTTGGCACTCTTCAAGTTTTTCAAGCGCCTGGCGGATGATCTTCGTCGATTCCCGCATCTCGTGCATGCGGCACAGGTAACGGTCGTAGCAATCGCCGTTCCTGCCGACCGGGATCCTGAAATCAAACTCGTCGTAACATTCGTAGGGCTGCGCCCGCCGCAAGTCCCAGGCCAGGCCGGAGCCGCGTATCATGACGCCGGAAAACCCGAGATCGTAGCATTCCTGCTCGGTTACGACGCCGATATCGACGTTGCGCTGCTTGAAGATGCGGTTCTCGGTCAGCAATTCCTCCAGATCGTCGAGCACCTGCGGAAACGCCTCGCTCCATTCCCAGATGTCGTGCACGAGTTTCGGCGTGATGTCCTGGTGCACGCCGCCCGGGCGGAAATAGGCGGTGTGCATCCGCGCACCGCTGGCGTGCTCGTAGAACACCATCAGCTTCTCGCGCTCCTCGAAGCCCCACAAGGGCGGCGTCAGGGCGCCGACGTCCATCGCCTGCGTCGTCACGTTCAGGAGGTGGTTGAGAAGCCGCCCGATCTCCGACATCAGCACCCGGATCAGCGAGGCCCGGCGCGGCACTTCGGCACCGGTCAGCCGCTCGATGGCCAGGCACCACGGGTGTTCCTGGTTCATCGGCGAGGAATAGTCCAGCCGGTCGAAATACGGCAGGTTCTGCAGGTAGGTGCGGCTTTCCATCAGCTTTTCGGTGCCGCGGTGCAAGAGCCCGATATGCGGATCGGCGCGCTCGACGACCTCGCCGTCCAGCTCCAGAACCATGCGCAGAACGCCATGCGCCGCAGGGTGTTGCGGGCCGAAATTGATGTTGAAGTTTCGGATTCTCTGTTCGCCGGTCCGAACCTCGTTACGCGATGCGTCCATCACTCGAACCTCCCCGAAACGTCATCGCCGGGCCAGCGGCGGAATGCGATAACCCAAAGAACGACAAGCCCCAGAATCGGGATGATGGAAAGCAAAGCCAATGCCGGTGACATACCGGCGCCCGGTAGCAAGCGCCAAAGCGGCACACCGGTGGCGAGGGCCGATATGATCCACCCGAGAAACCCCATCATGCCGTCCCGCCTGTGTCGCCGGTGTCCTTGAACGCGATCACCCAAAGCAACACCAGCGCGGCAATGGGAAAGATCGCAACCAGTGAAACCCAGTTCGGGATGCCGTAGCGTGGCAGAATGCGCCAGAAGGGAATGACCAGCAGTGCAATCATGATCAGCCACCAGACGAACCCGCCACCGAACCACATGCCGCCATACATCATCGCTCACCCTCCGTCTTCTCGTCGCCGGGCAGGATGTACTCCGCCCCTTCCCACGGCGACATGAAGTCGAACTGCCGGTATTCCTGGACCAGCGAAACCGGCTCGTAGACCACCCGCTTCTGTTCCTCGTCGTAGCGCACCTCGACATAGCCGGTGGTCGGGAAATCCTTGCGCAGCGGATGGCCCGAAAAGCCGTAATCGGTCAGGATGCGCCGCAGGTCGGGATGGCCGGAGAACATGATCCCGAACATGTCGAAGACCTCCCGCTCGAACCAGTTGGCGGACGGAAAGATGCTCGTGATCGAGGGCACGACCTCGTCCTCGGCAACCATCGCCTTCACGCGGACGCGGTGGTTCTGCTTCATCGACAGGAAGTGATAGACCAGTTCGAACCGCCGTTCGCGCCCCGGCCGGTCGACCGCCGTGATATCGACCAGCGTGGTGAACTGGCAGCCGCTGTCGGTGCGAAGAAATTCGACGAAGGCGGGCAGCGCCGCCGGCGCCACCGTCATCGTCAGCTCACCGTTGGCCACGGCGCTGGATATCACCGCGTCGGCCTGCCGCGCCTCGATGGCGCCGCCGAGTTCTGTCAAAGCGTCGCTCATCTCCACCTCTCAGCGCGTAATCGTTCCGGTCCGGCGGATTTTCCGCTGCAACTGCAGGATGCCGTAAAGCAGCGCCTCAGCCGTCGGCGGGCAGCCGGGCACATAGACATCGACCGGCACCACCCGGTCGCAGCCGCGCACCACGGAATAGGAATAATGGTAGTAGCCGCCGCCATTGGCGCAGGAGCCCATCGAAAGCACGTAGCGCGGTTCCGGCATCTGGTCGTAGACCTTGCGGAAGGCAGGCGCCATCTTGTTGGTCAGCGTGCCGGCGACGATGATCAGGTCGGACTGGCGCGGCGAGGCGCGCGGCGCGGTGCCGAAACGTTCCAGATCGTAGCGCGGCATCGAAGTGTGCATCATCTCGATGGCGCAGCAGGCCAGCCCGAAGGTCATCCAGTGCAGCGATCCGGTGCGTGCCCAGTTGATGACGTCTTCGGTCGAGGTCAGGATGAAACCCTTGTCCGCCAGTTCGTCGGACAGCACCCGCGCCGCCACGTCCTTGTCGGGCCCGGCCGCCGTCGAGAGCGCCGGTGTGCCCGCCCCGCTCAATCCCATTCCAGCGCCCCCTTCTTCCACTCATAGGCAAAGCCGATGGTGAGCACCGCGAGAAACACCATCATCGACCAGAAGCCGAACAGGCCGACATGCTGAAAACTGACCGCCCAGGGAAACAGGAAGGCAACCTCGAGGTCGAAGATGATGAACAGGATGGAAACCAGGTAGAACCGCACGTCGAACTTCATCCGCGCGTCGTCGAAGGCGTTGAAGCCGCATTCGTAGGCCGACACCTTCTCGGGATCGGGATTGTAGACGGCCAGAACCGCCGCCGCGAGTAAAAAAACAAGCCCGATGACGATCGCCAGGGCCAGAAAAACCAGGATTGGCAAATACTCTCTCAGCAGTTCATCCACGGAGTTCCCCTTCGAATCTTCCGTCCTTGAAAAGAGCGGCGCGCGCCCTCGGGGACGCAACAGGCTTACCCCCGCCCCAAGCCGAGGTCAACCAAGCCGGAGCCGTCATTTCGGGCTAAATGGCCGCAGTTTGCTGCGCTGCGGCGAACGCCGGCACATGGGCATTATGGTGCGCGGACGGGCCGCCGATCCGGCCTGGGCAACGGTGATCTGAACGCCGGAAAGCCGCCTGCGCCGCAGCCTCGCGTGGCGCCGGCAGCGCGGCGGGATCGCCATGTGAGCCTGCCCCGATGTCCGGCGGCCCGCCGAACCCGGGACGCGCGGCGGCAACCGGCGCGCGCGCCAGCCGCATCCTGCGCAAGCCGGGAGCGGCGGGAAGCCAGGTGCCGGCCAATGTCCGGCGGCGGCGGCGGATCAGGACTGCGCCGCCAGGAGCGCTGCGTTGCCGCCGGCCGCCGTGGTGTCGATGCAGACCGCGCGCTCATGGCAGAAGGCCTCCGGGCCGGCCGGCGTCAGGATGAGTTTGGCGATCGCGCCTTTCCGTGCCGCCTGCGCCTGGCGTATCTCGCTCGCCTGCGGTGTGTCCGCTGCCATCGCCACGGCGCCTATTTGCACCAGTTCATGCAGATCCTTCGGACGCAGCAGGCCGTCGACACATGCCACCGGAAGCTCGGCCTCGCGCAGCGCCTTCAGCACCTTGCGCGCTTCCGGCGCCACCGCCAGCACCCGGTTGCCGCAGCCCAGTGCCTGCGCCGCCTGCTCCAGCAGGGCGCGCGGCCAGGGTCCGGTGCACATCACGGTGCCCAGCGGCGGCAGCCACAGCGCGTTGATCTCGCCCGTCGGTCCCGGCAGGTCGACCGGGCCGGTATCGAGCGCCGCCACCGCCCGCATCGCGTCCGCCGCCCGGCCCCGCAAGGCCGCGCGCAGTGTCGCCAGCATCGCTTCGCGCGGCACCGGATCGGTGGCGGAGAGCTGGCGCAGCGCGGCCTGGATGCCGTTCACATCGGCCCTCGGCTGCGCCCACACCGCAGGCGCGGACGGCGCCGCTGGTGCCGGCCTTCTGAATCGCCCAAGGTAATACGGTCCGCCCGCCTTCGGCCCGGTCCCCGACAGCCCCTCGCCGCCGAACGGCTGCGAACCGACGACGGCGCCGATCTGGTTGCGGTTGACGTAGATGTTGCCGGCATGCACCCGGTCGACGATCTCCTGTACCCGGCTGTCGATCCTGGTGTGCAGCCCGAAGGTGAGCCCGTAACCGGTCGCGTTGATCTCGTCGACCACGCTGTCTATCCGGTCGGCCTCGAAGGCGGCGACGTGCAGGACCGGCCCGAACACCTCCTTCTCGAGATCGCCGATACCGGAGACACGCAGCACCGTCGGAGCGACGAAATTCCCCTCGCGCGGCACCGGGATCTGCTGCACCACGTCGCCGCCCATCTCGAACCAGTCCACGTATTCGGAGATTGCCCGCCGCGCTTCGGCGTCGATCACCGGGCCGATATCGGTGTGCAGCGATCGCGGATCGCCGACGCGCAGGCTTTCCATAGCACCGGCAAGCATCTCCAGCAGATCCGCCTCGACGTCCTTCTGGATGTAAAGCATCCGCAGGGCGGAGCAGCGCTGGCCGGCGCTCTGGAAAGCCGAGGCCAGGATATCGAGCACCGACTGTTCCATCAGCGCCGTGGAATCGACGATCATCGCGTTGAGCCCGCCGGTCTCGGCGATCAGCATGGCGTCCGGCGGCGCCGTCTCGGCCAATTGCCGCTCTATCAGCCGCGCCACTTCGGTGGAGCCGGTAAAGCACACACCGCCGATGCGCGGATCCGCGGTCAGCGCCGCGCCGGTCGTCTCGCCCGGCCCCGGCAGGAGTTGCAGCACCTCGCCCGGCACCCCGGCCTCGTGCATCAACTGCACCGCGCGTGACGCCATCAGCGGGGTCTGTTCGGCCGGCTTGGCGATTACCGCGTTTCCGGTAACCAGCGCCGCCGCTATCTGCCCCGTGAAGATCGCCAGCGGAAAATTCCAGGGCGAGATGCAGACGATCACTCCGCGCGGCTCGCCGCGTTCCGCGCGCGCCGCCCGCGCCGCGTAGTATTGCAGGAAATCCA
>JBHHXR010000154.1:0-8523 GCA_046757205.1 Paracoccaceae bacterium
CGCCGTGGTCAATATGCACCGCAAACCGACCGTTTCGTGGTCGATTTGCAAGGTATATCGACCACGGAAGGGTGCCACGATGCCAGGCCCGTCTCCGCGGCCTACTCTTCAGCCCACTCCGGGTGACGGTGGCGGGCCTCCTTCTCGGTGATCCGGCCGTTCACCAGGAGAAACATCGCCGCGGCGAGGCCGATCGCCAACCCGCCGCCGAAGCCGTAAATCCACGAAGTTTCAATCATTTTCCAAGCGTGTCCACGGGCACTTTCAGATAGCTCGTTCCGTTGTCTTCCGGCTCGGGCATCCGGCCGGCGCGCATATTGACCTGCAACGACGGCACGATCAAGCGCGGCATGGCCAGCGTTTCGTCTCGCGCGTTACGCATGGCTACGAACGCCTCCTGAGAGGCGCCGGCCCCGACATGCACGTTTTTCGCCTTCTGCTCGCCGACCGTCGATTCCCAGGCGTATTCCTGCCGTCCCGGCGCCTTGTAGTCATGGCCGACGAAGATCCGCGTCTCGTCCGGCAGGGCGAGGATCTTCTGGATCGAGCGGTACAGGTTTTCTGCCGAACCGCCGGGAAAATCCACCCGGGCGGTGCCGAAATCCGGCATGAAAAGCGTGTCGCCGACAAAGGCCGCGTCACCGATGACAAAAGTCAGGCAGGCCGGCGTGTGGCCCGGCGTATGCAGGACCTGCCCTTTCAGAGCGCCGACCTCGAACGTGTCGCCCTCGGCGAAGAGGCGGTCGAACTGCGAGCCGTCGCGCTGGAAACGCGTCCCCTCATTGAAGACCTTGCCGAACGTGTCCTGAACCACGGTGATCTTCTCGCCGATGCCGATCCTGCCGCCGACGCGTTCCTGGATGTAGGGCGCGGCCGACAGGTGATCGGCATGAACATGGGTTTCCAGTATCCACAGCGGATCCAGCCCGTTGTCACGGACATAGGCGATGATGCGCTCGGCGGATTCCGTACCGGTCCGGCCGGACGCGTAGTCGAAATCGAGAACCGAATCCACTATCGCGCAGGCTTCGCCGGCGGGATCCGCGACGACATAGGAAACGGTGAACGTCGCCTCGTCGAAAAAGGCCGTGACTTCAGGGTTCATCATGGTGCTCCATCGGGAATGCGGTTCGCGAACAGATAGCATTGAATTGATATATTGCAATTCTGCTATGTAAGATTTCACGAATCGCGCCGTCAGCGGGGCTGCTGCCGTAGCAGGCCGGCCTTCTCAGTAAGGGTTCCGCGGCCCGCGATTCTGGGAAAGAGACCGGCGCGAGCGCTCGGTCAACGCCTCGATCGCGTCGGCGACATGGACTTCCTCGATATGGTCCGCGCCGGCCTTTTTCCGGATCAGGTGCGCCTCCAGCAGCACCTCGCCGTGGCTGACGCCGGCGGGCGGTTCGAAGCGGTAGGCGGCCAGTTCGATCAGCAGCCCCATGGGATCCTCGAAATAGATGCTGTCCATGAAGCCGCGGTCGCGCGGGCCGCTGTGCCTGATGCCGCGCTCGTCGAGCCTCTCCACCGCCTGCGAGAACGTCGCCTTGCTGACGGCGAAGGCGACGTGGTGCACGCAGCCCGGCTCGGTCGGCGTGCGGTCAGGGGTGGATTGCCGATCCTCACTGGTGAAAACCGTGATCAGCCGCCCGTCGCCGGGGTCGAAATAGAGATGCCCTTCGCGCGGATTGTCCAGGTTCGGCTGATCGAACACCAACGGCATGCCCAGTACGCCTTCCCAGAAGTCGATTGAGGTCTGCCGGTCCGCCCCGACGAGCGTTATGTGATGCACGCCCTGGCTTTGAAGTTTCCGCATGAAAATTCCCCGAATGCCCAGTTGCTGCCCCTCTTACGGGATTTTCGGGAAAAACGACAGGAACGGTTATGGACAGACTGTTTCGCGTGCGGCATCAGATGCGGATCTTGCCGAAAGCTTCGCGCAGCGCGGCGCTCCACGCCCCCGACATCGCGGCGAAGGCATCGTCACCGGCTTCGATCCGCGTCACCTCGCCGAACCGGCACCTATCGGCACGGATGATCGCCAGATCGAGCGGCATGCCGACCGAAAGGTTGGAGCGCATGGTGGAATCCATCGACAAGAGAACCGCCTTGCGCGCATCCTCCAGCGAAGTGTCCGGCGTCACCACGCGGTCGAGGATCGGCTTGCCGTACTTGTGCTCGCCGATCTGCAGGAACGGCGTGTCGTCCGTGGCCTCGATGAAATTTCCTTCCGGGTAGAGCAGGAACATCCGCATCGCACCGCCCCTGCGCTGCCCGGCGACGATGAAGGAGGCCGAGGCGCTCTGCTTCATCCGGTTCATCTTCTCCGCCACTTCGGCGGTCACGTCCGACAGCGCTTCCCCGATGATCTTGGCGATATCGAGCATGCTCGCCGCCTGCATGATCGAGGGGCAATCGGCGGCCTCCGGCTCTTCCATGGCGTGATTGAGCCGCGCCAGCACCGTCTGCGTCACCGACAGGCTGCCGGCGGTCAGGATGGCGATCGCGCGTTCCCCCGGTTCTTCGAACAAATACATCTTCCGATAGGTCGAGATATTGTCGAACCCGGCGTTGGTCCTGGTGTCGGCCAGAAGCACCATGCCCGCCTTCAGAAGCAGCCCCACGCAATACGTCATGTCCGCACCCTCGCCCGATACTCGCCGGCGTTTCTATTGCTGCGCGGCGGCAACTTCCACCGTCACGTGCAGCATTTCGGTGCCCTCGCCATGCGTGACGCCGCGGATAGGCGCCGCGTCGGAAGCGTCGAGCCCGGAGCCGAGCCGGATGTATCTTTCATCCGGGCAGCACCGGTTCGCCGGATCGAAACCGACCCAGCCGAGACCGCCGACATGAAGCTCCGCCCAGGCGTGCCCGGCCTCGTGCGGCGAGCCGTCCCCGCCGGCGTGCAGGTACCCGGTCACGTATCGCGCCGGTATCGCCCGGTGGCGTGCCACCGCGATCAGCGCGTGCGCATGATCCTGGCACACGCCCTCGCCGAGAGCCAGCGCCTCGGCCGCCGTCGTGTGCGCCTGCGTACTGCCCGGCCGATAGGCGATTGCATCCGCCACGGCGTTCGACAGCCGGTGCGCGCGGTCCAGCGCGTCGGCTCCCGCAGCGCCGCGCAGCGCCGTTTTGGCCAGCCCGGTCAGAGCGGCATCGGCGAGGGTCGCCGGCGTGTCGCGCAGATACGCCAGCGGGTTGATCCTTTCGCGGTGCCCGGCCAGCACGCCGCTCATGTCGGTGGTCTCCACGATGCCTTTCACCCGTACTTCGACCCTTTCAACCGGTCCGGTCAGCGACACCGTCCGCAAAGTGTCGCCGGCACCGTCGCGAAACGGCGCGCCGAACCGGGCGCCTTCCACCGACACCCGCCATTTGACGATCCTCTGGCCGTCGAAGCGGTTGGGGTGCAACCGGTGGCTCTGAACGACATAGCGCACCGGGTAGCTGAAGGAATAGACCGAAGCGTGGTTGACCGAGAGCCGCATCACCGCCCCCCGAACAGGTAGGAGTCCGCCACCGCGCCGGCCAGCGCCGCGTTCTCGCCGATGAACCGCCCGAGGAATTCGTGCAGCCCGTCGTCGAATATGTCGCCGATCTCTGCTTCGGCGAGGCGGGCGAAAAGGGCGCGCGCCGCCGATTGCGCCGCCGTCTTGGTACCGTAGGCGCGGCCCAGCCGTTCCAGGTGGTGAACGGCCTGTTCCGCGCAGTGCAGAAGCGAGCGTGGACAGGCCGTGTTGAGGATCAGGAAATGGGCGATCTTCGCCGGCGTGTAATCGCCCCCGTAAGACCAGTGGAACGCCCGCAGCCCCGACACCGAACGCAAGAGCGTCGTCCACTGGTAATTGTCCAGCGACCCGCCGACCCGGTGCGTCGTCGGCAGCAGCACGTGGTATTTCACGTCGAGCAGGCGCGCCGTGTTGTCGCCGCGTTCCAGGTAGTAGCCGAGACACATGAAATCGTAGCCGTCCTGCTGAAGCTGCGTGCTCTCTATGGCGCCGCGCACCTGAGCGGCGTTGCTGTTGGTCCAGTCGCACAGCATCGGCAATTCGGCGCGGCTGCGCGCCATCCGGTCGAGCCGCTTCAGGTCCTGAAACGCTCCGTTGAGCGCTTCCCAGACCTGGGAGGTGATCGCTGTTCGAACGATGCGTGCGTTGTCGCGCGCCCGTTCGACGCAGGACGCCACCGAGGACGGGTTTTCCCGGTCGAAGAACAGGAACGTCTCGACGTCCCGCTGCACCGGCTTGCCATACTTGCGACGGTAGGCGTCCGCCGTGCCGGACGCCGTCAGGATAGATTCCCATTCGTTCCGGTGCCCCTCGCCGGTACTCGGCATCAGCGAGATGCGGTAGCCGACTTCGAGCAACCGCGCCATGGTATCGGCCCGCTCCATGCAGCGAGTCATCCAGAACAGGTTCTCGGCGGTACGGCTCAGCATGGCATTCTCAATCCGCCAGAACCCAGGTATCCTTGACCCCGCCGCCCTGCGACGAGTTCACCACCAGCGAGCCCTCGGTCAGCGCCACCCGGGTCAGCCCGCCGGGGCAGAGCTGCACACTCTCGCCGACCAGGCAATAGGGGCGCAGATCGACATGGCGCGGCGCCAGACCGCTGTCGGTAAAGGTCGGACAGGTCGAGAGCGAGAGCGTCGGCTGAGCGATGAAATCCCCCGGATCGGCCTTGATCCTCTGCGCGTAGGCGGCGATCTCGTCCTTCGTCGCGGCCGGGCCAACCAGCATGCCGTAGCCGCCCGAGCCGTGGACTTCCTTGACCACCAGTTCGCCCAGATGCGCCAGCACGTATGCCAGGTCTTCCGGCTCGCCGCATTTCCACGTCGGCACGTTCTTCAGGATCGGCTCCTCGCCGAGATAGAAGCGCACCATTTCCGGTACGTAGGTGTAGACCGCCTTGTCGTCGGCCACGCCCGCGCCCGGCGCCGAGCAGAGGGCAACGCCGCCCGAGCGATAGACATTCATCAACCCCGGCACGCCGAGCATGGAATCCGGCCGGAAGCACAGCGGATCGAGGAAGGCGTCGTCGATGCGGCGGTAGATCACGTCCACCTTCTGCGGCCCGCGGGTGGAGCGCATGTAGACGAAATCGCCGTCGACGAACAAATCCTGCCCCTCGACCAGTTCCACGCCCATCTGGTCGGCCAGGAAGGAATGCTCGTAATAGGCGCTGTTCATCGAGCCCGGCGTCAGAATGACGATCACCGGATCGTTCGCGGCACTGTCCGGCGCCACGCTTTCCAGCGTGCGGCGCAGAAGATCGGGATAGGTATCGACCGGCGCCACCCGGTTGGCGTGAAACAGATCGGGGAACATCCGCATCATGATCTCGCGGTTTTCCAGCATGTAGGAAACCCCCGAAGGCGTGCGGCAATTGTCCTCCAGCACGAAGAACTCGTCCGCCCCGGTGCGCACCAGATCGATGCCGACGATGTGGCTGAACACGCCGCGCGGCGGCGAGACGCCGACCACCGCCGGCACGTAAGCCTCGTTGCGGAACACCAGTTCGGCCGGCATACGGCCCGCGCGCACGATCTCGGCGCGGTCGTAGGCGTCGCGCAGGAAGGCGTTCAGCGCCTGCGCCCGCTGCTTGACGCCGCGCTCCAGCTTCCACCATTCCTGCGCCGAGAATACCCGCGGCACCATGTCGAACGGGATCAGCCGCTCCGGGTCGCCGCCCTCGCCGTAGACCGCGAAGGTGATGCCGATGCGCCGGAACAACGCCTCGGCCTGCTCGCGCTTGGCGGCCAGCGTGTCCGCCGGCGTGCCTGCGATCCAGTCGGCGACCCCCCGGTAGGGCGGCCTGACCTCGCCGCCCTGGTGCATTTCATCGAAAAAGCTGATCGCTCGCCCCTCGCCGCGGACCGGAATCCGTACGCGTCCAGACTTGCCATCGCCGGTTGGCGAACGCAACAGCCGGCTCGCTGAAGCGATCGGCGGTTTGCCTGCCGGTGGTCACATGCGGCCGCCGACGGGGGCCGCCTTGTCCGGGTAGAGTTCGTTATAGGGAACCGACTTCAAATGCGCCTGAACCATGCGGCAGGGGTACCGTTTGAGCGCGCGCGGATGCGATACGCCGCAGGAATGCGCCGTCAGGCCGACGCCGTAGCGCACCTTGGCGACGAAATTCCGGACCCTTGTCGCCTTGTCCTCGGGGTCCAGTCCGCGCTGCAGGCGGCGATTGTGGGTGGTGATCCCTGTCGGGCACGTGTTCTTGTTGCATTTCATGGCCTGGATGCAGCCCAGTGCGAACATGAAACCGCGCGCCGACGCCACGAAATCGGTGCCGACGCAGTAGGCCCAGGCGATCTCGGCCGGCGTGATCAGCTTGCCCGACGCGATCACCTTTATGCGGTCGCGCAGGCCGCTGGAGGTCAGCATGTCGATGACCAGCGGCAGCGATTCCCGGATCGTCAGCCCCATGTTGTCCATCAGCGGCATCGGCGCCGCACCGGTGCCGCCATCGCCGGAATCGACGGTGAAGAAGTCCGGGGCGCTGTCTGTTCCGCGCCGGTGTATCTCGGACAGCAGCTCCTCGATCCAGCCGAACGAGCCGATTACCGCCTTGATCCCGGTCGGCTTGCCGGTGACCTCGCGGACCCGCGCGATCATGTCGAGCAACTCGCCAACGGAGTCGATTTCGGGATGCCGGTTCGGCGAGATCGAGGCCTCGTGCACCGGAATGCCGCGGATCGCGGCGATTTCCTCGGTCACTTTCACGGCTGGCAGGATGCCGCCCTTGCCCGGCTTTGCGCCCTGCGACAACTTGATCTCGAACATCCTGACCTGTTCGTGAGAGGCAACCTCGCGCAGTTTTTCGTCGCACAGGCTGCCATCTTCACGGCGGACGCCGTACTTGGCCGTGCCGATCTGAAACACGATATCGCAGCCGCCTTCGAGATGCGCCGGGGCCAGCCCGCCCTCGCCGGTATTCAGCCAGCAGCCCGCCAGCGCCGCGCCCCTGGACAGCGCCCGCACCGCGGGCCGCGACAGGGCGCCATAGCTCATGGCGGAAATATTGATGATCGAATGCGCCTCATAGGGCCGGCGGCAGCCCGAGCCGATTGTCACCGGCAAGGCCGTCTCGGTGTCTTCGGAGAGCTTCGGAAACGGGCAGTTCACAAAAATCGGCGTACCGGGGATGGAAAGGTTTCTGGTCGATCCGAAGGCCAGCGTATTGTCGCCGCCGGAGGACGATCGGGCGACCCAGTCCCGCTCGGCGCGGTTGAACGGCATTTCCTCGCGATCCATGGCGAAAAAATACTGGCGGAAAAACTCGCCCAACTTGGTGAACAGGCCACGGAACCGGCCGATCACCGGATAGTTTCGCCGCACCGCGTCGCGCGTCTGGGCGAGGTCGATGACGAGCATGATGAACAGGATCAGGAGAAAGGCGCCGACAACCGAGACGAAGATGGTCGAAAGTATCTCCAGCCTGTCCACCGCAAGACCGCCCACCTCTGCCGCGAAATCGCCCATCTGACCAAAAGTTTCCATTCCGCTGCGTCCCTCCCGTGCTGCTGCCGGCACACCGGCGATCGCCGAAACTCCGTCGATGCGGCAGGTGTAGTCGCTGTGTCGGAACGTTTGAACCAGCTCACCACAGTTTGATGCCCCGTGACCTGCCGCCCGCGCGCTTTCGAGATTGCGGACGCGCCGCCCGGGCTTTCGTGCAGCACGTGAAGAAAACCGGGCGCGGCCGCCGGCTCCGGCGAGAGAATTCCGGCAGGCCCGTTCCCGGAAACTGCCTGCACCGTTTCAGGGGCCATTGGTGCCGTGATCGATTCCTGGCTCTTGGCAAGCGGAATGACCCCTCCGACGCCCGGCCCGACAACGCCGGACGGCGCGCTCGCCATTCGGATCGCCCACGCCGCCAAACACAATTGCGCTTCCGCCTCGCCTGCACTATAGCAGGCGCCTGACGCACCCGTAGCTCAGCTGGATAGAGCGCTGCCCTCCGAAGGCAGAGGTCACAGGTTCGAATCCTGTCGGGTGCGCCAGTTATTTCAAAAAGTTACACCAGATTTATCTGGATGTTATTTCTAACTGGAGAACCCGATGGGCAGGCGCGGCATCTATGACCTCGCCGTCATAGGCGGCGGTATCAACGGTACGGGCATCGCCTGTGACGCCGCGGGACGCGGGCTCTCGGTGCTGCTCTGCGAAGCGGATGATCTCGGCGGAGCGACATCGTCGGCAAGCTCGAAACTCATCCACGGCGGTCTGCGCTATCTGGAGCAATACGAATTTCTGTTGGTGCGTAAGTCCTTGCGGGAACGCGAGGTTGTTCTCAACAAGGTGCCCCATATCGCCAGGCCGTTGCGCTTCATTCTCCCCTATGTGAAAGGCATGAGGCCGCGCTGGATGATGCGCGCCGGGCTCTTCCTCTACGACCATCTCTATCAGCGACAGGCCATCGCCGGGTCCCGGTGGATAGATCTCAAACGTGATCCCGCCGGCGCGCCGCTTAAACCCGATTACGCCGACGGTTTTGCCTATTGGGATTGCTGGGTCG
>JBHHXR010000155.1:0-8487 GCA_046757205.1 Paracoccaceae bacterium
GGGGCGTCCCTTGCCGGGGGTCACCGGGGTCTTCCAGGTCGACGCCGACCGCCTGGGCGCTGGGGTGGAAATCGGCCAGCCTGCTGATCGAGCGGCACCTGCAGGAGGAAGGCGACTGGCCGCGCGCGCTGCTGATCACCGCCTGGGGCACCGCCAACATGCGCACCGGCGGCGACGATATCGCGCAGGCCCTGGCGCTGATGGGGGTGAAGCCGCGTTGGGACGCCGCCAACCGCCGCGTCACCGGCTTCGAGATTCTGCCGCTTACCGTGCTCGACCGCCCGCGCGTCGACGTCACCCTGCGCGTCTCCGGCTTCTTCCGCGACGCCTTCCCGCAGCAGATGGACCTCGTCGACAGCGCCGCCCGCGCGGTGATGGCGCTTGATGAGCCCGCCGACATGAACCCCGCCGCCGCGCGGTTCCGCACGGAAGGCGACGGCGCGCGGGTGTTCGGCTCCAAACCCGGCGCCTACGGTGCGGGGCTTCAGGCGATGATCGACGAGCGGCTGTGGGGCAGCCGGGCCGATCTCGGCGAGGCCTATCTGGAATGGGGCTCCTATGCCTACGGCGGCAAGGCGGCGGGCGAGGCGGCGCGGCCCTCGCTGGAGCGGCGCCTGAGCGAGGTCGAAGCCATCGTGCAGAACCAGGACAACCGCGAGCACGATATCCTGGACAGCGACGACTATTACCAGTTCGAGGGCGGCGCGGCGGCCGCCGTTGCCGCCCTGCAGGGCCGCGACCGGCCGATCTATCACAACGACCATTCGCGCCCCGAACGCCCGCTGATCCGCACGCTCGACGAAGAGATCGGCCGCGTCGTGCGCTCCCGCGTCGTCAACCCGAAATGGATCGAGGGCGTCAAGCGCCACGGTTACAAGGGCGCTTTCGAGATGGCCGCGACGGTCGACTACCTGTTCGCCTTCGCCGCCACCACGGGAGCGGTGAAGAACCACCATTTCGATCTCGTGCACCAGGCATTTCTGGAAGACGAGGACACCCGCGCCTTCATCGAGGAACACAACGCCCCGGCGCTGCGGGAAATGGCGGCGCGGCTGGCCGAGGCCATGGAGCGCGGGCTGTGGGCGCCGCGCAGCAACTCGGCGCGCGCGCTGCTGGCGGAACTGGCCGGGCGGTGAACGCATCGGGCATTGCTACGTTGGAGTGCCAGTTGATTCGAAACGCTTTTTCCGGATAGATATAGCCAGGCAGGAAAAAAAGGAGTTTGGCAGGCATGAAACCGCTCGTATCGGCGCTGATACTCTTGTCCGGCTTCATTGCCGCTCCGGCTCTCGGCGGCGGCAACATCATGTTCATTCTCGACGGTTCCAATTCCATGTGGGGCCGTATCGACGGAACCGCCAAGATCGATACCGCCAAGTCGGTTCTGAACGACACGCTCTCCAGCCTGCCCGAGGACGTCGCCCGCGGGCTGGTGGTCTACGGTCACAGGCGCCGGAACGATTGTTCCGACGTGGAACTCGTGGCGCCGTTCGGAAGCGCATCGGTGAAAAGCCTCATCGGTTTCGTCAACGGTGTCACGCCACGGGGCAAGACCCCGATCGCCAGTTCCCTGCAGGCTGCGGGCGAGGCCTTCGCCGGGCGCGAGGAAGACAACAACAGCATTCTGCTGGTTTCCGACGGGATCGAGACCTGTGGCGGAAACGCCTGCGAGATCGCCGGCGAACTTGCCCGGCGCGGTATCAACCTGCGTGTCCACGTGGTGGGTTTCGATGTCGATGCCGAGGCCCGCGCACAGCTTCAGTGCATCGCCCAGAAGGGCGAGGGGCAATATTTCGAAGCCAGAAACGCCGGCGAGCTTCAGGGCGCGCTGCAGCAGGTTCAGGAACTGGCGCAGGCACCCGCACCGGCCCCCGCGCCAGAACCCGAGCCCGTCGCCGCCGCGCCGGCCGTCTATTTCGAGGACCTGTTCGACGGCGACGACCTGGCCCCGGAATGGCAGGTCGTCAACCCGAACCCGGACGCCTATCTGGTGGAAAACGGCGTCCTGACCCTGCTGACGCCCGACGGCACGCCGGCGCGTTACGACAGCGCCGAGAACATCCTGCGGCTGGGCAAGCCGGTCCCGAAAGGCGACTGGACGATGACCGCGCGCCTCCTGTTCGCGCCGCAGACCATGGGCGAGAGCTTCCGCATCGGCGTCGCCAGGGACGGTGAGAACTCGCTGCTTGCCTCGTTTTTCATGAGCACGCCCAACTATGCCCGCACCGACATCGTCGTCGGCTCGGACAAGCTGGCGCGCGGCGACGCCTCCGGATTTTCCCGCAACGTCTACTTCATCGAAAGCCGGGACCTCAACACCCGCTCCGGCGTGTTCTCCGACAACATCGCGGCGGTCGAGTTGCGGCTGGAAAAGACCGGGCGCAACTACGTCGCCGCCGTCCGGCTGGAGCCGGCCAATCCGGGCACCGAGGGGGCGCCGGGCGGCGAATGGCTGACGGTGCAGAAACTGACCTCGCTGCGCGCCCCGGGCGACGCCTTCGTGGTCATCTTCGGCTCCGACAGCAGCGGCTACACGCCGGGCAGCGGCGAGGGGCTGGTGGAAGTGGACTGGGTGAGAATTGAAACGCCGGGCTAGGTTCGCGAATGCCCGGACCGCAATGGAACCAGAAAAGAGGATGAGGCATGAGAAATTTCACTACCGGATTGATCGCGACAGTCGCGGCCCTGGGCATCGCCGCCACCGGGGCATGGGCCGGCGTCTATTTCGAGGACAGCTTCGACGGCGACGACCTGGCCCCGGAATGGCAGGTCGTCAACCCGAACCCGGACGCCTATCTGGTGGAAAACGGCGTCCTGACCCTGCTGACGCCCGACGGCACGCCGGCGCGTTACGACAGCGCCGAGAACATCCTGCGGCTGGGCAAGCCGGTCCCGAAAGGCGACTGGACGATGACCGCGCGCCTCCTGTTCGCGCCGCAGACCATGGGCGAGAGCTTCCGCATCGGCGTCGCCAGGGACGGTGAGAACTCGCTGCTTGCCTCGTTTTTCATGAGCACGCCCAACTATGCCCGCACCGACATCGTCGTCGGCTCGGACAAGCTGGCGCGCGGCGACGCCTCCGGATTTTCCCGCAACGTCTACTTCATCGAAAGCCGGGACCTCAACACCCGCTCCGGCGTGTTCTCCGACAACATCGCGGCGGTCGAGTTGCGGCTGGAAAAGACCGGGCGCAACTACGTCGCCGCCGTCCGGCTGGAGCCGGCCAATCCGGGCACCGAGGGGGCGCCGGGCGGCGAATGGCTGACGGTGCAGAAACTGACCTCGCTGCGCGCCCCGGGCGACGCCTTCGTGGTCATCTTCGGCTCCGACAGCAGCGGCTACACGCCGGAAGGTGGCGAGGGGCTGGTGGAGGTGGACTGGGTGAAGATCGAAACCGCCGACTGAGCGCCGGGCGCTCGGCACCGCGGAGCGGCGCCGCGCCCGGCGGTTCACCTCCGGGCGGTATAGACGATCACCGAGGCCGGCAGGCGCATTTCGCCGGCCGTCTCATGGCCCCTGAACGCAGCGGCGATGGTCTCGCCGATCGCCGCGATATCGTCCGGCGAGGCGTCGAACTCCCGCACGATGCGCGCGGCCGGTCCGACGGTGCCTGCCAGCAGACCCGCCGCATGGGCGTCGCCGGGAAAGGTCAGGCAGGTGTTCACCTTCTCGGCGCCGATCGATTCGAACCCGGCCTCGCGCAATATGCCCAGCACATAGTCCGTCTCGGCGAAGGCCATCGGCCCCGGTGCGCGCGGCGGCGGCGGATCGACACGCCCCAGCCGCGCCATCGCCACTTCGCGCGGGACGCGGAACCACGGGTTTTCGTCGGTCCCGGCCCAGCACAGGAAACAGGCCCGCCCGCCGGGCCGCAGCGCGTCGCGCAGGTTTCGCATCGCCGCCACCGGATCGGCGAAGAACATGACCCCGAAGCGCGAGGTCAGCAGGTCGCGGTCTGGCGGTTCGAAAGTATGCAGTTGCACGTCTGCGAGCAGGTATTCCGGCCCCGCCGCCGAAACCGCCCCGTGTTCGCGCGCCCGCGCCAGCATCGGCTCCGAAATGTCGACGCCGAGCACATGCCCCGACGCCCCCACCCGCGCCGCCAGGGCCCGGGTCG
This sequence comes from Paracoccaceae bacterium, assembly GCA_046757205.1. GTDB lineage: Bacteria > Pseudomonadota > Alphaproteobacteria > Rhodobacterales > Rhodobacteraceae > JBHHXR01. The sequence continues at coordinate 4,118 of JBHHXR010000155.1, forward strand.
TCTCGCCGGTGCCGCAGCCGATATCGACAATCCGTTCGCCCGCCGCCGGTGCGGCTCGGTCCAGCAGAAGCCCGGCGATCTCCCGGGTCAGTGCGTTCAGCACCGTCTCGTGCCGGACCCATTTCTGCCCCGGCGAGGTGTTCCAGAACTCCCGCTGCGCGGTATTGACGCCGCCATCCGGTCCGCTTTCCGTCATCCTGCCGCACCCCTTTGTCAAACCCGGCCCGACAGCACCTTGGCTGCGGTTACCCGAAATGGAAAGTCACATCCGCGGCACGGGCGGCCCCCCGGCAAGCTGCATGTTGCCGTGGCGCGCATTTGCGTCCATATCATCGGTTCCCGGCGCCCCGAGCGCAGACCCGATGCAAGGCCCGAACTGGAAAGCCGATGACCGAGACCGACGACACCGCCCGCCACGCCGCCAAGATGGCCAAGAAGAAGGCCGCGCGCGACAAGATCATGGCCACCAAGACCGGCGAGAAGGGGTTGATCATCGTCCATACCGGCAAGGGCAAGGGCAAGTCGACCGCCGCTTTCGGCATGATCTTCCGCTGCATCGCGCATGGGCTGCCCTGCGCCGTGGTGCAGTTCATCAAGGGCGGCATGTCGACCGGCGAGCGCGACTTGATCCTGTCGAAATTCTCCGACGCCTGCCAGTTCCACACCATGGGCGAGGGCTTCACCTGGGAAACCCAGGACAAGACCCGCGACACCGAGATGGCGCAGGCCGCCTGGGCGAAGGCGAAAGATCTGATCCGCGACCCGGCCAACCGCATGGTGCTGCTCGACGAGATCAACATCGCCATCCGCTACGGCTATGTCGGCATCGCCGAGGTGGTCGACTTCCTGCAATCGGAAAAACCGGAAATGACCCACGTCGTCCTGACCGGCCGCAACGCCGCCGAGGCGCTGATAGAGGCCGCCGATCTGGTCACCGAAATGGAACTGGTAAAGCACCCGTTCCGTTCCGGCATCAAGGCGCAGATCGGGGTGGAGTTCTGAGCGGGTCCGACGTCGGCGCCGGCGGTCCCGGCTCGGAGGCGACGCAGGTTCGGCCGAACCGGGCTAACCGGCCGCCGCCCCGTCCTGAACCATCGGCTCCGCCAGCAATTCGTCGATCAGCAGGCTCACCAGTTGACCCCGCCCGGCCACCTCGGCTTTCCGGTAGACGGCGTTCAACTGCGCCTTCACCGTGCCCTCGGAAGAGCCGCGAAGCTCCGCGATCTCGTTGTTCGACATGCCCTTGATGGCGAACAGCGCCACGTCGCATTCCGCCCTGGTCAGTTTCCAGGTGCGGAAGTATTCCTCGATCACATTGTACAATTCGCCCGAGGCGACCTGAATGCCGCGCCTGAATTCCCGGTTTCGGCGCGACAGGTCCAAGAGATACTGGGTCTCCACGACGATACCGAGGATCAGCGCGATGCACGCGACCGCCTCCACGATCAGGTGGAGATCGGTGAAGACCGAGCCCGTGGCGCCCAGACCGTCATGTACCACATCGCCCAGAAAGAAGACCGCACACACGCTTTGCACGGCGATCAGCACCATCAGGCCGTAGTTCCTTCCCTCTGTCCGCATCGATTCCGGTCCCGCTCCAAAGACGCCTTTGCACCGCGCAGTTGAACCCGTAGCGGCATCGTTCACAAGACAAATATCAGCCGCCGGGAAGCTGCGGCAACGCCGCACTCGCACCCCCCCGCAACATGCCCGGTCGGCGTCGGGCCAAACGGGGGCACGACGTACGCGCCGGCGGCGCCGGCCGGCGGGACCGGCACCGTTCCCGGGGCAAAATATAACCTTCGTTTACGGCGCCGGCACCCTATAACCTTGGTTTATCCCTCTGTACCGAAAGTGTGTGTTCCCGGTCTTACACCCTGCGGCCAATATCCCGGCCCGTTTCCCGCCGCTATCTCTGCCGTCACGAAACGCGGATCATCCGCAACCCCGTAATTCATGAGTACACGAAAGGAACACACCATGAAGACTATTCTGGCCCCCACCTTTGTCAGCGCCCTTGCCCTGGCGGTTTCGGCGACTTTCGCGCAGGCCGCGAATACCGACGCCACGCCCGACGTCTGCGTCGCCGCGATCGGCGTGGCCTGCGAGACGCCCGACGCCGGCCCGTCTTCCACCGGCGGCACCGTCTCCGGCGGCGCATCGCATGCCGAAGACGATCAGGACGATTCGCCGTCCGGCAGCGACGATGACCACAACGGCGGCAATGACGACGACGATGGCAACGACCACGGCGACCATGATGGCGGCAACGACCACGACGACGACCACGGCGACGACCACGACGACGACAACTGATCCATCCCGATACCCGGCCTGCCGGACTGGTTCCCACGGACCAACACATCCCAGGCAGTCCGGTCAGCAAAGCCCCGGCAGGATTCCCAACCGGGGCTTTGCGCTGTTCGGGGACAGGGAGCGCCGCGGTGCCGGGTTCCCCTCAGCCCCGCAGGTACCGCGCGAAGAAAGCCTGCGTGCGCGACCACGCCAGCGCCGCGTCGTCCTCGTCGTAACGGGCACCGGAGGGATTGGCGAAGGCGTGATTGGCCGTGTACCAGTTGACGCTGAGATCCCCGGCCTTGCCGGCCTTCGCCATCTCGCGCTCGAAGCCGCCGACCATTTCCTCGTTGATGAAATTGTCCAGCGTTCCGAAATGCCCCAGCACCGGACCCTTCAGTTGCGAAAGCCGCCCGGCGGGGGCGGTGACCCTGCCGTAATAGATCACCGTCGCGTCGACCGGCGCGGCGATTGACGCATTCAGCGACCAGCCGCCGCCGAAGCACCAGCCGATGGTGCCGACCTTGCCGGTGGCGCCCTCGTGGCTGCGCAGGAACGCCACCGCCGATGCCAGCTCGTCGGTCGCGGCGGCACCGTCCAGCGCCTGGGTGAGCGCCCGAGCCTCCTGTGGCGTCGTCGCCACCTTGCCGTCGTAGAGGTCGATGACGAAGGCGATGTAGCCCAGCTCCGCCAGTTCGGCGGCCACCGCCTTGATCTGGTCGTTGAGCCCCCACCATTCGTGGATCAAGAGCACCGCCGGCGCCGGCAGCACCTCGGGCATGGCAATTACACCCTTTGCGGTGCGCCCGCCCGCGGTGGGAAAAGACACCGCCTCCAGCCGCGCCGCCTGCGCCCGGGCCAGATCGGGAAACGCCAGAACGCTAGCCAGCGGCAGGCTGAGCGTTCCAGCCAGGAACGCCCGCCGGTCGGTCTCCGCCACAACGATCGGCGGCATCTCTTTGGCGCTTCCGCACCCGTCAAGCGTACACATGTGTTACCTCCCCATTCTTGCCATGGCGGACACCATAGCGGCAGCGGCCGGCGTCGTTTTCACGTTCGTGTTACACCGTCGGGCTTGTATTGCCCGCGACAGCCGCTATCTGTCCGGTTTCCAGGCTGCGGGAACGCCATGACGAACATTCATCTTCTGGGGATTTCGGGCTCGCTGCGCGCCGGTTCCACCAACACCTTGCTGGTGCGCGAAGCGGTGCGCACCATGCAGCCCGCCCGCTTCACCTTCGCCGATCTGCGCCTGCCGCTCTATGACGGCGATCTGGAGGACGCGGAGGGCATCCCCGAAGCAGTGCAGCGCCTCGCCGGCCAGATCGCCGGGGCCGACGCGGTGGTGATTTCCACCCCGGAATACAACAAGAACCTCTCCGGCGTGCTGAAGAACGCGCTCGACTGGGTCAGCCGCACCAAGACCAGACCCTGGGCCGGCAAGCCGGTGGCGATCATGTCGGCAGCTGCCGGTCGCGCCGGCGGCGCGCAGGCGCAATATTCCCTGCGGCACTGCATGACGCCCTTCAACCCGCGCATCCTGCAGGGACCGGAACTGATGCTGGCCAATGCCCGCAAGGCGTTCGGCGAGGACGGCCGCCTGCTGGAGGAGCGCCCGCAGGCGAGCCTCAAACGACTGATGGACGCATTGCTGGCGGAAGTGGCGCGGGCGCGCGCCGCCAACGTTCACGCGTAGCTTGCAATCTCCACGAGATTGCCGTCGGGATCGCGCAGGTAGAGCGAGGTAATCGGCCCCCGCGCGCCGGTGCGCCGCACCGGTCCGGCCTCCACCGCCACGCCCTCGGACAGAAGATGCAGCCGCCAGTCGTCGAGCGGCGCGTCGGTCAGCAGGCAGAAATCGGCAGAACCGGGCGTGGGCGTGCGCGCCTTCGGCTCGAACTCGCGGCCCTGCCGGTGCAGGTTGATCTTCTGCGCGCCGAATTTCAGAGCCGCCCGCGTGGTGCCGTCGGCGGCGTCGAACCGTTCCGGCGTCATGCCGAGCACGCGGGTATAGAAGGCAACCGTCGCGTCGATATCGCCGACGGTCAGCACGAAATGGTCGAGCCCGGTGATTT
>JBHHXR010000156.1:0-8482 GCA_046757205.1 Paracoccaceae bacterium
TCCGGCTGGCCTCGGGTAAACGCGTTGCGCGACAAATCATGCGTGTGCGGCAGATGATCGACGCCGGTCAGAAGTGAGCCGAAAAACTTGCGGTTCGGCGCGATGCCGCCGACCGAGATGCCGCCGAAATTGACCCCGTGATAGCCGCGTTCGCGGCCGATCAGCCGGGTCCGCGTCCCTTCGCCACGGGCGCGTTGATAGGCGATGGCGATCTTCAGCGCGGTATCCACCGATTCCGAGCCGGAATTGGTGAAAAACGCATGCTCCATACCCTCCGGCGCGATGCCGATCAGTTTGTTGGCCAACTCGAAAATCTTCGGGTGGCCCATCTGGAAGGCCGGGGCGTAGTCAAGTTCGGCCGCCTGCTTCTGGATCGCCTCGACGATCCTCGGCCGCTTGTGCCCGGCGTTGCAGCACCACATGCCTGACGTGCCGTCCAGAACCTGTCTTCCATCCGACGTGGTGTAGAACATCCCCTCCGCGGAAACGAACAGGCGGGGTTGCTTCTTGAACTGCCGGTTTGCGGTGAACGGCATCCAGAAGGCGTGCAAATCATTGGGCGCGACGCGGCTGCGGTCTGACATTGGAGGTCACCCTGTTTTTCGGACAATGCACGCGGAGTTGTGCAAAGGGACCGACTGTGATTATGATTTATGACCAATTGGTCAAAATCACGCTACCACCTGAAGAAGGCCAGTCAAGCCGTATGTTCGAGATATCAGGCGAATCGGGCCTTGCAAACGGACGCAGCACCTCATGAACAACGCCGGGCCCGCGCAGCGCAAGACCCGTATCCAGCGGGAAAAGACCGAGGCCATCCTGTCGGCCGCGCTCGACGTGTTTTCCAACCAAGGGTTCCGCGGCGCGACGGTGGACCAGATAGCCGCCGCCGCCGGGATATCGAAGCCCAACCTGCTCTACTACTTCGAATCCAAGGAGGCGATTCACAAGACACTTCTGGCCCGCCTGCTGGATGCCTGGCTTGACCCGCTTCGCGGTCTTGATGCCGATGGCGATGGGCCCACTGAAATCGCTGGCTACATTCGCCGCAAACTCGAAATGTCGCGAGACTTTCCCAGGGAAAGCCGGCTGTTTGCCAATGAAATCCTGCAGGGCGCGCCGCATATCACGTCGGAAATCACCGGACCCTTGAAAGAGCTTGTCGACGAAAAGACCGAAGTGATCCGAAGCTGGATCCGCTCCGGCCAGATCGCCGATGTCGATCCCTATCACCTGATATTCTCGATCTGGGCGACGACCCAGCACTACGCCGATTTCGACGCCCAGGTGAAGGCGGTCCTGGGTCACAATGACGAGCAGACGCTGGAAGACGCGGCCAGCTTCCTCACCGGCCTCTACACACGGGGTCTGACACCGCGGTGACGGTCATCGTCTTTCAGCAGAAGAAAAAGTGCCAGCAGGGTCGCGATTGTTCCCCCCAACACCGACAGCGAAACCCAGCCATGGCCCATCGAGCCCTCCCAGACGATGACCCAGGCGGGCGTCAGATAGGTATAGGCCATGACCTTCCCGCTCGGCAGACGCAGCGATGCGAACTGCACGAGATAGAAGGTCGAGGCGCTGGCAAAGAACACGAGGTAGGCGAACACCGCCCAAAAGAACGGTGGCATTCCCGCCCAGTCCGTGGCGAGGATCGGGCGCCAGCCGTAGGCCAGCAGTATGACGAACCCGGCAACCATCATGCCGAAGGTGAAGACGAGCGGCGATTCGCCGCGATTGAGCTTCGGAATCATCGGAACGTAGAGCGCGTGCGCCAGCGCTCCGACAAGGAATATTGCCTCGCCGCGCCCGATATCCAGCGAAACCAGGCTCGACAGCGACCCCCGGAAGATCACCCACAGCGCGCCGACGCCGCCCACCGCCAGGGCAATTATCATCCGGCGGGAAGCGATCTGACCCAGAAGCATCCGGCCAAACATGGCCGACATCAGCGGCACCAGGGTAAACACCGCCGCGGTCGATACCGGACTGGCGGTCTTCAGTCCCTCGAACATCAGCACGAAGTAGACGGCGAACAGCCCGCCCAGCACACCGAATCGCCAGGGTGCCCTGAAATCCCGGGAGCGGAACCCCGGCCCGGCAACGGCAATCGCTCCGATCACAATACCGGCCGCCAGAAACCGCGCCGCCGTCAGGGCCGCCGGGTCTATCGTCGGCGCGATCAGGCTGCCGAGCGAAAACGATCCCGCGATCAGGACGGAGAACAGGAGCATCGCGGCGTGGCCTTCCAGCCGACGTCTCTCCGTGATCACTGTTGACTACTCCGCTCGATGCAGGCCGGGCACGCGAGGGCACACCGGCATGGCGGTCCGCCTATTCCGCCGCGATCCGCGCCGGGTTGTTGGGATGAACCGTCCAGTCGGCCGGTTCTGCCCTGACGACCTCGCCGGTGCGCGGGTCGGTTTCGCCGGGTTTCACGCGCTCCATCGTTATGCAGCCTTCCACCGGACATACGTTGATGCACAGGTTGCAGGCGACGCATTCGGCGTTGTTGACCTCGAAGCCGCGCGCACCGTCGATGGTGTCGAAGATGGCCTGGTGCGAGGTATCCTCGCAGACGGCGAAACAGCGGCCGCACTTGATGCACAGGTCCTGGTTTATCTTCGCCTTGGTTACGTAGTTCAGGTTCAGGTGCTGCCAGTCCGAACAGTTCGGCACGGCGCGTCCAACCAGATCGGCGACGGAAGTCTCACCCTTTTCGTCCATCCACTGCGACAGGCCGGAGATCATTTCCTGCACGATGCGGAACCCGTAGGTCATCGCCGCCGTGCAGACCTGCACGTTGCCGGCGCCGAGCGCGATGAACTCGGCTGCGTCGCGCCACGTCGTGACGCCGCCGATGCCCGAGATCGGCAGGTCGGCGGTTTCCGGATCGCGCGCGATCTCGGCCACCATGTTGAGCGCGATCGGCTTGACCGCCGGGCCGCAATAGCCGCCATGCGCGCCCTTGCCGTCGATGGTCGGCTCCGGGGCGAACAGGTCAAGATCGACCCCGGTGATCGAGTTTATGGTGTTGATCAGCGACACCGCATCGGCGCCGGCATCCTTGGCCGCCCGCGCCGGCTTACGGATATCCGTAATATTCGGCGTCAGCTTGACGATGCAGGGCAGCCGACTGTTCTGTTTCACCCAGCGGGTGACCATCTCGATGTATTCCGGCACCTGCCCGACGGCGGAGCCCATGCCGCGCTCGCTCATGCCGTGCGGGCAGCCGAAATTCAGCTCCACCCCGTCGGCACCGGTGTCCTCGACCAGAGGCAGGATTTTCTTCCAGGCGGCCTCTTCGCAAGGGACCATCAGCGACACGACGACCGCGCGGTCGGGATAGTCGCGCTTCACCGCCTTGATCTCGCGCAGGTTAACCTCCAGCGGCCGGTCGGTGATCAACTCGATGTTGTTGAGCCCCAGAAGCCGCCGGTCGGCACCCCAGATCGCCCCGTAGCGCGGACCGTTGACGTTGACGATCGGCGGTCCGGCCTCGCCCAGCGTCTTCCACACCACGCCGCCCCAACCCGCCTCGAAAGCGCGCCGCACGTTGTATTCCTTGTCGGTAGGCGGCGCGGAAGCCAGCCAGAACGGGTTGGGCGACTTGATGCCCACGAATTCACCGGAAAGATTCGCCATCGGTATCTCCTTCAGCCGGATTGTCCGGAATCTGCCGTCTGTTCGCCTTCTTGAAACTCGTCCCGGCCGACGCGAGGGCTCAACCCGCGAAGACGCTCCGCCTGCTGCCGGCCGACATCCGGAACGGGCCGGACACCGGATCGTCCCGGTGCCGCGGCGCGCACTCGCGGCCCGCGCCGCCCTCGCGGTGCCGTCAATCCGCCGCCCCGCATCAACCCTCGCATCGCGAAAACACCCGCGCCGGCCCGGCATCCACTGCGACCTCAAGATCCTCTTCGCTCAACCGGCGAACCGTCAACGCAACATTGCGGTGGAAGGCTTCGACGATCTCCTCCCCGTTCAGATAGATGTTCTTGCACGCGAGCCGCGCCGAGTATTCCGTTTGATCGGTCGGCGGCCGGTCCCAGTCGCAAACGGTGTGCTCGTTGAACCCCATCGCCTCGGCGGTAACGAACATCCTCTCGCCGTTCTCGGCGCACCACGCGCCTTCGATCCACAGATCGCCGGCCGTCGCCGTACAGGCTGTGGCGCCCAGGCAGGCAACAATTGTCGCCACCGCCCTCATTTCAGCGCCAGATGGATATTCTCGGCGGCATCGCGGCCCTCCGCCACTGCGGTGACGGTCAGGTCATCGCCTCCGCTGGCGCAGTCGCCGCCGGCCCAGACCCCGTCGAGGCTGGTGCGGCCACCCGCAGAAATCCGGATCTTGCCGCCCTCAAGCGCCAGTCCCTCCGGCGCGCCGTCAAGCCTCTGTCCGATGGCCTTGAACACCTGATCGGCCGCCAGCTCGAAGGTTTCGCCCGCCGGTTCGAGGCCGTCGGGCCCGTCCGTCGTGTAGGTCAATTCGATGCCCTGCACCGCGCCGTTGCCCAACACACGGACCGGCTGCGCGTTGCAGATGATGCGCACGCCTCTTGCCGTGGCGAGTTCCTGCTCGAATTTCGAGGCGCTCATCCTTTCGCGGCCGCGGCGATAGACGATGGTCACGTCCTCGGCGCCCAGAAGCTTCGATTGCACCGCCGCATCCACCGCCGTCATGCCGCCGCCGATCACCACCACCCTTCGCCCTACCGGCAGCGATGCCAGGTCGTCCGACTGCCGCAGGTCAGCGATGAAATCCACCGCGGCGGCGACATTGGCCTTGTCCTCGCCCGCCGTGCGGAGCGCGTTCACACCGCCGAGTCCGATGCCGAGGAACACCGCGTCATATTCGGCGCGCAACCGGTCCAGCGTCACTCCCTCGCCGACAGCCGTGCCCGCGCGGAGCTCGATCCCGCCAATCGCCAGCAGCCAGTCGAGCTCTCTCTGGGCGAAGCCGTCCACCGACTTGTAGGCGGCAATGCCGTATTCGTTGAGCCCGCCGCCCTTGGGACGGGCATCGAAGAGCACGACGGAATGGCCGTGCATGGCAAGGCGGTGGGCGCAGGCCAGCCCAGCCGGCCCGGCTCCGACCACCGCGACCCGTTTTCCGGTATCCGGAGCCCTTTCGAACGGATGCCCGTCCTTCGACATCAGCACGTCGGTCGCGTAACGTTGCAGGCGCCCGATCTCGACCGGCCTTGCCTCCGCCTCCTGCCGCACGCAGACAGCTTCGCACAGCGTTTCCGTCGGGCAAACGCGGGCGCACATGCCGCCGAGGATATTCTGTTCGAATATCGTTACCGCCGCCGCCTCGGGCGTACCGGTGGCGATCTGCCGGATGAACAGGGGGATGTCGATACCCGTCGGACAGGCCGTCACGCAGGGCGCGTCATGGCAGAAATAGCAGCGGTCGGCCGCCACGGCCGCTTCATGCCGGCCGAGAGGCGGGTGAAGATCGGAAAAGTTACGGTTGATCTCATCGACGGGCAAGCGGTTCGGCACCACCCCGGAAGCGGGCACAGGCATGGTCAGGCGTCTCCGTTCTACCTTCCTGCCGGATACGGTTACACGATTCGCATTTTTTATCAAATGGTAAAATATCGGCCTTGCCGCGACATCAAGGACGCCTCCGTTGGCTCGGGTTGGGGTTTCATTGTTTTTCGCCGGGCGATAGAATGTGTGCCGGGGTGCGAGCTCATGCCGTGGACTTACGCCGAAAACATCCCCCAGCGCTTCTCCGAGGGAACATTGCTGGGCGAGGTTACGTCGGCCACACTCACCGCGCTGAATTCTGCGTGGACCGTGTCGCATTATGAATGCGGGGCGCTGATCCTCGATGACGAGGAGCAGACCGACGACGTTTTCTTTCTGCTGTTGGGCCACGCCCGCGCCGGCACCTACGCCGATGCCGGGCGCGAGGTCATGCTTGTCGATCTTCACCGGGGCGACTGCTTCGGCGAGTTCTCGGCCATCGACGGCGCGCCGAGATCCGCCAGGATCACCGCGCTTCAGCGCTGCGCGGTGGCACGGATCTCGGCGGCGGAATTCCGCAAACTGCTTCGCCGGCGCAGCGACCTCTCCCACGCGCTGCACCGCCTTCTGGTCCGCAAATTGCGCTGCCTGACACGACGCATTTCCGAATTGCATATACTAAGCGCAGGTGAACGCATCCGCCGGGAAATCTTTCGTCTTGCCGAACTCAATTCCGACACCCACGGCGGCGCATTGCTGGCGTCACCGCCCACGCAGGCAGATCTCGCGGCTTTCGTGTTCACCAACCGCGAGAGCGTTGCCCGGGAAATGGGGCGGATGAAACGTCAGGGCGTCCTCGTGCGCGAGGGCAGAAGCCTGCGCGTTCCCTCGCTGCGGCGGCTGGCGGAATACGCGCTCGGCGACAACGGTTGACAGGCAAGAAATCCACCCTCGTCTTCGGCCCGTGATCAGGGTTGACAAGCACATGTCTGCGGTGTGGATGCACGGGCTGCGGCCAGACCAATTGACCGCCCCGGCATATGTCCGGAAATCGCCGGCTCGCCGGGCGGACCCCCTAGAAACGCGTCAGGGTCCCTCCGTGCGGCGAAGCGTTACAGAAAACTCGGATTGGACCGGTACCCCCAAAAAACGCCCGCCTTGCCCGTCATCGTACAGTGGCGCGGCGGAAATATATGTGACAAACATCACACTTTTTAACCATTTCACCGATTCCCTCGCTACGCGGCGGTTCCGGCGCCGGAAATTGCAGTTTTGATCGCCGGCAAAAAACTGTAGGACTGCCGGGATGGCAGACGTTCGGACAGGCGAGATACCGGACTGGTACGGGGAAATCTTCCCGAAGGGGCCGCGTCAGGGGTTCTACCAGCACCTGCGGAACCACCCGATGGTGTTTGTCGAGCGTCGCTATACGCGGCTGGTCGTCACCTTCGACAACCTCTCCAACGTCTCCGATGCCGCGCCCGACAGGGAGCCATGGGCCTACAAGTTCTGCCGCGACAACGACTGGTCGCATCTCGGTATCATGGCCAAGACCCAGAACTGGTACCGTGACGCCGAACTTGTCGAAACCCTGCAGGAAATGGCGGCGCGGGGCTTCTTCAGCCGATTCGAGGAGGTGTTCTTCGCCGGCACCTCGATGGGCGGCTTCGCGGCGATCGCGTTTTCCAGCCTGTCGCCCGGCGCCCGCGTGCTCGCCTATTCGCCGCAGACCACGCTCGACCCGGCGCTGGTGCCGTGGGAGGAACGGTTTGCGGCCGGCCGCGCACAGGACTGGACGCTGCCGCATTCCGACGGCGCCGTCGAGGCGGCGGCGGCGGCGCGCGTCTACATCGTCTACGATCCCTATGTCGGACCGGACCGGCGCCACGCCGACCGGCTGACGGCGCCGAACGTGGCGCATCTGAAGAGCTTCTTTTCCGGCCACAAGTCGGCGCTGTTCGCGCGCAAGATCGGCATCCTGAAGCCGCTGATGGCCGACGCCGCCGACGGCAGCCTGGACGAGGCGGGGTTCTACGCCCACTACCGGAAGCGCAAGGACATCCCCTGGTATCTGCGGCGCATGTCCGAAGCCCTCGCCGAACGCGGCAAGCACGACAGGATACCGCTCGTGACCCAGACCTTCCGCCAAAGGCGCCGGGCATTGGCCGAGGCGCCGGGCCCGTCGTAGCCAGGGGAGTTTTCCCTCCGGGCCGAGCCCCCGCCCGCCTACGCGTCTTCCCGAAAAACATGTTTGGCATGACGGGTGACGGCCGCCAGGTTGTGGTCGATGCCGTGCTTTTTCAGGAGCACGTCGAGAAACGATTTCTCCGGAACGCCGCCGCCGTATCGCTGGCCCGACACGCGCTTGACCGGCGCCCAGATGTGTACGGTGTGCGTATTCTCCGCAATCTGCCGGAGCGCCATTGCCGGCCGCCTGAAGAATTTCCGTTTGTCGCGGAAATGAACCGGATAAAACACTTCGCGCGGCTGGGCATACTTCGCTTCACCGGTGCGGTTGAGAAAATGCGTGACGCACAGCGGGCCCCACACCCCCCATTTCATTTCCGAAACGTGGGCGGGATTCCCCGCTTCGTGACGTTCGCTGTATTCCCGCCGCACTCTCGCCGGAAAAAAGGGCGGTATCGGAAACTCGTCGCGGGTGAATTCCAGCATGAGATCGAGCGCTTCGGAATCCGGCGGAAGACCGAGAACCGCCCCGTTCATCCTGTTTTCGGATTCGTAGCCGAAGACATGCGCCGTTCCGATGTCTATCGGCCGCCAGACATAGATGTCCGTGTCCACCCAGATCATGCCCGGCTCCCGCGCGATCATGTGGTAGCGAAACAGATCGGAAAACAGCGCGAGGCTGCCTTTCAGGCTGTTCTCAACGAAGCTCTCCGCCGGATATATCTCGTTGCCGTCGCGGACCCGGACGCCCTCCGGCACGCCCTCCACCGGACCGTAGGTGAAAAGTGTCGTGTCGTGCCCGCAATCGACGCAGGAT
>JBHHXR010000157.1:0-8456 GCA_046757205.1 Paracoccaceae bacterium
CCGGCTTTCGCCAAACGGTCGAGATATTGGTTGGCAGGCTTGAGCGCGGTGAGCGCCCCCCTGATGCCGCCTGTTCGATGGGGGTCAGCATTCGCACCGTTTGCAAATGGCCAAGACGTCTTACAGATCACGGGCTGGCCGGGTTGCAGGACCGCTCTTCACCGCCCGTTCCGGGTCTGGCCGTTTCTGAACGAGACAGCGTCTGCATGGACCTTTGGGGGCGGCTTCTTGCCGATGGCCGCGCTCGGGTTCCGCCCCGCTGGCAGCCGCCTGCCCTTCCGAACCGGCGCTGTTGGAAAACGCCGGATGCGGCAGCTCTACGTGCCGAGGAAGGTTTCGCGGATTTTCGGGTCGTGGCGCAGGTCCGCCGCCAGGCCGTGAAAGGCGATGTTTCCGGTCTCCATCACATAGGCGTGCTTGGCGAGCAGCAAGGCCATGCGCGCGTTTTGCTCGACGAGCACGATCGTCCGGCCAAGCTGCTTCAGTTCCTTGATTATCTTGGCGATTTCCTGCGTCATGATCGGTGAAAGGCCCAGTGACGGCTCATCGAGCAACATCAGTTTGGGGTCCGACATCAGGGCCCTGCCCATGGCGAGCATCTGCTGCTGGCCGCCGCTCAGCGTGCCCGCCAACTGCTTTTGGCGCTCCTTGAGGATCGGGAAATGGTGGAATATTTCTCCCAGAAACTGCCGCGTCTTGACGGCGTCGCGTTGAAGATAGGCCCCCATCTCCAGGTTTTCCAACACCGTCATCTGGGGGAAGACCCGCCGTCCCTCCGGGACCAGGGCGATGCCGAGCGCGTTGATCTGCTCCGGGTCCAGGCGGTCGATCCGTTCGCCCTCGAAGCGGATTTCACCGCGCGACGGGTGGTGAAGGCCCGCCATCGCGCGCAACGTCGTGGTCTTGCCGGCGCCGTTGGAACCTATCAGCGTCACGATCTCGTTTTCCTCGACCTCCAGCGAGATGCCCTTGACCGCGGCGACGGTGCCGTAGTGAACCCATATTCCATCCAAGCTCAACATGCGCTAACGCCCCGCTCCTGCGAATTCGGTCCGGACCCGCATCACAGCTCGATCTCGTCCGAACCCAGATAGGCCTCGATCACCTTGCGATCCTGCGCCACCGCCTTCGGATCGCCTTCCATCAGCATCTCGCCGAAGTTCAGCACCGTTATGTACTCGCAGATATCCATCACCGTGCGCATGTCGTGCTCGACCAGGATCACCGTCATGTTCCATTCGTCGCGCAGCCGGCGGATGTGGCCGGTTACCAGCGAGGTTTCCGCGGGGTTCATCCCGGCCACCGGTTCGTCCAGCATGATCAGCTTCGGCTCGGTGGCAAGCGCGTTCGCGATGCCGAGAATGCGCTGATGGCCGTGCGAGAGGTTTTCGGCGAGTTCGTTCTCGTGAGAAGACAGCCCGAGGAATTCGATGATTTCGCGCGATCGCCGCAGGTTCCTTTCCTCTTCCTGCCGGTCCGCCCCCAGGAGGGCCTTGAACAGGTTTTCGTCGATCTGGGTATGGCGGGACAGCATCACGTTATCGAGGACGCTGTGGGTCGGAAACATGGCGTTGCGCTGGAACGTGCGCACCAGCCCGGCGCGCGCGATCTGGCTGGGTTTCCTGCCGCTGATGACCGCGCCGTCGAACTTGATCGAGCCTGATGTCAGCGGCAGCGCTCCGCTGATCAGGTTGAACACGGTCGTCTTGCCGGCGCCGTTGGGGCCGATGATGCCGCGGATCTCGCCGGCTTGAACGTCGAGGTCGACATTGTTCACCGCCAGCAGGCCGCCGAAACGCTTTACCATCGAGCGCACTTCTAGCAAGGCCATGACGACGGTCCTCCGGAGCTGGCCGAGGGCCCGGCCGCCGAATGCGGCACGGCGGCGTGCCGGGCGCCAAGTCCCCCGAAAAGAAGCGGCCGGTTCATTCCGCTGGGCTCCTCGGCGGCTGTTCGGAAGGCCGCTTCATGGCGGCCAGGCGAGCCCTTGCTTTCGACAGGAGGTCTTCCAGTCCGCCGGGCATGAACACCAGGAAGAAGATCAGGATCCCGCCGAACAGCAGCGGCCGCCATTCCAGTAGCGGCCGCGACCATTCGAAGACGAAGGTCATCACCGTCAGCCCGATAATCGGGCCCCAGAACGTCGATGACCCGCCGACAACGATCCAGATAATCAGGTAGACCATCGTGGTGACGTCGAAGTTCTTCGGATCCACCGCCCCCAGCCGGTGGGCCAGCAACGCCCCGGCGATGCCGGCGAAGAATGTGCCGGTGACAAAGGCCAGGGTACGGTAACGGGACACGTCGATGCCGACGCTCTCGGCAAGGGCTTCATCGGTGTAGATCGCCTTGAAGGTCTTGCCGATGCGTGACTGGTCGAGGCGGTACATGGCCAGCAGGCAGATCAGCGCGACGACCAGAACGAAGAAGAAATACGGTATGGGCTCGAAGAAATCTACCGAGCCCAACTCGCCCGACGGGATTCCGATCATGCCGCGCGGACCGCCGAAGGGATAGCGGAACTTCACCCAGATCAGCCGCACGAATTCGCCGAGCGCGAAGGACGCGATGAAGAAGCCGAATCCCCGTGTCCGGATCAGCGGCGTGACCATCAGCCAGCCAATGAGTGCCGCGACGCAGGCCGAAAGCGGCACCGTCAGCAGGATCGACAGGTCCCACCATTTCGACAGCAGCGCGGTGGTGTAGGCGCCCACCCCCATCATCACCACGTGCGAAAGCGACCAGTCCCCTGTCGTCGTCAGAATTCGGTAACTGCAGACCAGGATCAGGTTGATCATGAAGAGGATCAGGATCTCGACCGAGTAATACGACACGGCGAACGGCGAGGCGGTGGCCGCCGCCAGAAGGGCGATCAGGAACAGAGTGGTCTTCCAGTTCATGATTTCATGCCTTTACGCGCCCCAACAGCCCTTGCGGCCGCACCACCAGAACCAGCGCCATGCAGGCGACGCCGACCATCTGCGCGGTAACCGCGTCGGAGATCGTCGTCACGAATGTATGCACGAAGCCGAGCAGTATGGCCGCCAGAACCGCGCCCGCGATGCTTTCCATGCCGCCCATCACAACCACGATGAAGGCGGTCAGGATCACGCCGTGCCCCATGTAGGGGGTGACCGGATGGATCGGCGCCATCAAGGCGCCGGCGAGCCCCGCCGACGCACCGGAAATCGCCATCGCCAGCATCGTCATGCGGTTGATGTTGATCCCCTGAAGCCTCGCGGTTTCGGCATCCTGCGCGCAGGCCCGCAAGGCCTTGCCGGCCTTCACGCGGTAAAGGAAGAACCACAGCGCCGACAGCATGGCGACGGCGGCGGGAATGACCAGCACACGCTGCCATCCGATCTTGGCGCCGACGACATCCATCGCCCCCATGTACGGGGTGGGAACCGAGCGCATCAGCCCGACGCCCCAGGTCTGGCCCACCAGGACCTGCAGGATGAAGGCCAGCCCCGCCGTCGCCATGAATCCCGCCAGCACGTTGCTGCGCGTCGGCAGGAAGATGAGCCGCTCCGTCGCGATCCCCATCGCCCCGACGATCGGTATCGCCATCGCCACGGCGGCCGGAAAAGGCCAGCCGAGAAGCGCGTAGAACACGTAGACGACATAGGCCCCGGCCATGTAGAACTCACCATGCGCGAAATTGGCCATCTTCATGACCCCGAATGCCATCGCCAGGCCGACGGCGATGACGGCATAGATGGAACCGGCGACGACCGAGTTCGCGAGAGTCTGGATCAGGGTTGGCAAATCCATGAAATTCCTCCTCCCGGGATGCCGATTCCCCGTCTGCGAATCACGGGCGCACGGCTGCGCCCGCGATTATGACACGGTGTCGGGGATTCGCATCAACGTTGATCGAACATCTGCCCCTTGTCGCGCACCACCTTGATGATCTGCTCCTTCCGCGATTCGAACCAGTCCTCGAAGCGGATCTGCGCCTGGACGCGCTTGATGCCGTCGCGCACCTCGTTGATCGGGATCGGTGGTGAGATCATGTTGTCGATGCCCCACATATCCTTGCCGCGCATGGTTGCCGGCCCAAGGATGCTCGGGATCGATTTCTGCTCCCGCATGGTCTTGAGCACGGCGTCGGGATCGACGGTCCCGGCAAGCGTCACGCCCTCGGCCCAGACCTTCAGCGTGATGACGTGATCCCAGTCGATGCCGGTGATTTCGCGGTGCACGTCCTCGGGGCCGCCCGGGCCGTAGCGCGCCATCCACTCGTCGATGAAATCGTGCTGCCATGACGGTGAGCCCCACCACGGGTCGTCGAACAGCGGGAAGCTGTCGGTCGCTCCTTCGAGATACTCCGGCGGCACCTTTTGCAGGATCGACTCGGTATCCAGGTAGTTGGCCGAAATCGGGCCCTTGTAGCCCTGCAAGAAGAGCTGCTCGATGATCTGCACCACGAATGTCGGATAGGACAGGTTGAGGCTGACCACATCCGGGTTCGTCGCCAGCATGGCGGTTACGACCGGGGCAAAGTCCGTGGTTTCGAGTGCGTAGTGCTCGTCGTAGACAACATCCCAGCCGTCGGCGAGCGCCGAGCCGACCTCCCAGGCCTGCGACGTCAGGCCGATGGTGTCGTCCTGCGAGATCACCGCCCAGCGCTTGAGGCCCGGATTGACGAAGCGGTGGTAGAACGGGCGCAGCATGTCGATGCGCGGCGTCACGTCGCCGCCCGCGATCAGGTAGGTCCGGTCCGGCTTGATGTCGGTCGAGATCAGGCTGGCGTAGACCACCTTTTTCTTGGTCAGGAATGGGTGGGTGGCGTCCGCGGGGTTGCCGCCGATGGCACTGATGAACTTGACGTCGTTCTGCAGCACCAGTTGCTTGGCGCCCTGCAGCGCCTTGCTGCCCGTCGCTTCGTCGTCGAACGCGAACATCTTCAACGGGCGGCGCTCGCCTCCGACAAGAAGGCCGCCCTCGGCGTTGACGCGGTCGATGAATATCTGGTTGCCGGTAAGCCCGGGCAGGCCCCAGCCGGCGTCGGGACCGGACAAGGCCGCAAGAAACCCGATATGGATGGGATCGCCGACCGGTTCGTTTGTGGCGGCCGCGGCCGTTCCGACAAGACTCGGAACTTCGAAAGACGAGCCGGCGGCCGCGGCTGCGGCAATGGCGATAGACGAGGCCGTGAAGAACTTTCTCCGACTCATCTGCTTGTTAAGGATCATCTGCTTACCTCCCGTTGCAAGATGGTTCATTCGGTGCTGAACGCGCCAGCCCAGGTCGTCCGTTTCTTCTGATTCTTGACAATCAGTCTGGACCAAAAAGGGGCCAAGCTACAACCAATTTTTTACCAAGCCTATAAAAACAGCATTTCAGCCATTCATCTGGACCTCAATTGGATTGGTTTCCGGGGCGTTGACGGAGCATCCGAACAAACGGGTCTACTTCCCGCCTCCGGTGATCCGGGCCCTGGGCTGCGAACCGTCGGACGGCGCACCAACCGGGCGATTGCCGGCTGCGGCCCTCGTACTGCGCGGCAGAAGCGGGATTTCGGGGTGGACGGTCGCGAGTATTCATCCGTTCGAATCGGGAATATCCGCGCGGCAAGGCGCTTTTTACCGCGGCGCCGTTGGCAAGGGCGCCAACGTTCCGGATAGAGGCGAGCGCTGGAAAAATTTCTCGGCGATCTTGATCTGGGTCAAGTCCGCCGAGCGCAATCCATCGTAGTCATGGCAGTCAGCGACCGGCGGATCGGGAGATTCGCCGCAGGGGAGGTGTGAAATCGAGACCGACATGAACAACGAATACCAGGCCTTTCGGTTCGTTGCGCGAGCAGACCAGGACGGGGAGTGCCCCGCGCCCGGCCATGCGCCATCACCGAGCGCCAGAGGCGTTCGCATCTTCATGTGATGCGTTGGGGGTGGAGGTGCGCAAGATTGCTGAAATCGATCTATGCGATGCCGGCGGTGGTCGTCCCGGGGCTGTTTCTGGCAGGCATCCTCGTCTGGGGCGGATTCAACTGGAGCCTGGAGATCACCAACACCGAATCGTTCTGCATTTCATGCCACGAAATGCGGGACTACGTTTATCAGGAGTACAAGAAGACCATTCATTACGCCAACCGGACAGGCGTGCGCGCGTCCTGTCCGGACTGCCACGTGCCCCGCGAGTGGAGCTACAAGGTGGTGCGCAAAGTGCGCGCGACCAACGAGTTGTTTCACTGGCTGAAGGGGTCGATCCGAACCCCCGAGGATTTCGCGAGAAAACGACTGGATTTGGCGCGGACCGTGTGGGCCGGCATGAAATCGACCGATTCGAGGGAGTGCCGGAACTGCCACCGGTCGGAGTTCATGAATACCGCCGTGCAGAACAACACCGCCGGGCGGATGCACGAACTGGCCCACGGCTGGGAAATGACCTGCATCGATTGTCACAGGGGCATCACCCACACCCTGCCCGAAGGGTTCGACAAGGATGCGGCGATGGATGAGGTTCACGACCGCATTGAAAAGGAAAAAGTGGAATGCCGGCTTTGCCACACCGACATGGTCGGGCCGAAACCGGGAGACGGATGGGATTGACCACATCAGGACGAGGAATCAACGGAATGAAACCGGAAAACAGAAAGAAGGAGGGCTCAATGTCCGGTCAAAGGTATCTGACACTAGGCGCCGCGGGAATATTGTCGCTTGCCTGCGCACTTCCCGTTGCCGCACAGGCATCGGCGGAAACGATCGAACAGGGCAAGGCGCTGTTCGAAGAGAACTGCGAAGTCTGCCACCAGGCCGACGCCATCGGCGAACCCGGCGTCGCGCCGTCGCTGACCAACCCCGAATTGCTGAGTATCGCGTCCGACGAGTATTTTGAAGCAACCATCAGGGACGGGCGCGAGGATACCTCGATGATGCCGTTCGCGCATCTCGGGCGCAAGAACGTCCAGGCGATCGTCGCATTTCTGAGATCGCACGAAAAACTGCCGAACCGCGCCGCCGAGGTGAACGCCGAGCCCGAAGCGCACGGCGACCCGCGCCTGGGCAAGACGTGGTACGACGACATCTGTTCGACCTGCCACGGCGTGGCCGGGGACGGCTACGAGGCCGGCGGCACCGGAACCGCCATCGGCCTGTCCGGCTTTCTGGACAAGGCGTCCGACGGTTTCATCCGCGAAACCATCCGGCACGGCCGCTCCAACACCCGGATGCGGGGCTTCCAGGGGGCCGAAGCGCTGGCCAATCTTTCGGATCGGGAAATCGACGACATCATTGTCTACCTGCGCAGCCTGGCTGCCAAATAACGGGAGTTTCATGACATGAAACGGATCAAGAATGCGATGTCGCGCCGCGACATGCTGAAAACAAGCGCTTTCGTTTCGGGTGCGGCGGCCGGCGCAGGCCTGATGGTCGGCGCCAACCCGGAACTGGAAATCTCTTCCGCCGCGGCCGCCGAATCGGAAGCCGGGCGCACCACGGCCATCGCCCAGTGCCCCTATTGCGGGGTCGGCTGCGGCACCATCATCCAGGTCGAGAACGGCAAGATCGTCTCGATGCGGCCCGACAAGGACCATCCGACCAACTACGGGCTGCAGTGCATCAAGGGCCTGACCGCCGCCGAGCCGATGTATGTCGACCGGATGGAGGGCGACAGCTACGTCCGCAAGGACGTCTGGGAGGAGTGGAACAAGCCCGGCCACGGCGACCTTGAGTACGTGTCCGCCACCAAAGGCTCCTTCGACGAAGAGCATTTCGTCCGCGTTTCCTACGAGGACGCCTCCGAAATGGTCGATCACAAGATCGCCCATCTGGTGAAGACATACGGCGGCAACTCGATCGGGCTCTACGGCTCCGGCCAGCTCACCATGGAGGGCCAGTATCTCGAAAACATGTTCATGAAAGGCGTGCTCGGCTCCAACACCATCGAGGCCAACGCGCGGATGTGCATGACCTCGGCGGTGACCGGCTATTTCGCGACGCTGGGATCCGACACGCCGCCGCTGGCCTACGAGGACATCGAGCTGTGCGACATGATCATGCATTTCGGGCACAACCCCCGGGAAGCACACCCGATCGTTTTCTGGCGCGCCGCAGACCACAAGAAGAAGGCCGATATTCCCACGGTGGTCGTCGACCCGCGCAACACCGGCACGGCCATGGGTTACGCCGATATCAACCCCGACAACAGCGTCCATGTGCCGATCCTGAACGGCGACATCAGTTTCCTGAACGCCATCGCGCATGTGCTGCTCAAGGAACATGACGACGTGATCGACTGGGATTTCCTGAAGGCCCACACCACGGGCTGGCAGGAATATGTCGACGGCGTACTCGCCGATTACAGCCCCGAGCAGGTACAGGACCGCATGGGCGGGCCGAACCACGATGTCTCGCCGGAGCTGATCCGCCGCGTCGCCGGCATGTTCGCGGATGCCACCCGCAAGCGGCTGGCGCGTTCCAAGGGCACGCAGGAAGGCGGCTATGGCGGCGTCA
>JBHHXR010000158.1:0-8343 GCA_046757205.1 Paracoccaceae bacterium
CGGCGTTTCGCCTTGGAGGGTTCTTTTCCCACGCCGCGCGCCGTCCGAGAGTCCGCCCGATATTGCTGTCGGCCGCGGCTTTTCCATTGGACTAGCGTTTACGGTCGGCTGAAAATCCGCAGGTTTACGGGCATAAACCCCAGTTATAGACCGGATTTCGCCTGGAAAGGCGAAGGCCGGCGCCGTTTCACGCGCGCCTAATCCTTGCGGAAGTATTTCTTTTCGCGGGGTTTTCCGTCCCAGCCGGGCTTGCCGCGCGGCCTGTCATCGCCGCCCGCCTTGTGTGGCCGCCCGCCGCCATCGCGTTCGCCCCTGTAGGGTTTGCCGCTGCCCGAGCGGCGGTCGCCGCCCCGATCGTCCTCGCGGAATTCCCATTTCTTCAGCAGTTTCGGGTTAAACGAATCACGGCCGATGCGGCCTTCGTGGCACCACACCACCGACACGCTGTCGCCCTCGACCGCCTCCACGGCCATGCGCATTGATCCCGCCGTGAGGACCACGAGGTCCCCGACTTCATAGACTGACATCTTGTTCTCTCTCTTCCGGCCTCTGGGGCCTTCTTCGGGGCGCCACCCGGCCCCGGGGGGATTCACATCTCGTCGCCGAGCGCGTCGGCGACGGCGAAAATATCCTTGTCGCCGCGGCCGCACATGTTCATCACCAGCAGGTGATCTTTCGGCAGGTCCGGCGCTATCCTCGCCACATGGGCCAGCGCGTGGCTCGGTTCAAGGGCGGGGATGATGCCTTCCAGCCGGCAGGAAAGCTGAAACGCCTCCAGCGCCTCGGCGTCCGTCACCGAGACATATTCCGCCCGACCGGTCTCGTGCAGCCAGGAATGTTCCGGGCCGATGCCGGGATAGTCGAGCCCGGCGGAGATCGAGTGGCCTTCGAGGATCTGCCCGTCGCCGTCCTGCAACAGGTAGGTGCGGTTGCCGTGCAGCACGCCGGGCCGCCCGCCGGTGAGCGAGGCGCAGTGCTCCATGCGTTCGTCTACCCCGTGGCCGCCTGCCTCCACCCCGATGATCCGCACCGACTTGTCGTCGAGGAACGGGTAGAACAGCCCCATGGCGTTCGAGCCGCCGCCGATGCAGGCGACCAGCGAATCCGGCAGCCGCCCCTCGCGTTCCTGCATCTGCGCCCTGGCTTCCTTGCCGATGATCGCCTGGAAATCGCGCACCATCGCCGGGTAGGGGTGCGGGCCGGCCACCGTGCCGATGCAGTAGTAGGTATCGTCGACGTAGGTCACCCAGTCGCGCAGCGCCTCGTTCATGGCGTCCTTGAGCGTGCCGCGCCCGGCGGTCACCGACACCACCTCGGCGCCCAGCAGTTTCATGCGGAAGACGTTGGGCTTTTGCCGCTCGACATCGGTCTCGCCCATGAAGACGACGCATTTCAGTCCGAACAGGGCGCAGGCGGTGGCCGTGGCCACGCCGTGCTGGCCGGCGCCGGTCTCGGCGATGATCCGGGTCTTGCCCATGCGCCGCGCCAAGAGGATCTGGCCCAGCACGTTGTTGATCTTGTGGGCGCCGGTGTGGTTCAGCTCGTCGCGCTTGAGGTATATCTTCGCGCCGCCGAAATGCCCGGTCAGGCGCTCGGCGAAATAGAGCGGGCTGGGCCGGCCGACATAGTGCTTCCACAGATCGTCCATCTCGGCCCAGAAGCTCTTGTCGGTCTTGGCCTTCTCGTATTCCGCCTCCAGATCGAGAATGAGCGGCATCAGCGTCTCGGAGACGAACCGGCCGCCGAAATCGCCGAAGCGGCCGCGTTCGTCGGGGCCGGTACGAAAGGAATTGAGCATTTCGGAAGCCATTTTCGTCACCCGTTTCAGAAAGTCAGCAGGTCTATAGCGCTTACGCCGGGTGGCGTCGAGATGTGGCGCATCGGTATGGGTTACGGTGGCCGCGCTCTGCCGTCACCGGCGGCGCGCCAGTGCATGATGAGTTCACTTGGAAACAACTCCGGTTATCCCGCCCGGGTCGCCCCGTGGCCCGGGCTGCGGCTACCTGCCCACCGGGCCGGGCGCATTCGCGCCCGCCCAGTCACGCGCCGCTCTGTGGTTGGCGCGGTCACCTTTCATGAAGGTGATTTCCGTCTTTGGGCATCATGATCTGGCCGATACCTGCCGGGTTGGATATTTAAGGAACTCAGGAATTCTGGTGCCTGTCCTGGCGCGGCGCAGAGCGGCCCGGGGCGCTGCAATAACGCGCCGACTTGCCGTAAGCCAGTGATTTTGGAGGGACACATCCTATTACCCTTGTGCACTCGAATGTGCAGTTTGCGCCGATTTCCCCCCGGACGGTTTGGTGCTAGTGCTGCCGGTACCGGTGTCGATTCCCGGCCGCCGGGTCAGCCGCCATTTGCGAGGATTCGATGTCCGAAACCGGTTTTCCGCTCATGTTCGACGGGCATAACGATGTCCTGCTCAAACTGTACCGGACGCAGGACGCCGATCCCGTGGAAGTTTTCTCGGACGGCACCAGCGGCCATATCGACATGGCCAAGGTCAAGCGCGGCGGTTTCGGCGGCGGGTTTTTCGCCAATTACGTGCCTTCCGAGGTAGCGCTGGACGAAAAGTTCACCGAGATGCAGAAGCCGGTCTACGACCTGCCGCTGCCGGACGAAATTCCGCAAGCCGAGGCTCTGCCGGTGGCGATGGCGCAGGCAGCCATCCTGTCGCGGCTGGAGGCCGGCGGTGCGCTGCGGATCTGCCGCACCGTCGGCGACATTCGCGAGTGCCTGGCGAAAGGCACGCTGGCGGCCATCATGCATATCGAGGGGGCCGAAGCGATCGACACCGGTTTTGATGCGCTGGAGGTACTCCATCGGGCCGGTCTGCGTTCGCTCGGCCCGGTGTGGAGCCGTCCCAACGCCTTCGGCCACGGGGTGCCGTTCCGGTTTCCTTCCGACGGCGATACCGGGCCGGGGCTGACCGGTGCCGGCAAGGAGCTTGTTCGGGAATGCAACCGGCTGGGCATCATGATCGATCTGTCGCATCTGAACATGGCCGGGTTCCGCGACGTCGCCAAAATCAGCAACGCGCCGCTGGTGGCGACCCACTCCAACGCCCACGCGATCTGCCCGCACGCGCGCAACCTGACCGACGATCAGCTTTCCGCCATCCGCGACAGCGACGGCATGGTGGGTATCAATTTCGCGGTGGCGTTCCTGCGCCCCGACGGGCAGATGTCGGATACCGGCCTCGACACGGTGATGCGGCATCTGGACCATCTGATCGGGAAGCTGGGCGACGACCGGGTCGGCTTCGGCTCGGATTTCGACGGCGCCGTGATCCCCTCGGAAATCGGCGATTGTTCCGGGCTTCCGGCGCTGCGCGCCGCGATGGCCGCGCACGGGATCGACGACGCCTTGATGCGCAAACTTTGCCACGGGAACTGGCTGCGGGTACTTGGTCTTGCGTTTCATCAGTGAGGCAAGCGGCACGTGTCAGCTCGCCCCGGCCGGTCGCTTGCAGGTTGACTATTCCCTGGCTGGAATGACTAATGTCTTTCTCGAAGACTCAAGCTCAACAACAACAGGGGAGGAAGATCGTGAGACCCATCCGATCAATGATATTCAGCACCGCGGTGGCTTTGGCCGCCAGCGCCGCAATCGCGCCCGCGGTGGCCGAGACGCCGGCGAACATGCTGGTCATCGCCACGCAGATCGACGACGTCACCACGCTGGACCCGGCGCAGTCGTTCGAGTTCTCGGGCAGCGACATCATCCGCAACGTCTACGGCAGGCTGGTCAACTTCGACCCGATGAACCTCGACGCCGGCTACGGCCCCGACCTGGCGGAAAGCTGGGAGGTATCCGACGACGGCAAGACCATACCCTTCAAGATGCGCGAAGGCGTGAAATTCCATTCCGGCAACCCTGTGACCGCCAGGGACGCCGAATTCAGCCTGCGCCGCGCGATCATCCTGAACAAGACGCCGTCGTTCATCCTGACGCAGTTCGGCTTCACGCCGGAAAACGTCGAGCAGACCATCGTGGCGACCGATGACATGACGTTGCAGATCACCACGGACAAGCGTTTCGCGACTTCGTTCGTGCTGAACAGCCTGACCGCCACCATCGGCGGCATCGTCGACAGCAAGGTGGTGATGGAGCACGACGCGAACGGCGATCTCGGCAACGAATGGCTGCGTACGAACACCGCCGGTTCCGGTGCCTACAAACTGGGAAGCTGGAAGCCCAACGAATCCATCACTCTGGTTTCCAACCCGGATTTCTATCTCGGCGCCCCGGCGATGGAGCGCGTCGTCGTCCGCCACATCCAGGAAAGCGCGACGCAGCGCCTGCTGCTGGAACGCGGCGACATCGACATCGCGCGCAACCTCAACCCCGATGACATCGCCGGCCTCTCCGGCAAGGAGGGGATTTCGGTCGACAGCGAGTTGCGCGGGCGGCTGATGTACATCTCGATGAGTCAGAAAAACCCGATTCTGGCCAATCCTAAAGTGGTCGAGGCGATGAAGTACCTGATCGACTACAAGGGAATGCAGGACAGCTTCCTGAAGGGTCAGTACGTCATCCATCAGGCTTTCCTGCCGAGAACCTTCCTCGGCGCCATCGACGACAAGCCCTATTCGCTGGATATCGCGAAAGGCAAGGCACTGCTGGCCGAAGCGGGATATCCCGACGGTTTCGAGGTTGGCATGATCGTGCGCGAGGCGCAGGAACGGCTGGAAATCGGCCAGTCGCTGCAGAACACGTTCGGGCAGGCCGGCATCAAGGTGAACATCACGGTCGGAACCGCCAAGCAGATGCTCGCCGTCTACCGGGCGCGTCAGCACGATATCTATCTCGGCGCCTGGGGGCCGGACTATCCCGACCCGAACACCAACGCCGCGACATTCGCGCAGAACGACGACAACTCCGACGAGGCCGGGTTGACCGGCGTGCTGGCATGGCGCAACTCCTGGGACATTCCGGAGATGACCAAGATGACGCTGGCGGCGGTGGTCGAGAACGACCGCGACAAGCGCCGGCAGATGTATGAAGAGATCCAGCGCGAGCATCAGCGGACGGCACCGTTCGCCATCATGTTCCAGAAGATCGAACAGACGGGCCGGGCGTCCAACGTCAAGAACCTGAACCTCGGCGGCGCCATCACGGCCGTCTCCTACTGGCCCGTCACAAAGTAAATGGCGTTGACTACCGACACCGGGAAAGGGCGGCGAAAGTCGCCCTTTTTGCAGCATGCAAGAAAGGCCGTGAACACCGTCGCCACTGTCGCGGCGACGATGCTGGGCCTTCTGTTCGTGACGTTCTTCATCGGGCGCGTGATGCCCGTCGACCCGGTTCTGTCGATCGTCGGCGAGAGGGCCTCCAAGGAAATCTACGACGCCGCCTATATCGAGCTTGGCCTCGACAAGCCATTGATAGTGCAATTCATTTATTACCTGCAGGACGTGGTGCAGGGTGATTTCGGAATATCATTGCGCACCGGATTTCCGGTTTCCAACGACATCAAGCGTGTGTTCCCGGCAACCATGGAACTGGCAACGCTCGGCACGCTGATGGGGGTCTTCCTGGGGGTGCCGCTGGGCGTCTTCGCCGCCGTCAAACGGGGTTCCTGGATCGACCAGCTGGCGCGGGTGGTGGCGCTGATCGGGTACTCCATGCCGGTATTCTGGCTCGGGCTTGTCGGGCTGCTGGTCTTCTACGGCATTCTCGGCTGGGTCGGCGGCCCGGGCCGGGTGGACATATTCTACGAGGACCTTGTTCCGTCCGTTACCGGCATGATCCTTGTCGACAGCATGCTGGACGGCAACTGGCAAGTGTTCCGGAATTCGTTTTCCCATATCGTTCTGCCCGCCTCGCTGCTGGGATATTACTCGCTGGCCTATATCAGCCGCATGACGCGCAGCTTCATGCTGGAGCAACTGAGCGCCGAATACATCATCACCGCGCGCGTCAAGGGCATGTCGGAACGCGCGGTGATCTGGAAGCACGCCTTCGGCAACATCCGGGTCCAGCTTATCACCGTCATCGCGCTGAGCTATGCCGGGTTGCTGGAAGGCTCGGTGCTGACCGAGATCATCTTCGCCTGGCCGGGGATCGGCTCCTATATCACGACATCGCTGCTGTCGGCGGACATGAACGCGGTGATGGGCGGCACCGTCGTCGTCGGGTTGGTATTCGTGCTGCTGAACATCTTTTCCGATCTCCTTTACAAATTTTTCGACCCGAGGGCGAAATGACTGCGAGCGCGGAACCGCGTCAGAGCCTGCGCGCCTGGCTGCTGACCGACACGCCGACGTCACGGCGGCATGCGCGGCTCTCGGCGATGTATCAGGGATGGCTGTCGTTCCGGGGCAATCACATGGCGATGTTCGGCCTCGGCATTCTGGTCTTTCTGGTTGCCGTGGCGGCCGTTGCGCCGTTCCTTGCGCCGCAGGATCCGTTCACCCAGGACCTGGCGGCGCGGCTTCAGCCGCCGGGGTCCGACAAATACATCCTCGGCTCCGACAGTCTGGGGCGCGACATTCTCAGCCGGCTGATCTACGGCTCCCGCATCACGCTTTACATCGTGACACTGGTGGCCATCGTGGCCCCGGTGGCGGGGCTGTTCGTGGGCACCGTGGCGGGTTACGCCGGCGGCTGGATCGATGTCGTGCTGATGCGCATCACCGACATTTTCCTGGCATTCCCGCGGCTGGTGCTGGCGCTCGCTTTCGTCGCCGCGCTGGGGGCGGGTATCGAGAACGCGGTGCTGGCAATTTCGCTGACCGCCTGGCCGCCCTATGCGCGGATCGCCCGCGCCGAAACGCTGACCATCCGCAATTCCGACTATATCCACGCCATCCGGCTGCAGGGCGCGGGGACGCTTAGGATCATCACCAAGCACATCTGGCCGCTGTGCATATCCTCGCTGGTGGTGCGGGTGACGCTGGACATGGCCGGGATCATCCTGGCCGCCGCGGGCCTGGGCTTTCTCGGCCTCGGCGCGCAGCCGCCGACGCCGGAGTGGGGCGCGATGATCTCCGAAGGCCGCAAGTTCATCCTCGACCACTGGTGGGTCGCAACCGTGCCCGGTCTGGCGATCTTCACGGTGTCGCTGGCGTTCAACCTCCTGGGCGACGGGCTGCGCGATGTGCTTGACCCCAAGGAGAGTTCGAATTGAGCGCTCTGCTGGACGTCGAGAACCTCTGGGTGAAGTTCCCCACCCGCAGCGGCGTGTTCGACGCGGTGCGCGGCATCAGCTTCTCGCTGGGGCAGGAGCGGCTGGGGATCGTCGGCGAATCCGGCTCCGGCAAGTCGATGACCGGCCGCGCCATCCTGCGGCTGATCCAGCCGCCCGGCATGGTGACGGCCGACCGTATCGAGTTGCAGGGCGAAGATCTCATGGCCAAGACCGAGCGTCAGATGCGGGCCGTGCGCGGCCACCGCATTTCGATGATCATGCAGGACCCGAAATTCTCGCTCAATCCGGTGATGCGGGTGGGCGACCAGATCTCCGAGGCCTACCGGCTGCACGCCGACGTCTCCAGGGATGAGGCAAGGCGCAAATCGCTGGACATGCTGGAGGCGGTGATGATCCGCGACCCGGAAAGGGTGTACCGGCTGTATCCGCACGAGGTTTCCGGCGGCATGGGCCAGCGCATCATGATCGCCATGATGCTGATCCCGGACCCGAAGATCCTGATCGCCGACGAACCGACCTCGGCGCTCGATGTCTCGGTGCAGATGCAGGTGCTGGAGATCATGGACAAGCTGGTGCAGGAACGCGGAATGGGGCTGATCTTCATCAGCCACGACCTGAACCTGGTGTCGTCGTTCTGCGACCGGGTGCTGATCATGTATGCCGGCCGGGTGGTGGAAACCTGCGAGGCCGACCGCCTGCACGAGGCGACGCATCCCTATACGCGCGGCCTGCTCAATTCGCTGCCGCGGCTCGACGCGCCGCGCGAGCGGCTGGAAGTGCTGTCGCGCGATCCGGCATGGCAGAACGAGGACAGCGTGAGCGGGCGGCAATGAGCGGCATCCTGATCGAGGACCTGAGCGTCTGGTTCGGCGAGCAAGGGGACCGCGTCGATGCCGTGAAGCACGCGAGTTTCACGGTGCCGGAGGGCGGAAGTTTCGGGTTGGTGGGCGAAAGCGGATCGGGAAAGTCCACCATCCTGCGGGCGCTGACCGGGCTTGTTCCGACATGGAGCGGGCGCATGGAGGTTCTTGGAATGCCGCTGGGCGCGAAACGCGACCGCAGCTTTTACCGTGCCGTGCAGATGGTCTTTCAGGATCCCTACGCCTCGCTTCACCCGCGCCATTCGGTGGACCAGGTGTTGAGCGAAACGCTGTCGCTGCATGGGTTCAGCGATGTCGACAGGCGCATTT
>JBHHXR010000159.1:0-8251 GCA_046757205.1 Paracoccaceae bacterium
GCCGGATAGGATGCCGGGCATGGCGCCGGGCAGCACGATCTTGCGCACGATCGAGGCCCAGGTGAGCCCGAAGCTCTGCCCCATGCGGATCAGCGTGCGGTCCACGTTGTCCACCGCGCCGTAGGTCGCCACCACGGTCGGCGTGAAGGTGCCGAGCGCGATCAGCGCGTATTTGGAACCCTCGTCGATGCCGAACCAGATCACGAACAAGGGCAGCAGCGCGATTTTCGGGATCGGAAATATGGCGGCGACCAGCGGCACCAGGGCAGCCCGGACATGGGAGAACAGGCCGATGACGACGCCGATGCCGATCCCGGCGGTGCCGCCGAGCGCCGCCCCTACCGCAAGCCGCGTCAGCGACGGGATCAGGTGTTGCCACAGCAGGCCGGAGCGCCAGAGCTCGACGAAGGTCAGGAAAACGTCCGAAGGTCTTGGCAGGGTAAGGTTGGAAATTACGCCGGCGCGGGTTCCCGCCTCGGCCAGCGCGATCAGCGCCACGAACACCCCCAGCCCCACCCATCGGACCGGCTTCGGCGCGAAGCCGCCGCCGCGAAAGGTCACGATCCTTTGTTGCGCGATGTCGGTATTATCCATCCAGCAATTCCTCGTCGGCCGCCCGCGCCTCGTCGCGCATCAGCGTCCACAGGTGTTTTTGCGGCTCATAGAGGTCGCTGTCGCCGAGCTGACGATCCTCCAGCGGCTTGTCGATGGTGACGATCTCCCGGATTTCCCCCGGGCGCCGCGACAGCACCACTATCGAGTGGCCGAGCCGGACCGCCTCGGCCAGGTTGTGGGTGACATAAACGGCGGTAAACGGGCTTCGCGACCACAGAGTTATCAAATCGTCCATCAGCAACTCCCGGGTCTGCGCGTCGAGCGCCGAAAGCGGCTCGTCGAGCAGCATGACCGCCGGGTTGACGGCCAGCGCCCGGGCGATCGCCACGCGCTGCTTCATGCCGCCGGACAGTTGCTTGGGAAGCGCCTTGCGGAAATCCGACAGCTTTGTCCTGCCGAGCACGTCGCGGATCACATCCTCGCGCTCTTTCCCTTTTATTCCATGGTCTTCCAGCGCAAGGCTCACGTTACCCTCGACGCTCCGCCAGGGCAGCAGAGCGAAGTCCTGGAACACGTAGGTCAGCGGGTTCAGGCATTTTTCCGGCGGATCGCCAAGTTGCAGGATGCGGCCGGACGCCGGTTGTTCGAGACCGCCGATGAGCCGCAGCAAGGTCGACTTGCCGCAACCCGACGGACCGACGAAGCAAACGATCCGGCCGGCCGGGATCATCAGGTTTATGTCGTTCAGAACGTCGGTCGCGCCGTAGGCGTGCGAAATGTGGTCGAGTTGAAGTTCCATCGCTCCGCGCGCCGGCAGGCCGGGGCGGGGCAGAGGCACCCCGCCCGATGTGTTTACATGGTCTCGACGTAGGAGGTGTCGACCACGGTCTCCAGCGTGATGTCGCCGCTGACCAGGTTTTCCGCCTTGAACCAGTCGAGCTGATCGGTGACCGAGGCGAGGTTCAGCGCCGCGCCCCTGTTGATGCGCATGGCGCCGTTGCGGATGCTCTTGGCGGCCTTTTCGCGCGGCCGGTCGGCGTAGACGTATTTGTGCACCAGATCGACCATTGCCTCGGCTTCCGCGTCGCCTGCCGTCTTGTCGACAAGCGCGGCGTTGAAATCGTCCGCTCCGGCCGAGAAGGCCTTCAGGAACGCCTCGGTCTTGGCGCGCTGATTGGCGGCGTTTTCGGCGGACGTGAAAACCGTGGTGACCTGATAGTCGGGTATGTAGTCGGCCACGTCGCCGATGATGTGAACCGCGCCCGCACCGGCCAGCGGCTTGGCGATGTGGGGCACGATCGACCAGGCGTCGATCTGGCCCGATTTGATCGCGCCGATGATGGCGCCCACCTTCTGCAACGGCTTGAACCTTACCGTGACGCCTTCCTTGGCGGCGATCTTCGATCCCATGTAGTGGAATGAAGATCCCGCCTGCGTCATGCCGAAAGTCTTGCCGTCGAGTTGCGACGGCGCGGTCAATCCGGCGTCGAACGCGGCGTTGGAAGCCAGGATTTTCTGACCGTCGATGCCCTTCTCCTCGCTGAGCGCGCCGCCGATGACCTTCAGCGCGCCCTTTTCGGCGAGCGAGATCAGGCCGCCGGAAATCGCCGTCACGGCATAGTCCACGTCGCCCGAGGCGATGGCCACGGCCATCGGCTGAGCGGCCTGGAAGAACTTGAACTCGACATCGAGGCCCTGATCGGCGAAGTAGCCGCGCTCGAAGGCCACGAAACTCGCCGAATGGCTGGTGAAGCGCAGGGCTCCGACCTTGATGCTGGTGCCGGCCCTTGCCGGTGCGCCGATTGCGGATGCGGCCGCGGCCGCTCCGATAACCCCGAGCGCTTCGCGACGGTTGATACGTGTCATTTCCATCTCCCCTTCTGTTTCGGTTCCGCGGGACCACGCGTCCCGGAATTGCTTCCCGGTTCCGTTATTCTTGCGCGTTGCCGACAGCTAACGCGCCGTGGCCGGGATAGTCAACGCATGTGCCGCTAGCCGCCGAGCAGCAGGCTGGGCAGGTAGAGCACGATGCCCGGATACGCCACCAGACCGGCGATGGTCAGCGCGTCGGCGACGAAGAACGGCGAGGCGCCGCGGAAGACGTCCTGCACCGACAGTTCCGGGTGCACCCCGGCCACCACGAAGCAGTTGAGCCCGATCGGCGGGGTGATCAGGCACAGCTCGGCCATCTTGACCACGATGATGCCGAACCAGATGCCGCAGCCGACCGAGGACATGCCGAAGGCGCTGTCGGCGGCGGCCACACCCTCGCCGCCATTGAGCGCGATGACCGCTGGATAGACCACCGGCAGGGTCAGCAGCAGCATGCCGATGGCGTCCATGAACATGCCGAGGACGGCATAGGCCAGCAGGATGAATACCAGCGTCAGAACGGGGCTCTGGTCGAGCGAGGTGATCCACGCGGCGAAGGCGCCGGGCAAATCGGCGAAACCGAGGAATCGCACATAGATCAGCACGCCCCAGATGATGGTGAAGATCATCACCGCCAGCTTGGCGGTCTCCAGCAGCGCGTCGCGTAATTGCCGCCAGCGCATGCCGCGGTAGAGCGCCATCAGGAACACCACGAAGGCGCCCAGCGCGCCGCCTTCGGTCGGGGTTCCCCAGGCGTCGCCGCCCAGGGGGTTGTAGATGAAGAAGATGATGATGGTGACGACGAAGAAGATCGGCAGCGCGCCGGGCAGCGAGCGAAGCCTCTCCAACCACGTGAAGCCGCCGACCGGCGGGCCGAAATTCCTGAAGGTCAGGGCAAGCCCGATGACCAGTACCGCGTAAATGACGGCGGAAAACGCGCCGGGAAGGAACCCCGCCAGCAGCAGCGCGCCGACGTCCTGCTCGACGATGATGGCGTAGATCACCAGGATCGCCGAGGGCGGGATCAGCGAGGCCAGCGTGCCGGCGGCGGCCACCACGCCGGCCGCGAACCGCTT
This sequence comes from Paracoccaceae bacterium, assembly GCA_046757205.1. GTDB lineage: Bacteria > Pseudomonadota > Alphaproteobacteria > Rhodobacterales > Rhodobacteraceae > JBHHXR01. The sequence continues at coordinate 3,504 of JBHHXR010000159.1, forward strand.
GTCGTAGCCGATCGCCAGCATCTCGGGGATGGCGATGCGGGCGAATACCGCGGCGGTGGCGACCGAGGCGCCGGAGACCGCGGCGAAACCGGCGGTGGCGAACACGGTGGAGACGCCCAGCCCCCCCGGCAGCCAGCCGACCCAGCGTTTCGCCGCCTCGAACAGCGCCTTGGTCAGCCCGGCGTAATAGGCCAGGAAGCCGATCAGGATGAAGGTCGGGATCAGCGACAGCGCCTGCGAGGATATCTTGGAATGCGGCACCTGGCCGGCGGTCTTGGTGGCCACCGTCAGCGCCCACAGGAACTGCTCCGGGTCGTAGCCCTTCTTGGCCCAGAAAATCCAGATCAGCCCGACCAGCCCGGCCAGCGCGGCGGCGAAGGCGACGCGCACGCCGATGATCACCATGACCACCATCGCCACGGTGACGGCGATGCCGATTTCGACCGGCCCCATCAGGCGGCATCCCCGTTGTCGAAACCGGAAACCGTCTCCGCCTCGTGCGCCGCCACGGCCGCCGCGTCCTCGATCAGCGGCACCGCCACCGGGCGCGGCAGGTTGTGCACCAGCGCCCGCCCGTAGCCCCAGGCCTGCAGCACCAGCCGCGCGCACAGTACCGAGAAGGCGATCGGCACCAGCAGCTTGCTCGGCCACAGCGGCAGCCGGATGTCGAAACTGGAATCGCGGCTCCACAACGGTGCCGCGAGATCGAAGGAGCGCTGGAAATGCGACCAGCTTCCCCACACCAGCAGTACCATCAGCACCAGCATGATCAGCGTCGAGGCGAATTCGGCCGCCCACAGCCAGCGCCCGCGCAGCCGGCCGATGAGAATGTCCATGCGGATATGCCCGCCCAGCCGTTGGCAATAGGCGACGCCGACAAAGGCGATCAGCGGCATCGCCTGTTCGATCCAGTCGACATAACCGGACAGCGGGCGGTTGAAGAAGTTCCGCCCGCCGACGCTTACCACCGCCAGCAACATCAGCGAGAACACCGCGATGCCGCCGACCAGCGCGAGAAATTTCTCCAGCCGGAACAGGCCCCGATCCAGCCTGCTGAGCAGGCTGCCGTCGTCGAGAACGGATTTTGTGCCTGCCATCTCCTGATTTCCCGCCAAGAAAGAGCCGCCCCCCGGAGGGGAGGCGGCAATTTTCCCTGCCCGTCGCCGATTACTCGGCGATCAGGCCCTTTACCAGATCGTAGAGTTCTTGCGCAGGCAAACCACGTGCCGTGTTCTCCTCGATCCAGGCGGCTGCCGCCGGGCCGGCGACGGCCTCGCGGAAGGCGGCCAGCGAGGCGTCGTCATAGGTGATGCGCTCGATGCCCTTTTCTTGGATCAGCGGTCCCCATTTGGCCATGGTCTTGTTGTTGTAGTTGTCGACGTAATGCGCCAGCGCCTCGTCGACGGAGCCAAGGAGCGCCTCGCGTTCGCTGTCGGTCAGGGCGTTCAGCGCGTCGGTGTTGACCACCACCGGGCAGTTGACCGTGCCCGGGTTGAGGTTGGTGGTCCACCATTTGGCGTTAGCCACGGTTCCGAATGCCATATGCGCGTGCGGGGCGAAGGACACCGCCTTCACCACGCCGGAATCCAGCGCCTGGCGGACCTCGGTCGCCGACATGGATGTCGGAACGGCGCCGATGGCGGCCATTGCCTTGCCGATGCCGCCCGTGGCGCGGACCGAAAGCCCCTTGAAGTCGTCAAGCGTCCTGGGTGCATCGCCAACCCCGATCACGTTGTACTGGGGCAACGGCGACGGCATCACCAGCGTCGCGTTCCAGCGGGCGAGATCAGCGATCGCCGCCGGGTGTTGGTAGACCGCCATCGAGACCTCGATTTCCTTCTCCAGCGAATCGACGCCGAGGAATGGCAGTTCCAGCACCGTGATAGAGGGGTTCTTGTCGGCGTGGTAGCCGGCGCAGAACTGCGCCATCTCGAAAGCGCCTATAGAAATACCGTCGAGGTTCTCGCGGTTCTTTGCCAGCCCGCCATAGGACAGGTTCAACGTGAACTCGCCGTTGGTCTTCTGTGAAACGAGTTCCGCAAGTTTCTCGACATGCTCAGTGAACGCGCGACGCTTGCCCCATAGCGAGACATTCCATTCCGTCGCCAGTGCCTGACCGGCGAGCGAGACCGTGACGGCCGCCGCCGCCGCAATGCCGAAGATGTTTCGTTTCATGAGTTCCTCCCGGTTTGCCGAAGTGATTATTCCGCTTCCATTCCGGGGAAACTACCGAAAACGGGGGGGCTTGGCCAACCAAGAATATTATTTCCGCGCATCGTATGCGGTAACGCGACGGCGCGGCCCGTGTCGAAGCGCGCCGGGAGGGCTCCCCGTCACTGTTTCCTTGAAGTTTCCACGTGGGTTCAGCAGACTGGTAAACCCGGTCCCTCGGCCCGGGACTTTCCGTTTTCGAGAGGAGCCGATGCCCCAGCTTGACATCGAATTCGTGCGCGCCCAGTTTCCCGCTTTCCGCGAGCCGTCGCTGGCCGGGCAGGCATTCTTCGAGAACGCGGGCGGATCCTACACCTGCGCACAGGTCATCGACAGGCTGATCCGGTATTACCGGCAGCGCAAGGTCCAGCCCTATGCGCCGTACCGCGCATCCATCCTGGCCGGCGAGGAAATGGACGAGGCGCGGGCGCGGATAGCGGCCATGCTCAATGTCGGCGAGGACGAGCTGCATTTCGGACCATCGACAAGCCAGAACACCTTTGTACTGGCCCAGGCGTTTCGCGAAATGCTGGCGGCAGGCGAGGCCATCGTCGTAACCGACCAGGACCACGAGGCGAATTCCGGGGTCTGGCGCAAGCTGGCCGCCGCCGGCATCGAGATCCGCGAATGGCACGTCGACCCGCAAACCGGGCATCTTGATCCCGCGTCCCTCGCGGGCCTGATCGACGACAAGGTGCGGCTGGTCTGTTTTCCGCATTGTTCCAACATCGTCGGCGAACTGAATCCGGTCGCCGAGATCGCCGCCATGGCGCATGCCGCCGGGGCCGTCGTCTGCGTCGATGGCGTCAGCACGGCACCGCACGGGTTTCCCGACGTGGCGGCGCTCGGCGCCGACATCTATATGTTCTCGAGCTACAAGACGTACGGCCCGCACCAGGGGATCATGACGATTACCCGAAGCCTGGCCGACCGGCTGCCCAATCAGGCGCATTACTTCAACGCCGGTTCGCTGACCAGGAAGTTCACGCCGGCCGGTCCGGATCACGCGCAGATCGCGGCGGCGGCGGGCATCGCCGACTATGTGGACGCGGTGTTTGCCCACCACTTTCCGGCTGCCGGGGCGGCTCCGGCGGGCCGGGCCGCCGCGGTGCTTGAGCTCCAGCGGCGACACGAGCGGGCGATGATGGCGCCGCTGCTGGAATACCTGCGCGACCGCAACGACCTGCGCCTGATCGGCCCGGCCTCGCCGGATGCCAAGGTCGGCACGATTTCACTGCATCACCGGCGAAGCGGCGAAGACCTGGCGGCGGCGCTGGCACCCAAAGGCGTCATGGCCGGCGGCGGCGATTTCTATGCCGTCCGGCTGCTGGAGTCTCTCGGTATCGACCCGGCGCACGGGGTGTTGCGGGCAAGCCTTGTGCATTACACGAGCCGGGAGGAAGTATCGGCCTTGATCCGCGCACTGGACGAGATTCTCTGAGGTCTTTCCCCGAGCAAGAGGAACACGTTATAAGTAGCTGTAATATTGAAAAAACATTTACTCTACTGTTGTTGAAATTTCTGACTTTCCACGCTTCGACGGCCGTATTCCGCCCGTCGTTCCGGGCCGGGCGGCGGCGGCCGCCGGGCGAATCAGCGGAAACCCGCAAACCTGACAATCCGCTGAACGCAGTCGTCAGTTTTCTGACAGATTTGGCCCGTTAGAAAATTTCCATTAGTGCGTTGGTGCCGCATGCGTTTGATGCAGAGACTCGAACCAGGCAACGGAAACGGCAGTGATCCCCTTCTTCTCCCTCACGTTCGACGCGATGGCCGGTGCGTTCGCCCCGGACTTCGCTCCGGTGCGGGCGGTTGGTGCGGAGCGTTGTCGAATCTGAAGTCCCGGTAGAAATCCACCAGTCGGTGTGGGTCTTGGGCCGACTGCAGAAAACGATGGAAATTTGCCATGCGCGCGCGCCTTGCGTGGTCGCATACCCGACCCGATCTGCCCCTTGTTGCCGGACTCGCAACGCTGGTTTTCACGCTTCTCCTGAGCCTGGCCGTTCCGGGCCCTGCGGTTGCGCAGAAATTTCCCCTGCGGCTTGCCGGTTTCAACCACGGGTTCACGAAATTTCCCCTGACCGGGGCGCATGCCGACGTGGCTTGCGAGTCCTGCCATATCAACGGCGCTCTCACCGACACGCCGCGCGCCTGCGAAAGCTGTCACGACGACAGGGCCGCCGGCGGGAAGTCGCGGCGGCATCCGCCGACCGGAGAAAAATGCGCGCAGTGCCACACCACGATAAGCTGGACGCCATTCCGCTTCGAGCACAGCGACGTATCCGGAGATTGCGCCAGTTGCCACGACGGCAAGAGTGCGGTTGGCAGATCCGCCAGTCACATCCCGTCGGCCAAGACCTGCGAGGATTGCCACGTCACGGCGAACTGGGCCAATGTCCGGCTCGACCATGCCTCGGTGACGGGCGCCTGCGTCAGTTGCCATCAGGGACGCACCGCCACCGGCAAGATTGCCGGGCATATAGCCTCGGCCGAGACCTGCGCCGACTGCCACGTCACCACCGGCTGGTCCAACGTGC
>JBHHXR010000160.1:0-8232 GCA_046757205.1 Paracoccaceae bacterium
ATCCGTCGCCGCCGGGACGCGTCCGATGAGCGACACCGAGGCGCCGGTGCGCAGCAGTTCCACAACCGGCGCCGGCGCATCGCCCGGCGCCGGTGGCGCGACCTTGATGGTGTCGCGTATCCGCGCCGCGCCGACGATTCCCGACAGGAGCTCGATGACCCGGATGCGCCGCGCCTCCGCCGGCGCGGTACCGGAAACACTAACCGTCAGCCCGTCGACCCGAACCTTCGCCCAGTCATCGCCGGCGGCCGAGAGCGCGGTTGCCGTCCGGTCGAGCGTCAGCCGCTCGATGGTATCCACCGTGCGGTCAGCGACGAGCCAGGCCAGGCCGCTCAGGACGGCAAGGCACGCGGCGGCGAAGACTATGGCGGCGGGACGCATCAGAAGGTCTGTCGGGCGTTTTTTTGCGGAGGCGTTTTGTCTAGGTGATGGGCCGGCGGGGTTCAAGCCGGCTCAGGCGAGGGCGGCGGCGGCCAGCAGGGCGGCCGCTATCAGTCCGGCGTCGCGGTTCGAGCGGAAAAGCCGCAGGCAGTTGCCGGCGTCGTGAAAGTCCAGCCGCCGCAACTGCCACGCCAGATGCCAGCCGAAAGCCCACGCGGCGGCGACGCCGAGGCCGGTCGAGACCGGATCACTCTGCGGCAAAGTCGCAAGAATTGCCGCAAAACCAATCAGCGAGACCGAGAGGACGAGGAAGGCCAGCAACCATCGCGGCGTGTTTTCGCCGAACAGCCGGGCCGTGGACCTCACGCCAATCAGCGCGTCATCCTCGGTATCCTGATGGGCGTAGATCGTGTCATAGAACAACGTCCAGGCGATCCCCCCCGCATAGAGGATGAGCGGTTCCACGCCGAGCGATCCCTCATGCGCCGCCCATCCCAGCAGCACGCCCCAGTTGAAAGCGATCCCCAGAAAGACCTGCGGCCACCAAGTGAATCGCTTTGCGAACGGGTAGATTGCGACGGTGCCAAGGGAGGCGATCCCGACGAAGACGGCGTACCGGTTGAAAGTCAGGAGGATGGCGAAGGCGACCAGCGCCTGCGCAGCCATCCATACCGCCGCCTGGGCGACGCTTACCTGCCCCGAAGGCAGCGGGCGGGAGCGGGTGCGGGCGACCCGTGCGTCGATCTTCCGGTCGGTGATGTCGTTCCACGTACAGCCGGCGCCGCGCATCAGGAATGCCCCGGCGCAGCAGGCCACGGCGACCCAAAGGTCCGGCCATCGGGCGCCGGCGGTGTCGGCGGCGATCGCCAGCGCCAGGCCCCACCAGCACGGGATCAGCAGCAGCCAGGTGCCGATTGGCCGGTCGGCGCGGCTGAGACGCAGGTACGGGCGCGACCGGGCGGGCGCGTACCGGTCCACCCAGTTGCGCGCCGGCGCATCCGCCACCTTTCCATCGCCGGCGGCTTGGGGCATATGCTCGTCCTGTGTCATGGGCGAAGGGTCTTATCGGGGATGCGCGCGAAAGTCAGGCTCTATGTGGACGTGCCGCTGGGCGGCGGTCAAGTCGCCGGTCTGACGCGCGGGCAGGCGCACTACCTGTTTGCCGTCATGCGGCTGGGCGTCGGTGAGTTCATCGCCATCTTCAACGGGCGCGACGGCGAATGGACGGCGGAAATCGCCGAAGCCGGCAAACGCGCGGGCACGGTGATCTGCCGCGAGGCGGCCGCGCCCCAGGCGGCGGCGCCCGATCTCTGGCTGATGTTCGCGCCGGTCAAGAAGGCGCGCACGGATTTCATCGTCGAGAAGGCGACGGAGATCGGCGTGTCGCGCCTGCTGCCGGTGTTCACCGAGTACACCGATGTCGGGCGCGTGCGGGCGGAAAGGCTGCGCGCCAACGCGGTGGAGGCCGCCGAACAATCCGGCGCCACCCTTGTGCCGGAAGTCGCCGAGCCGGTGAAACTTGGCCCCCTGCTGGACGGATTTCCGGCGGACCGCCGGCTGATGTTCTGCGACGAGCGCTCGCGGACGCAAGGCGCGGCCGCCGCGCTGGAGGCGGCGGGGCCCGGGCCCTGGGCGATCCTCGTCGGGCCGGAGGGCGGGTTCTCGCAAGCGGAAGCCGACAGGCTTCGGCGGTTTTCCCGGGCGGTTCCGGTGTCTCTCGGGCCGCGCGTCCTGCGGGCGGAAACGGCGGCGGTGGCGGCGCTGACCCTGTGGCACGCGACGCTGGGGGACTGGAGATGAGCGGGCGCAGCGCGGGCCGGGCGCAGCGCCGGGCGCGATCGCGCGGCAAGAACGAACACCAATGAGCTTTCTGAGGCCCGAAGCCGTCGCCTCGCTGCGGCGCTGGGCGGAAACGGCGGCTGCCGCCTGCGCCGCGACGCTGGTTCTGTGGACGGGCCTGCATCTGCTGTCCGCCGGAAGCTGGCTCGGCTGGGTCGTGCTTGCGGCATTCGGACCGGTCGCGGCGGTGTGGCTGAAGATGGCCTGGACGAGGGCGCGGATAGCGACCCGCCGCGAGGGGCCGGGCATCGTGGTGATCGACGAACGCCGGATCGGCTATCTCGGGCCGCAATCGGGCGGCTTTGCCGATCTCGAATCGCTGACATCCGTCGATCTGATCGGAACCGGCATGGCGGCCGCCGGGAACGGGCGTTTCTGGGTGCTTTACCACCGCGACGGGCCGCCGGTTTACGTGCCGGTGACGGCGGAAGGCGCGGACGGGCTGGTGGACGCGTTTGCTGCCCTTCCGGGGTTTTCGCTGGAGAGGGTGCTGGAAGCGATGGCGGGCGGCGACAGCGGCGCGGTCACGATCTGGCGACGGGACGAATGAGGCGGCACTTTCTCTTGCGCCGGGGGAGTTGGCTGCCTAATTCTGCGCCAAGCCATCGGCCCGCGACAGAACCGTCGCGTCACATCGGAGGGGACGGGACATGTCTATACCCCAGTCGGGCGGTGGTCCGATCGAGGACCGCGGCCAGCTGGCCGGATACCTGGCCGACGGGTGCAAGCCGAAAGAAGCGTGGCGGATCGGCACCGAACACGAGAAATTCGGATACTGCCTGAAGGATTTCAAGCCCTTGCCCTATGACGGGCATTGCTCGATCAAGGCCATGCTGGAAGGGCTGCGCGACGCCTTCGGCTGGACGCCGGTCGAGGAGGCCGGCAACATCATCGGGCTGGAAAAGGCCGGCGCCAATGTCAGCCTGGAACCGGGCGGGCAACTGGAGCTGTCCGGCGCGCCGCTGGAAAACATCCACGCCACCTGCGACGAGGTGAACGAGCATCTGCGCGAGGTGAAGCAGGTTGCCGACCGCCTCGGGGCGGGGTTCATCGGGCTCGGCGCGGCGCCGGAATGGAGCCATGAAGACATGCCGATGATGCCGAAGGGGCGCTACCGGCTGATGACGCGCTACATGGGGCAGGTGGGCACCCACGGCACGCAGATGATGTACCGCACCTGCACCATCCAGGTGAACCTCGACTTCGCCTCGGAAGCCGACATGGTGCGGAAGTTCCGGGTGGCGCTGGCGTTGCAGCCGGTGGCCACCGCGCTGTTCGCCTGTTCGCCGTTTTTTGAGGGCAAGGTGAACGGCTACCAGTCCTGGCGCTCGCGCATCTGGCAGGACCTCGACCCGGACCGCACCGGGATGCTGCCCTTCGTCTTCGAGGACGGCATGGGGTTCGAGCGCTACGTGGAATACGCGCTCGATGTGCCGATGTATTTCGTCTACCGCGACGGCGTCTACATCGACGCGCTGGGCCAGTCGTTCCGCGATTTCCTCGACGGGCGCCTGCCGGCGCTGCCCGGCGAAATCCCGACGCTTTCGGACTGGGCCGACCACCTGACGACGATCTTCCCGGAAGCGCGGATCAAGCAATTCATGGAGATGCGCGGCGCCGATGGCGGGCCGTGGCGGCGCATCTGCGCGCTGCCGGCGTTCTGGGTCGGGCTGATGTACGACCAGGGCGCGCTGGACGCGGCGTGGGATCTGTGCCGCGACTGGACGGCGGAGGAGCGCGAGGCGCTCCGGCGCGACGCCGCCAAGCGCGGGCTGGGCGCGGAAATCCGCGGGCGCTCGATGCGCGATCTGGCGCGCGAGGTTCTGAAACTGTCGCACGCCGGGCTTGCCGCGCGCGCCCGGCCCGGGGCCGGCGGGATGATCCCCGACGAGACGCATTTCCTCAACGCCCTGCAGGAGATCGTCGAAAGCGGCAGAACGCCGAGCGACGAACTGCTGGCGCGCTACCACGGCGACTGGGGCGGCGATCTGAGCCGGATTTACGGCGAGTTCAGTTATTGAGGCGGACGGGAAGCGGCGACCGGGACTGCGCCCGGCACGAATGAGGCGCGGATCGTCCTGACCGGCAGCCGACCCTATCACGGCGCCATGAAGTATCCCTCGTAGGCAAGTATCGCGCCGATGAGCAGCCAGACCGCACCGGCGATACGGATCATCGCGGGGCTTTCGGTCATCGCACCACCGACACGGATGACAATCTGCGGCAGCGCCATGCGGGCGGCCCCGCCGATGGTCAGTGCCCAGCCGAACAGGGTGATGATTATCCGCCAGTCTGCTGTCCAGACATTGTGAATGTTGACGATCGAGAGACCGGCGACCATCGCCAGAACTCCTGTGACGAAGATCAGGGCGCGATTGCCGAGGAACTCGCGCGCGATCCCGAGCAGGTCTTTCGGGTTCGCCACCATGGTGACGGCGGCCACCAGCAATACCGGCCCCATCAGCCTTGCCATCAGGATTGACGTTTCCATCATGCCGTTCCTTGTCATGCCACGCGTGAATCTCGCATCCGGAGGTTTACAGGACAGGTATCACGGTTGACATGAGAAACTGCGTGTCAGCACCGGCGTGGCGTGAATGCCGCCCCGGTGAATGATCCGGGGCGGTGCCTGTTGTTGACCGGGAGGTCCCGGCTCGGGGGCCGGGACAGGGGGGGAAGCTGACGGATCAGGCGAAAACCTCGGCGTCGATACCCATCAGCGGGTCCGGGCCGAACCGGTTCGGCCCCTGCGTGCCGCGCTGGCAGAACCAGACCAGCAGCAGGATGACGCCGACCACGGGCACCAGCATGATCCAGTACCACCAGCCCGACCTGTCCTTGTCGTGCAGACGTCGCACGGCGGCGGAAATCCCGGCAATGCCGAGGAATATCGAGACCAGAAGATAGGCCGCCATCAGGGCCAGGATGGCAATCGCGCCGCCCTGGCTCATCGCCATGCCGGAGACGATCTGCAAGGCCAGGTTCAGCAGGACGGCGAACAGGGTAAACCACCAGTATTCGGATCGCGGGGCGCGGCCTGAAAAGGTGATCCAGTGCGACATGCAATGCTTGGCGGCTTCCAGAAGCCCCATCAAATCATCCCCTTCGTCAAAGTATCGCAAAGAACAATCGGAACGAAATTTGTTCAAACGAGGGCAACCCGGCCCTTTTCAACGCCAATCTTCCAATCCGCGCCTGTCCGGACACGGCCGCTTTCGGCGGCTTGACGCCGTCGAGGCCGCAGGCAGGCGGGACTGCCTCTACACACCGCCGGAGATCGGTGACGGCGCTCGGAGCCGAGCGGCGAGGCCGCGCCGGCGATGGCGATCCGAGGCGGGTTTGCGCCGGGTTCGGCTACCGGGTTTGTGCGACTTCACGCCGCCGTGATTTTCGTTGCGGCGACGTGCTTCCTGCGGCATCCTGCGCTCACTGCCAAGTGTGACGCAAAGGAAGTCAAAATGCGGCATCTCATCATTAAATCTCTCGACGTCATTATTTGGATCGTGGCCGGAATCATCACAATCGCCGGTGTTGGTGCGGGGCTCATGGCCATTTCACAAGGTCAATTGGTCGGTTTGGCGATGATCATCGGCGCACCGATCTATGCGATTATTTTCGCCGGGATGTTTTTTCTTGTGATAGGCATCTACGACAACACGAAACGCACGGCCGAGGCTCTCGAAGGCGGCGCCGGCCGGGGCTGAGAGGTCCGGCGCGCCGGGCCGGGCTATTCCCGCCCGATGCGCGGTTCCCGTCCCGCGACGAGACGGGCGATGTTCGTCTTGTGGCGAAGCCAGATCAGTACGGCAAGAACCACGGCCAGCCAGACCGCGCCGGGGTAGCCCAGCACGTACAGCCACACCGGCGACAGCGCCGAGGCGGCCAGAGCGCCGACGGATGAACGCCGCGAAACCACCGCCGCCGCCAGCCAGGTGGCGCATACGGCGAGGCCTGCCGGGAAGTCCAGCGCCAGCACGATGCCGATGAAGGTGGCGACGCCCTTGCCGCCGCGAAAGCGCAGCCAGACCGGGAAAATGTGCCCGAGGAAAGCGCCGAGGCCGGCGATCTGCGCCGCCGACGATCCAAGAAAGTGGAAAGCGATCAGCACCGCCACGGCGCCCTTGCCGCCGTCGAGGATCAGCGTGGCGAGTGCCGCCGGCTTGCTGCCGGTGCGCAGGACGTTGGTGGCGCCGATATTTCCCGAGCCGATGCTGCGCAGGTCTCCCAGCCGGAAAAGCTTCGTGATGACCAATCCGAACGGCACGGAGCCGAGGAGGTAGGCGAGCGCGAAAACGCCGGCCAGCCACGGCAGGGCAGCCGTCCATGCAGGCGAAGCGCCCCAGAAGCGCAGGAAATCGGGGATCACGCCGCCGCCCTTTCGAAAACGGCCCTCCCGCCGACGATGGTGCGCAGCACGCGCCCCTGCATGCGGCAGCCGTCGAACGGGGTGTTCTTGGATTTCGAGCGCAGCGTGGCGCGGTCGAGCACGAAGGGTGCGTCGGGGTCGAACAGGACGAGATCGGCGGGCGCGCCTTCGGCCAGGCGCCCGCCTTCCAGCCCCAGCAGGCGGGCGGGGTTCAGCGACAGGGCGCGAAACAGCGCCGGCAGACCGATGTGCCCGTCATGGACCAGCCGCATGGCCGCCGGCAGCAGGGTTTCCAGCCCGACGGCGCCGCTGGCGGCTTCTTCGAACGGCAGGCGCTTTTCCTCCTCGTCCTGCGGCGTGTGCATCGACGAGATGATGTCGATCAGCCCGTCGGCGACAGCCTGCACCGTGGCCATCCGGTCGTCCTCGCAGCGCAGCGGTGGTTTGACCTTGAAGAAGGTGCGGTAATCCTCGACGTCGAATTCATTCAATGTTAAATGATGTATCGAGGTGCCGGCGGTTACGTCCAGCCCCTTTTTCCTTGCCCGCTCCAGCACCGGCAGCGCCTCGGCGGTGGTGAGCTGGTCGGCGTGGTAGCGAACGCCGGTCATCTCGACCAGCGCAAGGTCGCGTTCGAGCTGCATTCGCTCGGCCATCGGCGAAACCGCCGGAAGCCCGAGTTTGGAAGCGAAGGTGCCCGAGGTCATGCAGGCCCCGGCCGACAGCACCGGCTCCTGCGGGTGGCCGATGATCAGCGCATCGAGCCCGGCGGCATAGGTCATGCAGCGCTGCAACACGCGGGTGTCGCGCACCGGCCGGTCGGCGTCGGTGAAGGCCACCGCGCCGGCGTCGAGCAGGAAGCCGATCTCGGTCATTTCGCGGCCCTCGCGGCCCCTGGTCAGCGCCGCCATGCGCAGGACGCGGACCGGCGAGGCCTCGTTGGCGCGGCGATGGACGAATTCGAGGATCTCCGGCTCGTCGATGGCCGGTGTTGTGTCGGGCCGGGAGACCATGGTGGTGACGCCACCGGCGGCCGCCGCGTCGCCCGCCGTGCGGTAGCTTTCCTTGTGCCGCTCGCCCGGCTCGCCGATCTTCACGCCGATGTCGATGATGCCGGGTGCCAGGCACTTGCCGTGGCAGTCGATCACCTCGCCGGTGGGGAAGCTGCCGGGCTCGCCGGTTTCCACCAGCGCGATGCGGCCCCGCTCGATGCGCAGCGTGCCGAGGAATTCGGCGTCGGCCTCGGGGTCGATCAGGCGGGCGTTGGCAAGTACAGTCGTCATTGCGCTGCTTCCTGGATGCCGCGCATCAGTTGGTAGACCTCCGGGCCGTCGGCGATGCGCTCAAAGCCGATGTTGACTTGGTAGGTGCGGTTTTTTCCGCGACGGGTCTGCTGCGCAAAATAGATCGTCGCAGGTTCCTCGTTATTGAAATCCAGAACCGCTTCGCTGGTGATCGGATAGGATTTCAGTCGTCGCCCGCGCAGCGGCAGGTCGGTGGCGACAAAGGCGCGCCGGTCGGTCAGCGCGTACCAGGTCCGGCGGCGCCGGAAAGTGGTCCAGAACGGCGGGACGACGGCAATGCCGACGCCGACCAGGAAATGGATAAGGCCGAACATCCAGAATACGCCGCCGGCGCGCGCCGCC
>JBHHXR010000161.1:0-8225 GCA_046757205.1 Paracoccaceae bacterium
TACGAGATCGCCAAGAACGGCGGCACCAAGCGGCGCTACATGCTGCAGGAAGGCGACTGGGAGAACCGTCCCTACGGTTACTTCCGCACCAAGGACGGCAAGGTGCACATGAGCCTGAAGAAGCAGGACTACTCCGACCGCGTGCGGCTGACCCAGGAGCTCATGCGTTTCGGCGCCGAAGAGGGCCACTACACCATCGACAACATGGACCTGATCAAGGAGGTGCGCGACAAGGGCCTGACCCCGGACATGCCGGACGAGGAATTCCGCGGCAAGCCGTGGGACGAGGTTCCGGACGACAAGTATCCGTACTGGTTCGGCCTCGGCGTGGTCTACGAGCACTTCCACACCGCCAAGTCCAACCGCAGCCCGACGACGCGCCGGCTGGTGCCGGAGATGTATGTCGAGATGCACGCCGACGACGCGGCCGACCTCGGCATCGAGGACGGCGACAAGGTGCGCGTGCACACGCGCCGTGGTTCTTTGGAGGCACGGGCGCAGATCGGCACCAACTCGCTGATCAAGCCGGCGCGCAACAACGTTCCGCGGGGCTACATGTTCGGGCCGTGGAACCTGTCGGTCGCCGACAGCGCCGATCCCAAGAAGAACAAATGGCTGGCCAACGCCGTGACCAGCCGCGTCTGGGATCCGGTCTCCGGCCAGGTGGACTTCAAGAAGAGCGCTTGCCGGATCGAGAAGATCTGACGAAAATGACATCGCGGGCGGGGCCCCCCGCCCGCGAACAAATGAAAAGGTAGCCCGATGAAACGCAGAACCTTTGTCAAGGCTCTGGCGATCAGTGCTTCCGCCGCGGCCGTCCCGGCCCCGGTGGAAGCGGCGCGCCCGCGTGAATCGCTTCGCTACCTGCGTCCTCCGGGCGCTTTGCCGGAGGCCGATTTCCTCAGCCGCTGCATCCATTGCGGCCAGTGCGGCGAAGTGTGCCCCAACCGCACGATCAAGTTCTTCGGCCTGGAGAACGGCCTCGATTCCGCCGACACGCCGCACATCATCCCGCGCGAAAAAGCCTGCATCCTGTGCATGAAATGCGGCGACGTCTGCCCAACCGGGTCGATCCGGCCGATCGAACGCGACGCGGAGGCAATACTCGAGAACGTCTCGATGGGCCACGCGGTGGTGGACGAGACGCTGTGCCTTTCCTTCCAGGGCAAGACCTGCGGCGTCTGCTACCGGGCCTGCCCGCTTCCCGGTGTCGCGATGACCATCGGCATGCTGGAACAGCCGCACGTCACCGACAAATGCGTGGGCTGCGGCATTTGCGAACGCTCGTGCATCCAGATGCCGCAGGCCATCCGCATCATTCCAGATCTCGCATAGACCGACACGCCGGAGCCCACCATGCACGACCGCACACCGTTCTTTCTCTGGCGGCATCTCAACAAGCTGCGCTGGCTGATCCTCGGCATCGTCTTCGCGATGATCGTGCTCCTGCCGTTCCTGCACGTCTACCAGACCTACGTCGCGGCCCACGCCTACGACCTTCTGTCTCAGCCGGAACAACGGCTTTACGACACCATGGAGACGCTGAGCGCGCCGTTCACCAGCGATCCCGCCGACGACCTCGACGCGATCAAGGGGAACACCTGGTCCGGCACCTTCTGGGGCTTGCAGCTCAGCGACCCGCTGGCGGTGCTCGGTCAGATAGCGGCGGGGCGGTATGTCTACTGGCCGTTCGTCGTGACGGCGCTGATCCCGGTTGCCTTCACTTTGGTATTCGGGCGCTTTTTCTGCGGCTGGATATGCCCGGCGACGTTTCTCTACGAACTCAACAGCAACCTTGCCGGCTGGCTGCGCTGGGCCGGGCTGCACCCCGGCAACCGGGTTTTCGACAAACGCATCAAGTACCTGGTGCTGGTGCTGGGGCTCGCCCTGTCGGCGGCGTTCGGCTCGGTGATGGTCGCCGGCATCTACCCGCCCGCCATCATCGGGCGCGAGGCCTATTACGCGGTGGCGCTGGGCGGGTTCGGGGCCGGCGCGGTGTTCTTCATCGCCACGCTTCTTTTCGATCTGCTGGTCGCGCGCCGCGGCTTCTGCCGCTACCTGTGTCCCGGCGGCGCGCTCTATTCGCTGCTCGGACGCTACCGGCTGGTGCGCATCCGCCGCATCGTCGAGACCTGCAACGACTGCGCCAAGTGCAATGTGGTCTGCGAATTCGGCCTCGACCCGCTGCGCGACGGTTTCGGCCAGGAATGCAACAACTGCGCGGCGTGCATCGCCGTCTGCCCGACGAACGCGATGACGTTCGTTCTTCGCCCGACCGATTATCCGCAGCAGGGGCCGGGGCACCTGGGCAAGAAGTACCGGCGCGAGCACGGGGCCACGCATCAGGACGCGGCGTGATGAAACGCCGGAGCGTCCTGCAACATGCCGCCGCCGGGGTGGTCACCGTGTCGGCCGGCGCCGCGCCCTTCGCCCTGGCGCGTCTGCTGTCGCCCGACACCGGGCACCAGGCGAGCCGCCACCTGCGCCCGCCCGGCGCGCTGAAGGACGATGCCGCCTTCGTCGCCGCCGGCATCGACTGCGGGTTGTGCGGCGAAGTCTGCCCGCCGCGCTGCATCCGCTTTCACGCCCATGACGGCGGGGCGGCGGTCAATACGCCGTTCATCGATCCCGAGACCAAGGCCTGCATCCTGTGCGACAAGTGCATGGAGGTCTGCCCCACCGAGGCGCTGGTCGTGGTTGAACGCACCGATATCGACATGGGCATCGCCGATATCGACGAAACGGCCTGCTATCCCTGGGTGGACCGCGGTATCTGCGGGGCCTGCGCCACGGTATGCCCGCTGGGCGACCGCGCCATCGGCTTCGATTTTGCCAACGTCTACCGGCCCGTGGTAAACCAGGGATGCGTCGGCTGCGGCCTTTGCGTCGAGGTATGCCCGCATCCGAGCAAACCGATCAGGATCGCCGAACGCGACGACATTGTCGTCGGGAATGCCACGGGGTAGAAATGCGCATGTTCCCCAAGATCCCATCTTCGACAAGGGCGTGGCTGTTCCTGCTGGTCGTGGCCGCGCTGTGTGGCACCGGTTTCGCGCGCATCGCCGATGCGCACCATATCCTGGGCCGCCCGTCGTACAATCTGAACGAAGACTCCAACACCCCGTCGAGCATGGAAGGCGAGGCGCTGATCGGCGACTATTCGGTAACCTACATGGTGTTCCCGGCCTTTCCCAAGCCGGAGGCGCCGGGGCGGATCAACCTCTACATCACAGGCACCGGCAATGGCGGAGTGTTCGACGGCGAAGTTGCCTTTTCGGTGCGCGAATCGTCGTGGCTTTCATGGGCCGGATTCGGCAAACCGGAAGAGCCCATGGGCGTGCAGCGGTTGGACGACGGCGTGTTCCGCCAGCCCTTCGCCTTCAACAGTCCCGGCAGCTACGTGATCGCGGCGAAGTTCGAATCGGGCGGCGAGCCCTACGTGATCGAATTTCCCGTGCGCGTCGGCCCGCCGCCTGCCTTCGGCCCCATCGGCATTACCGTCGGGTTTCTGGTCTTCCTGCTGCTGGCCGTGACGCTGATCCAGCGCCGCCGCGCCATGACGGGCAAGATACGCGCCTCCCACGAGCAGTCCGGCTAGGGCTCGGATCAAAAAACCGCACTTGTTCAATCAGGATCTTCGAGCGTGATCGAGCCGGGAAACATATGCACAGTGACAGGCAGCGAGATGTTTCATCCAGGGCTGCCCTTCTTCTGGGGCCTGTCGGTCTGGGCGGTGATGGCGCTGTCGCTGGTCGGGGTTCTTGTCGCACGCGCCGGCGGCGCGTCGCGGACCCGCCATGTCAACCTGTCGTCGCTGCCGCTGATCGGCGCCGCGGTTCGCCGCGCGGCGGCGTCGGCGGGCCTGTTGCGCACCCTCAAGCTCCTGTTTCTGGGGCTGTTCCTGATGATTGTCGCCGCCGGGCTGTTCGGCACGCCGCTGCCGGAGCGCAATGCGGCGACGGTATTGACCTGGAACCTGTGGTGGGCCGGGCTGGTCTTTTCGGTTTTCTTTCTCGGCTCGGCATGGTGCGCCGTCTGCCCGTGGGACACGCTTGCCACCCTGCTGGTCCGTCGCCGCCTGACGGCGAGATCGAGCAGCCACGGCAGCCTCGATCTGCGCGTGCCCAAATTCCTTCGCAACATCTGGCCGGCGCTCGCCATGTTCGTCGGGCTGTCCTGGCTCGAGCTTGGCGCCGGCGTCACCGTCAGCCCCTACGCAACCGCGCTCCTGGCGCTGGCGATCCTGGTCCTGGCCACCACTTCGGCAGCCCTTTTCGAGCGCAAGGCGTTCTGCCGCTTCTTCTGCCCGGTGGGCCGCACCGTCGGTTTCTATTCGCAACTGGCCCCGGTGGAGCTTCGCCCGCAGGATGCCGATATCTGCGCGAATTGCACCAGCCTGGAATGCTACCACGGTTCGGAAACCGTGGAGCCGTGCCCGACCCATCAGGTCATGGGACGGATGACCCAGAATACCTTCTGCACCTCGTGCGGAAACTGCACCCGGTCCTGCCCTCACGGCAATGTCGCCTGGCGGCTGCGCAGCCCCAGCGCAGAGGCGGTCCAGGACGCCCGGCCGCACTGGGACGAGGCGTGTTTCATGGTCGGGCTTCTGGCGCTGACCAGTTTTCACGGCCTCTCGATGATGCCGTTCTGGGAAGACTGGACGATCGCCCTGGGCCGCGCCATCGGCGATTCGGGATCATACCTGCCGAGCTTCACCATCCTTTTCGCCGCCGGGCTGGCGCTGCCGGTTTCGTTTTACACGGCGGCCGTCTGGCTGACCCGTCGGCTCGCCGGGCCGAAGCGGAAATTCACCCGCGACTTTTCCCGCTTCGCCTTTGTCGCGCTGCCCCTGGCCTTCGCCTATCACCTGTCGCACAATCTGAACCATCTGGCGCGCGAGGGCGCCGGGTTCGGCGAAGTGCTGGCCAACCCGCTGGGGCTGGGGGCGGTGTCGCTGAACGATCTGGAAAAGCATCTGCGCGCGATGAACCTGCTGATCCCGCAGAACGCCATCTGGGCCATCCAGTCCGGGCTGATGGCGCTGGGTTTCCTGATCGCGCTCAGGGTGATCCTTCACCGCGGGAGCGACTTGACGCAGCCCGCGGAAAACCGGATCAAATGGGCGCTGTCGCCGATGATATTGTTTGCCGCCGGCATCACCGGGCTGCACCTGTGGATACTGATGCAGCCGATGGTCATGCGGTTCTGAGCGAAACCGGCGTTGGCCAGGAGAGGGCGTGATGGATCGCCGGGAGTTTCTTACGCGCGGATGGAGAAGGGCGGCCGATGCCGCCGGCTCGCGCCGCGGCCGCGGATGGATACGGCCGCCGTTCGCGCTGGACGAAGCGGCGTTTCTGACGAAATGCACGGGCTGCGGCGATTGCGTTTCCGCCTGCCCGCACGACGTGATCTTTCCGCTGACCGCCAGGGCAGGCCTGCGCGCGGAAGGCACGCCGGCGCTCGATCTGCTCAGCCGGGGCTGCCACCTGTGCGAGGACTGGCCCTGTGTCACCGCCTGCGCCCCCGGGGCGCTGCAGATCGCCGGCGACGCCGAGGACACGCCGCCTGAGCCGCCAAGACTGGCCTCGGCGGAGATCGACACCGGCGCCTGCATCGCCCACCAGGGGCCGGAATGCGGCGCCTGCGCCCATGCCTGCCCGGTTCCCGGCGCGCTGCGTTGGGACGGCCCGAAACCGGTGATCGACGCCGGCGCGTGCACCGGCTGCGCCCTCTGCCGCGAAGCCTGCATCGTTTCCCCCAAGGCGATCCGGATCTCGGAATACCGGGAAAAAGAGGAAGCGCGGGAGCGGGCCTGAAACCCGGCCGGACGCTGGCGGCCAGCGCTATCCGCCGCCGGCCTGAAATCCACTACCTGTTTTGCCGCCGATGCCTGTCAGGCGTCAGGGCCGATCACGTCGGAGACCCAACTCAAGGCGGCCATGGCGGCGGGAAAACCCAGCGTGGTGATCGCCATGACGCACACCTGGCGGATTTCCTCGGCGCCGATGCCTTCTTCCAGTGCCTGCCTGCTGTGCGAGTGAACCGCGCCTTCCGATCCCGCGCCGATGGGCAGCGCCAGTTTCAGCAGCCGCCTGGAACGCGCGTCGAGCGGCCCGGCGTTCGAAGCCGCCTTGCCCAGCGACTGGTAGGATTCCCAGACATCGGGAAACCGGGACGCGAATCTGCCGGCGCCGGAGGGGGGTAGTTTTTCGTTCATCAACCATCTCCATTTTTGTCATGGCCGGCCTTCTGCCCGGCCTCCGACACCCACGCGCCGGCCTTGTCGTCCAACACCCGGAACATTTCCCGGGTCATCCCGGGAGTTTCCTCAAGGCAGCGTTCGGCCGGTGCTTCAAGGCCCTCCCGCACCGCCACCAGCCACCAGAAACAGCCCTCGGCGGTGAATCTGGCGGGGATTTCTCCGTGCCAGATCAGCGAGGCAAGTTCTCCCGCCGCCGAAGGGTGGCCGTATTCCGCCGCCCGGCGCAGCCATGCATTGGCCGACGCTTCGTCGATTTCGACGCCGCGCCCGTCGCGCAGCATGGATGCCAGGCTGTGCTGGGCCGCGGCGCTGCCGAGTTCGGCTGCCTTCCGGTACCAGCGGACCGCCGCCGAATTGTCGATTTCACCGGCAATCCCGATCTCGTACATCTGTCCGAGGTCGTTCATGGCGCCGACATGCCCGGCCTCGGCTGCCCTGCGCGCCCATTCGAACGCCAGCCCGTCGTCCTGCGCCACGCCCCTGCCCTGGCGGTACGCCGCCGACAGCCTCGCCATCTGTTCGGGATCGTCCGGCATTTCAGGAAGCGCCGCCGCGCCGCCCGGCACAATCAGGATTGCCTCGTCGTCGTGATCCATCTCGCCGTCACCCCACCAGCCGCAGGCCAGCGGGGCGGAAGCCATGAATATCCAGCAGAGGAAAGAAAACGGAACCCGGGAGACACGGAAGAATTCACCCATCCTGCGCCCCCGCTCCTCAGGCCGCCCTGCGTTTTTCGTCGTCGCCGACGAAATCGTGCAGGAACTCCGCCATGGAGGCATAGAACGGCAACTCGGCACGCCGGCGCACGCGATCGGCGAAGCGCCGCGTCCATCGCCCGGGATGCGCCGACAGGAACTTGCTCTCCATGCAACGGGCGAACTCGGCAGCGGAACCGTCGCCGCTCGCCAGCGCGTCGGCCTCGCGTTTGCATAGCTCGGCGAGAAACGCCAGTTCGACGCTGACGTGATCCGGCAGCTCGCCGGTTTCCGGCGGCACACTGAAACCGATGTCGGCCATGAAGCTGCGCACCTCGTCGCAGGCCTTTCCCCTCAGCGAATCGTCGCCATCGGCAAGCATGCCCTCGTATAGCGATATGTGATCGCCGGGGCCATGGAACAGCCGGGTGTACTCGATGGCGAGCCGGTCGAGCAGATCGGCGGTTTCCGCGGTGGCGAAATCTTCGCCGGGATCGATGCCCGCCGCCTGCATGGCGGCGAGCATGTCGGGCGCCCGGAGAATCTCCAGGCGCCTTTCGTCGAGCGGACGGCGGAACACGCTCGACAGCATGGCATAGACATGCCCGCGTTCCGCCGCCGCTTGCGCACCGCCGCTCATGCCGCCGCCGCCTTTTCGACGGTGACGACGGTGTCGTTCCAGCGCATCTGGCCGCCGATCGGATCAGACTTGAGCGGAATGATCCAGTTCGGATGCACACCATTGTCGCCCTTCCACCAGATACGCGACGCGTCAGGATCGGGGATGCCCGCAAGCAGCTCGGCGGGCGTCGGATTGGACGAGGCGTAGCGCCCGTACATCCAGTGGCCGCAATGGTTGGAAATCGCCACCGCACCGGGGAATACAGCCGGCGTCACCCGGGCCTTGGTCGTGATTTCACCGACTTCGGACCTGACAACTATCAGGTCGCCGTCGGCGATACCGCGTTCCGCGGCGGTGACCGGGTTAATCCAGGCCGGGTTGTCGTGGCAGATCTCGCTCAGCCACTTGCAGTTCTGTGTCCGCGAGTGCGACTGGACGTTGACCTTGAAGGTGGTGAGGATCAACTGGTCCTTCCGCATCGAGGCGTGCTCTTCGATCGGATAGTAGGTTGGCAACGGGTTGAGCCCCTTGTCCTCCATGATCTCGGAGTAGATTTCGAAGTACCCGGTCTTGTTGACCTTGTCCGGCGGGAAGCCGCGATAGACCTTGGCGCCGATCTGCTGGCCGACATAGCCCTTGTAGG
>JBHHXR010000162.1:0-8196 GCA_046757205.1 Paracoccaceae bacterium
GACCGGCCCCGTCCGCCCGGCCGCACCCTATTTGAACGGGTACAGCCAGACCTTGTAGTCTGCGATAAGAACATGGGCTTTTTCGATTTGCGCGCGCGTCATCTTCTTGACCACCTCTTCCTGGCTCATCGCGGCGTCCGGGTCGCCGCCGATGGCCGAAAGTGCGTACCACATGTAGGCCCGCACCAGATCCGGCGCCGGCAACCCGCGACCGATCTCGAAATACCAGCCGACGCCCGACTGCGCCCCGGGGTGGCCTTTCATCGAGGCCCTCAGATACCATTCGAAGGCGCGCGCATCGTCGCGCTCGACGCCCAGTCCCATGGCGTACATCACGCCGATAAGCTCCTCGGCATCGGCGTTGCCCGACCGCGCCGCCGGCAACAGTTCGGTCATCGCTTCGCCGAAGCGGTTGGCCTCCATCAGATCGCGGGCCTTCTGAATGTCGGAGGCAGCCGGAAGCGCCAATGCGCAGGCAATCGTGGCGGCCAGAAAGTAGGTTCTCATCTGCGTGCTCCGTTGCGGTTCGCCGCAGCATGCACGCTCGTCGTGCTGGCCTCAAGCGCCGCGGCCGGGACACCCGTCCGACCCGAAGCACTGGTTGTGACCGCTGCCGATTTCCTGCCCTTCGACGAGCGCGCGGCAAGGCTCGGCCAGCTTCTGTTCTACGACCCGATCCTCAGCGGCAACCGCAACATCTCGTGCGCCACCTGCCACAACCCCGATTTCGGCACCAGCGACGGCCTGTCGCTCGGCATCGGCGAGGGCGGGGCAGGGGTCGGGCCCGGCCGCACGGCCGGCCAGGGCGCCGGCCGCATCCGCAAACGGGTGCCGCGCAATGCGCCGGGACTGTGGAATCTCGGGGCCAGGGAAGTGAGGGTGATGTTCGATGATGGCCGGGTCAGCCCGTCGGACACCTACGGAAACGCTTTCAACACGCCGGCCGATTCCGATCTGCCGGACGATATCGAAAGCGTGCTTGCGGCGCAGGCGCTTTTCCCGATTACCGCCGAGTTCGAGATGGCGGGCAATCCCGGCGAGAACCAGGTCGCCGGCGCCATCAACGTGGATATCCGGCGGGCATGGGAACTCCTCGCCGCCCGGGTTCGCGCCATTCCGGAATACGCACGGCTTTTCGCCGCGGCCTTCGACGATGTGAACACGCCGTCGGACATCAGAATATCCCATATCGCCAACGCCATAGGTCAGTTCGAAAACGCCGAATGGCGGAGCTATGACAGCCCGTACGACAAGTGGCTCGCGGGCGACGAAACTGCGCTGAGCGCGGCGCAGGAACGCGGGCGCCGGCTGTTCTTCGGAAAGGCGAACTGCGATACCTGCCACTCGGGCAAGTTCTTTTCCGATCAGGGATTTCACGCGCTGGCGCTGCCGCAGTTCGGTCCCGGCCGCACCCGTCGCTTCGACCCCTCGGTCCGCGACGTCGGCCGCATGGCCGAAAGCGACAGGCTGGCCGATGCCTATCGTTTCCGCACGCCGCCCCTGCGCAACGTGGCGCTGACCGCGCCTTACGGCCACGACGGCGCGTATCCGACGCTGGAGGGGATCGTGCGGCATCATCTCGACCCGACAGCGGCGCTGGCCGCGTGGGACCGGGCGCAGGCCGCACTGCCCAGGGCGGACTGGCTGTCCGACACAGATTTCGCCATCTTCGACGACGCCCGCGAGATGCTGCAATTGCGTAACAAGATCGACATCACGCCGATCAGCCTGTCCGACAGGGAAATCGCCGATCTGGTGGCGTTTCTCGATGCGCTCACCGGCACCGCATCGCTGAAGGGCCGCCTCGGCCGCCCGGATGCGGTGCCGTCCGGCCTGAAGGTGGATTGAGATGAGCCGCATCCTCATCGGCGGCACCGCCACCATCGATTTCGTCTTCCGGCTCGACCGGATGCCGGAGGCCGCGGAAAAATACCGCGCCGATGCCATGCAGGCGGTCGGCGGCGGCGGTGCCGCGAATGCCGCCGTGGCGGTATCGCGGCTTGGCGGTCAGGCAATTCTGACCAGCCGCATCGGCCGCGACACGATTGGCGACATGATCGTCGCCGGGCTGCGGCGAGAGGGCGTCGATTGTACGCTGGTCCGACGGTTCGAAGACGGCACGTCGCCCCTCTCCTCGGTCTATGTCGACAGCAGCGGAAACCGCCAGATCGTCAATTTCCGCGGCGACAAGCTGCCGACCGACGCCGACCGGCTGGCCGAGGGCGCGCCGGCGTTCGACGCGGTCCTCGCCGACACGCGCTGGACCGAAGGCGGCCAAACGCTCCTTCGGCTGGCCCGGGAAAGGGGCGTGCCCTCCGTCATCGACGGCGAGGCGCCGGTGCCGGACGTGCTGGTGCGCAACGCTTCGCACGTGGCGTTTTCCCTTCAGGGCCTGCGCGACTACGCCGGTACCGCCGATCCGGTGCAGGGGCTGACGCGCACGCGCGCGCGCACCGATGCCTGGCTTTGCGTCACCGACGGCGCCAATGGCATCTGGTTCACCGAGGGCGGCGCGATCTCCCACGTTCCGGCCTTCGCCGTCGATGTGGTGGACACGCTCGGCGCCGGCGACGTCTGGCACGGCGCCTTTGTGCTTCGCCTCGCCGAGGGCGCGGACGAACGCACCGCACTGGTTTTCGCCAGCGCCGCCGCGGCCTTGAAATGCACCGCCTTCGGCGGGCGCAAGGCAACGCCGACCCGGGAAACGACCGATAAGTTCCTGCAGGAGAATCCGCTATGACCCCGACGCCGGGGAAACTCTGGGGCCTGCGCCGCATGGCCGACGCGTCGGGCCGTTTCAAGATGACCGCCGTCGACCAGCGGCCGCCGATCAAGGACCCGATCGCGCGGCATCTCGGCCTCGACGAGGCGCCGTGGGAAGAGGTGGCCCGCTTCAAGACGGCGCTGGTGGAGGCTTTGCAATCGGAATCGACGGCCATGCTGCTTGATCCGCATTACGCAATCCCCCACGGCGTGGACCGGCTGTCGCCCGGAAAAGGCCTGATCGTGACGCTGGAGGACAGCGTGTTCCGCGAAACGCCGGGTGGGCGCCTGTCGTCGGAGATCGACGACTGGTCGGTCGGCAAGATCAAGCGGATGGGGGCGGACGCGGTGAAGGTGCTGGCGTGGTATCGCCCCGACGCGGCAGCGGACGTGCGGCAGGCGCAAAAGGATTTCACCCGCCGTATCGGCGAGGCCTGCGCGCGCTTCGACATCCCCTTCCTGTTCGAACTTCTGGTCTATCCGCTGGCCGGCGACGCCGACAAGACCACGGGCTACGTGGAAATGCGCAGCAAGCGTTCCGACCACGTGCTGCGGTCGGTCGAGGAATTTTCCGCGCCGGAGTTCGGCATCGACGTGTTCAAGCTGGAAAGCCCGGTCAACGCCGCCGACGCCGACGGCTCCGACGCCGTGCAGGCGCTCTTCGACGAGATGGGCCGGCTTGCCGGCCGCCCGTGGGTGATGCTGTCGGCGGGCGCCGGCAAGGACGCGTTTCGGGAAATCCTGAAGCACGCCTACAAGGCGGGCGCGTCGGGCTACCTCGCCGGACGCGCGATCTGGCTCGACGCCTTCGCCAACTACCCGGACTGGGCGAAGATCGAAAGCGCGCTGCGGCACGACTCACGCGCCTACATGCAGCAGATCAATGCACTGACCGACGCCAAGGCGCAGCCCTGGCACCGGCATGCGTGCTTCGGCGGGCGCGGTGCCCGGTTCGCGCCGGCCGACGCCAGTTTCCGCCATGTCTACGCCGATATCTGAGGGCGTCTGATGGCGACCATCGGCATATTGCCCCTTGGCAGGACGACCTTCGACGTCGGGTTTGCGGAGGAAAAGCTGGCGCGGATGCTGGCCGCGCTCGACGCTTCGGGGCACCGCATCGCCGGGACGCGCGGCTTGCTGTTCGATGCCGACGCCACCCGCGCCGCGCTCGACGGCCTTGCCGAGGCGGAGATTGACCGCCTGCTTCTCTTGCAGGTCACCTTCACCGATGCCTCGATGACCGTCGCTGCGGCAGACCGTTTCGATGTACCGCTGGCCATCTGGGCAGTGCCGGAGCCGCGCACCGGCGGGCGGCTCCGGCTCAATGCCTTCTGCGGCCTGAACCTCGCCAGCCACGCGCTCGGCCGCAATAACCGCGCCTTCGGCTGGCTCTACGCCGATCCGGCCGGAATGGACGGCGGCGGCCTCGATGACCTCCTTTCCGGCCGCCGCGACGTGAAACCGCTTGAACCGCACGCGCCGTCGGAACACTCGACCGCCGAGGGCGAAGCCGCCGCCGCCGCATTGTCGGGCAGCCGTATCGCCCGCATCGGCACCCACCCCGAGGGTTTCGACACCTGCGCCTATGACGACGACGCCGTCGCCGCCCTTGGCGCCTCCGTCGAGCCGATCGAACTCGCCACGCTCTTCAGCGCCGCCCGCCATGTGCCCGCCAAACAGGCGCAGGCGCTGCGGCGCGAGGCGGGCGCCGTGCTGACCGGCCTCGATACCGTCGATCAGCAGCAGCTCGACCGCTCGCTGCGCCTGAAGCTGGCGCTGGACGAACTGCGCGGGGCGGGCGGTTTCGACGCCTTCGCCATCCGCTGCTGGCCGGAAACCTTCACCGAATACGGCGGCGCGGTCTGCGGTCCGGTCTCGATGCTGGGCGAGGCGCGCGTGCCCTGCGCCTGCGAGGCAGATGTCTACGGCGCGCTGACGCAGATCCTTTTGCAGAAGGTGGCCGATGCTCCGGTCTTCCTCGCCGATCTGGTCGACATCGACACGGGCGACGACACCGGCGTCGTCTGGCATTGCGGACAGGCGCCCCTCTCGATGGCGGATCCCGATGCCCGGGCCGCCGCGACGATCCATACCAACCGGAATGTGCCGCTTCTCTACGAGTTTTCGCTGAAACCGGGCCGGGTGACGCTGATGCGCCTGAGCCAGGCGCATGGCACGCCGCGCATGGTTCTGGCGGGCGGCGAGATGCTCGGACGTGACATGGCGTTCACCGGTACCTCCGGTGTGCTGCGGTTCGACCGGAGGGCGGGGGATATCCTGAACGACATCATGAATTCCGGCCTCGAACACCACATGGCGATCGCCTATGGCGAGCATCGGCCGGTGCTTCGCTCGGCGGCGGCGGCACTGGGATTGCCGCTGATCGAACTGTAGACGGGAGTGTTGGTCGGGATGGCCGAAAAAACCATACGATACGGGTTGATAGGCGCCGGCATGATGGGGCGCGAGCACATCCGCAATCTGGCGCTGATCGAAGGGGCGGAGGTGGTCGCCGTCAGCGACCCCGACACCGCCATGCGCAGGCAGTCGCGACACCTCGCGGGGAGCGGCTGCCGCGCTTTTGAGGACCACCGCGCCATGCTCGACGAAGTGGCGCTCGACGCGCTGGTCATCGCCGCGCCCAATCACCTGCACGCGCCGATCATGGCCGATGTGCTGGAAACCGACCTGCCCATCCTCTGCGAAAAGCCACTGGGCACCACGCTTGCCGAATGCCGCGCCATCGAGGCGCGGGCCGCGGGCCGCGCCGCGCCGGTCTGGGTGGCGATGGAATACCGCTACATGCCGCCCGTCGAGCGGTTGCTGAAAGAGGTCGGGGCAGGTACCGCCGGCCGTGTGCAGATGGTCTCGGTCCGCGAACACAGGTTCCCGTTCCTGCGAAAGGTCGGGGACTGGAACCGGTTTTCGGAAAAGTCGGGCGGCACGCTGGTCGAGAAATGCTGCCATTTCTTCGACCTGATGCGGCTGATACTGCGATCCGATCCGGTTTGCGTCTATGCCTCCGGCAACATGGACGTGAACCATCTGGAAGAGAAATACGGCGGCCGCCGCCCCGACGTGCTCGACAACGCCTTCGTCATCGTCGAATTCGCCGGCGGCGCCCGCGCGGTGCTGGATTTGTGCATGTTCGCCGAAGGCTCGTACTGGCAGGAAGTGATATCGGCCACCGGCGACCGCGCGAGGCTCGACGCCTGCGTGCCGGGCCCGGCGCGTTTCATCCCCGATGGCAAGGAACGGGTGTCACGCTTCGTCATCGCCGACCGCGCCACGCGCACCGAACGCCACGAGGAAATCCGTGTCGACGATGACATCCTCACCGCCGGCGACCACCACGGCTCGACCTTTTTCCAGCACCGCAAGTTCATCGACATGGTGCGTCACGGCGGCGCGCCGGAAATCTCCGTCCGCGACGGGCTGATCGCCGTCGCCGTCGGCGCGGCGGCAGAGGAATCGGCGCGCACAGGGCAGCCTGTATCACTGAAAAATCTGTGGGAGCAATGAGTTGCCGGACATTGTTATAACGGAATTCATGGATGGTGCCGCGGTCGATGCGCTGGCCGGGGAATTCGATACCCGCTACGATCCGGCGCTTGCCGATGCGCAGGACCGGATCCCGGCGCTTCTGGGCGATGCCCGCGCGGTAATCGTGCGCAACCGGACGCAGGTACGCCGCGAACTTCTCGACGCCGCGCCCGGCCTCGTCTGCGTCGGGCGTCTCGGCGTCGGGCTCGACAATATCGACGTCGCCGCTTGCGAGGGCAGGGGGATCGAGGTCTGCCCGGCCACCGGGGCCAACGACGGCGCGGTGGCGGAATACGTGATCGCCGCCGCCATGGCGCTCTTGCGCGGCGCCTACGGCGCAACGGCGGAAGTAGCCTCGGGTTCGTGGCCGCGCCAAGCGCTGATCGGGCGCGAGATTGCCGGCAAGACGCTCGGCCTCGTCGGCTTCGGGGCCATCGCCCGGCAGACGGCGTCCCGCGCCCGGGCGCTGGGCATGACCATCGCCGCCCACGATCCCTACCTGCCGCCGGAAAATCCCGCATGGGAGGGCGTCCGCAACCTGTCGCTGGATATGCTGCTGGCGCAGAGCGACGTGGTCAGCCTGCATATCCCGCTAACCGAAGAGACGCGGCACCTGATGGGCGCTGAGCAAATTGATCGCATGAAGCCCGGTTCGGTCCTGATCAACGCGGCGCGCGGCGGCGTTGTCGACGAGGCGGCGCTCGCCGCCGCGCTGCGATCCGGCTCGCTCTCCGGTGCTGCCCTCGACGTGTTCGAGACGGAACCGCTCTCGGCCGCCAACGGGGCACGTTTCGAAGGCATATCCAACCTGATTCTGACCCCCCATATCGCCGGCGTGACCGAGGAATCGAACGTCCGGGTTTCCTCCCTCATCGCCTCCAGGGTCGCGGAAATCCTGCGTCGCTGAAATTCCGGCTGCCTTCCCGGCTTTCGCCCCGTCCGCCGGTTGACAGCACGCGAACGCCGCGCGTAAATTTTAATTTAGCGCGAAAATTAATAAATTCCCGATTCGCGCGAATAGGGGGGGCGCAATGTATCTCGGCCTCGACCTGGGAACCTCGGGTCTCCGGGCAATTCTCGTCGACGGGGCCGGGGTCATACGCGCCTCGGCGGAGCGGACCTACCCCGTCGCCCGCCCTCGTGCCGGTTGGAGCGAGCAGAATCCGGATGACTGGATCGCCGCCTGCCGTGACGCGGTAGCCGAACTTCGCAGCGCGCACCCGAAGCTTCTGCCGGCGCTGAAGGCCGTCGGCCTGTCCGGCCAGATGCACGGCGCCACGCTGCTTGGCCGCGACGATGCGGCCTTGCGCCCTTGCATCCTGTGGAACGACACCCGCGCCCACGCCGAGGCCGCCGAACTCGACGCCATCCCCGCCTTCCGCCGGATATCCGGCAATATCGTCTTTCCCGGCTTCACCGCGCCGAAGCTCGCCTGGGTCCGCAACAACGAGCCCGACACTTTCGAAAAGACCGTCAAGGTGTTGCTTCCCAAGGACTATCTCCGCCTGTGGCTGACCGGCGGGCACGTCTCCGACATGTCCGACAGCGCCGGCACATCGTGGCTCGACGTCGGCAGACGCGCCTGGTCCGACGAGTTGCTTGCGGCCAGCAGGATGCGGCGCGAGCAGATGCCCGATCTGGTCGAGGGTTCCGATGTCTCGGGCACCCTTCGCCGGTCGCTCGCCGCCGAATGGGGCGTTGCGGGAAACGTGCAGGTGGTCGGCGGCGGCGGCGACAACGCGGCGGCGGCCTGCGGTGCCGGCTGCTTCGGCGAAGGGCAGGGCTTCGTTTCGCTCGGCACCTCCGGCGTGGTGCTCGCCGCGCGCGACAGTTTTTCGCCGAACCCGCAAACCGCCGTGCATACCTTCTGCTACGCGATCCCCGGCACGT
>JBHHXR010000163.1:0-8170 GCA_046757205.1 Paracoccaceae bacterium
TATGCCAAGGCCGAGGACGTCACCCGCAAGCGACTTTACCTTGAGACGATGGAGCGCGTGCTCAGCAAGATCGACAAGATCGTCATTGATGAAAGCGCCGGCGGTCAGGGCGTGGTTCCGTATCTGCCCCTGAACGAGTTGCGCAAAGGGGGAACAAGCCAGTGAACCGTCTACCCATTCTGATCGGCTTGGCCGCGATTTTCCTGTTTCTGGTACGTTCGTCGGTGTTCATCGTCGACGAGCGCGAAAAGGCGCTGGTGCTGCAATTCGGTGAAGTCCGCGCCGTCAAGGAAGAGCCGGGCTTTGCCTTCAAGATCCCCTTCGTCCAGGAAGTGGTCAAGTACGACGACCGCATCCTGTCGTTGGAAACCGAACCGCTCGAGGTGACGCCGCTCGATGATCGCCGGCTGGTGGTCGACGCGTTTGCCCGCTACCGGATAACCGATGCCGTGCGTTTCCGCCAGGCCGTCGGCGTCGGCGGCATCGCCTCCGCCGAGACGCGCCTCAAGCGCATTCTCAACGCGTCCCTGCGCGAGGTGCTGGGCTCGGTCGGTTCGGGCGCGGTGTTGTCCGCGGACCGGGTGTCATTGATGAACCGCATTCGCGACGCCGCCATCATCGAGGCGCGCAGCCTGGGGCTGGAGGTCGTCGACGTGCGCATCCGCCGCGCCGACCTTCCGCAGCAGAACCTCGCGGCAACATTCGACCGCATGAAGGCCGAGCGCGAGCGCGAGGCGGCGGACGAGCGTGCCCGAGGCAAGGAAGCGGCCCAGAAACTGCGCGCCCAGGCCGACAGGCAAGCTGTGGAACTGGTCTCGCAGGCGCAGCGAGACGCCGATATCATCCGCGGCAAGGCGGACGCCAAACGCAACGCGATTTTCGCCGATGCGTTCGGCCGCGACCCGGAATTCTTCGCCTTCTACCGATCGCTGGCGGCCTATGAAAAGTCTCTGAGCGGCGAAAACTCGACGCTCGTCATCACGCCGGACAGCGAGTTCTTCGATTATTTCAAGGCGGACAGCGGACGGTGATCCGCGATCTGCTGTTTGGTCTCGGAATGGTCGCGGTCATAGAGGGGTTGGTGCTATCGCTGGCGCCCTTGCGGTTCGAACGGATCCTGCTGGCTCTTCATGCGCTGGGGCCGGAGCGCACGCGGCTGCTGGGACTCGTTGCCATCGCTCTGGGGACCGTGCTTGTCGCCGTCGCCCGGGCCTGAGAAGAAGCGTTGAACTTTGTTGTATAAGGCATCAAATGGGCGTGAGGCAAAGCGAATATCCTACATTGGCCGACTAGGTCACGCTAGGAACTTGCAACCGTACAGGCATCAGGCCGCCCCGCCCCGCGGCCGACCACGCGAAGGAGGAATTCCGAAATGAAACCCGGTGCTACTGCCCAGACACTGAACTTTTCCGGGCAGGTTCTGGCCTTGCTGGTGCTGGCAACCGCTGCACTGCTGGTTCTGGTGACGCCGGTCGGCGCCCAGCGCATGCCGGAATCCTTCGCTGACCTTGCAGAGAAAACCAGCCCCGCCGTCGTCAATATCACGACCTCGACGACAATTGCGGGACTTAACGAAATTCCACGCCCGATGGTGCCCGAGGGCTCTCCGCTGGAGGATTTCTTCAAGGATTTCATGGACCGTCAGCGTGGCCAGAACCGACCGCGGCGCTCCAATGCGCTTGGGTCCGGTTTCATCATATCGGCGGACGGTTATATCGTCACAAACAACCATGTCATCGACAAGGCCGACGAAATCGTCATCGAATTGTTCGACTCAGGCGAAGAACTGGAGGCCGAGATCGTCGGCCGCGATCCCAAGACCGACATCGCGCTGCTGAAGGTGACCGCCGACAAACCGCTGCCCTTCGTGTCCTTCGGCGATTCCGACGGGGCGCGGGTCGGCGACTGGGTAATGGCCGTGGGCAACCCGCTGGGCCAGGGCTTTTCGGTGTCGGCCGGCATCATCTCGGCGCGCAACCGCACGCTCTCCGGCGCCTATGACGATTTCATCCAGACCGACGCGGCGATCAACCGGGGCAACTCGGGCGGTCCGCTGTTCAACCTCGCCGGCGAGGTGATCGGCGTCAACACCGCCATCCTGTCGCCCAATGGCGGCTCGATCGGTATCGGCTTTTCCATGGCCTCGAACGTGGTCGCCAGCGTGGTCGAGCAATTGCGCGATTTCGGCGAGACCCGCCGCGGCTGGCTGGGCGTGCGGATTCAGAACGTCACGCCCGACGTGGCCGAGGCGCTGGGTCTGGACAAGCCAAGCGGCGCGCTTGTCACCGATGTGCCCGACGGCCCGGCCGCCGAGGGCGGCATCAAGGCCGGCGACGTGATCCTGTCCTTCGACGGGCAGGACGTGGCGAGCAGCGCCGAGTTGGTGCGAATTGTCGGCGATTCCGATGTTGGCGCCACTGTGCGGGTTGTGGTCTTCCGCGAGGGCAAGACCAAGACCCTGAAGGTGACGCTTGGCCGGCTGGAAGAGGCCGAAGTCGTGCTGAACGCAACCGACCGGGGCAAGTCCGCGCCGCCGCCGCAGCGAACGGTTCTCGGAATGACGCTGGGGGCGCTGACAGAGGAGACCCGCAGCCGGTTTTCCGTGGAACCGAACCTGGAAGGTGTTCTTGTTCTCGATGTGGGCCAGGAAACCGCGGCTCACGAAAAGGGCATGCGGCCCGGCGATGTCATTACCGAGGTTGCGCAGAGCAGCGTCAGGACGCCGGCGGAGGTCGAAAAGCGTATCAAGGTGGCTCGCGAAGCCGGCCGCAAGTCGATCCTGCTGCTGGTCCGCCGCGATGGCCAGCCGCGGTTCGTGGCGCTGAGCCTGGAGGAATAGCCCCGCCGCTGCGGCGTCTCAGGTGCCTGTGAATCCACGTCCGCCGCCGCGATCGGGCGCTCAGAGCATGATGCGTTTACGTGGAAACATGTCCGGTTATCCCGCCCGGGACGCCCCGCGGCCCGGGCTGCGCCTGCCTGCCCACCGGGCCGGGCGCATTCGCGCCCGCCCAGTCAGGCGCCGCCCTGTGGTCGACGCGACCCCTTTCATGAAGGTGATTCCGTCTTTGGGCATCCCGGTCTAGCCCGCCGCGATACCGGCCCAGCGGCGCAACAGCGCCCGCTCCTGCCTTTGCGCCCGGTTGCGCCAGCGGCGGGAGCCGGGCGGGCGCTCCAGCCCGGCATAGCGCTCCCGGTCCTGAAAGTTGCAGGTGAAGACGGCAAAGCCGAAGACGCGGCCGGCCCCGTTCTCGATGATACCGGTCAGGCAGCGCGTGAAATTCAGCGTTCCGGACTTCGCGTGCACGCGTATCGCCCCACCTGATCCCGATCTTCCCCTCGAAGCGGGCACCGCATAGCTCTTGGCGAGTTCGCGCAGCGT
Source organism: Paracoccaceae bacterium (assembly GCA_046757205.1). Classification (GTDB taxonomy): domain Bacteria; phylum Pseudomonadota; class Alphaproteobacteria; order Rhodobacterales; family Rhodobacteraceae; genus JBHHXR01. Next base: position 3,380 of record JBHHXR010000163.1, read on the forward strand.
GTCGGCCCCGCGCGGCGAGCGCAACGCTCCCACCATGTCCTGCGGCGCGATCCGCGAACGGTCGCTGAGCCCGGAATGATCGACAAGTTGCGCTTCCGACAATGGAGTGTTCGCCGCCGCCCAATCGGACATTGCCGCCGCCGAACCGGCGAGCGTGTCGAAGCTCGCGCCGCGCGCCGCGCTCGAAGCCATGCCGACCGCCTCGGCCGTCATGTTGGTGGAGAAATGGAGCATGCTCTTGAGTACGCGTGACAATTCGATGCTGGTGTATTCCGCCGCCGTCTCGCCCCTTGGAACCACGGTTGCTGCGCGGTGCGCGGGCAACCGTACGTTGCGGGCTGCTGCCAGCGTGCGGAACACCTCACCCACGTAATCGCCCGGCTCGCGCACCGGCAGCCAGCGCCCGCCCTTCCGGCCCAGCATTCCCCGCGCCACGCTCCACGCGTCATGACCTTCGACGGAACGATAGGCAAAGACCGGGCTCGCCCGGTCCGCCAGGGTCAATTCGACACCCTTCACCGCCGGCCGGTGGTGCCGCGACCGCGCCTCAAGCACCGTGCGGTAGCCATCCTTTTTCCTCTCCCACTCGAAAAACACCCGGTTGAAGTTCAGGTTCAGCCCGGAAACCGAGGGGTTGTATCCAACGTATTCCGGCTGTGCGGGGTCGATCCGCCTCTGCAACGGAAGAGCATTGGAACAGACGAAGAAACTGCCGCTGACGCCGAAAATGCCGCGCGCCACAAGTTGATCGACCATTTCGGCCAGATGGTCGGTGTCGAGGTGCGGGTCGCCGCCGCCCACCAGATAGAGGTCGCCCTGTACCCGCCCGTGGGTGACGGGTCCGGTAATCACCACGCGGGTCCGGAACCGGAAATCGGCGCCCAGCGTTTCCAGAGCATAGAGCGTGGTCAGCGCCTTGGCCGTCGAGGCCGGCGGCAGCTTCAGGTCGGGCTGAAAGGCCTCCACGGTCCCGCCGCTGGAAAAATCCACCAGAACCGCGCCGGTGTGTCCGTCCACGTCGTTTTTCGAAACAACGTCGGCCAGCGACCCCGGCACTGGCGGTTCCGGCACTTCGAATACGTGCGGCCGCCGGCGCGGCGGCGGCATGGCCAGCGGCGAGGCGGCCAGCGAGGCGCCCGGCAGCGCGGCCAGAAGACCGGCAACCGCAACGCGGCGTGTCACTGCGCTGGACGCATGGCGATCCGCCATCGGCCGTCTGCTCCTTTTTTTCCGCGGAGTATGCGTATGCGCGCCCACCCGGGCAAGATGCCGGATTGCCGCGAGTTGCGGACTGTGCCCGCCTTGCACTTCACGCCTTGCGCTCAGTTGTGCTTTCTCTTCAGGCGGACCAGCGCTTCGTCCAGAGCCGAAAGAAAGCGCGACCGGTCGCGTTTGCCGAACGGGTCAGGTCCCCCGAGGGCATCGCCGCCCGCCCGCAGATCCGCCATGATCGCCCGCGTCGCCACCGCCGCGCCGATGGAGTTGGCGGTGAACGGGCGGCCGTTGGGCCCGAGCACCGCGGCGCCCGCCTTGATGCAGCGGTCCGCCAGCAGGATATCCGCCGTCACCACCACCGACGCGGCGTCCGCGTGTTCCGCGATCCAGTCGTCGGCGGCATCGAAGGCGTCACCCACCACCACCATCTGCACCAGCGGCGTATCCGGCACCCGCAACCCGCCGTTGGCCACCAGCGTGACCTGCGCCCGGTGCCGGAACGCCACCTTGTAGATCTCGTCCTTCACCGGGCAGGCGTCGGCGTCGACCAGAACACGCACGCCGCCGCTCACCGGTCCCAGTGCCCCAGCGCCCTGATCGCGCTCGACGACTGATCGACCATTCGCCCGGTCAACAGGCACCAGGCGGGAGGCCTGGCAAAGGGCAGCCGGCGCGCGCGCCGCGCGTCGAGCCTGAACCGCCGGTAACGCGCCGCCGCCGGCGACAGCCCGGCGCTGACCTGCTGGCCGTGCCGCGCCATCACCCCGATCGGCACGTTTTCCATGATCCACTGCCAGTTTTCCCAGCGGTGAAACTGGCCGAGGTTGTCCGCCCCCATCAGCCACACGAAGCGCACGCCGGGATAACGCCCGAACAGACCGGCCAGCGTCTGGGCGGTGTAGCGCGTACCCATCCGCGCCTCGATATCGGTGACCAGAATGCGCGGGTGGCGCACCAGCGCCCGGCACGCCGCCATCCGCCGTTCCAGCGGCGCCGGTCCGTCCGCCTTCAAGGGGTTTCCCGGGCTGACCAGCCACCACACCCGGTCCAGCCCGAAGCGCCGCATGGCCCAGCGGCTGATATGCACGTGCCCGGCATGCGGCGGATCGAAAGACCCGCCCAGAAGGCCGACCTTCAGGCCGGGTGTGGCAAGAGGAAATGACCGCAAGTGCGCCCTCCGGTTCTCACTGGCCCCGCAAGTGGAGCGAATTGCCGCCCGGCGTCAATTGTCATCGGAGCGTGCCGCCGTCTGCTCCGGCGGCGCGAACGGGTAGCCCTTTCGCATGATCCAGAAATTTCCCTCGACGTTCTCCAGCGGCCGCTCCGGCGTTCCCGGCCGCGCCCCGGTGCGGATGGTCAGCACGATATCCGACAACACGTCGGGGTTCTTGCGGAAATACGAATGCCCGGCGGACCGCGTGGCGTCTTCCACGTTGACGAAATTGACGTTCCTGATGCGGCGGAAAATCTCCTTCTCGTTTTCACCGAGGTCGTCGTAGGTGATACGCCCGAAGCGCACCCCGGTCAGCAGCGCCTGCGCCAGCCCCAGCGCGTTGTCGCCGGGGTTGAGGTAGACGGTGATCTGCCCGAAGGCGACGGCGAACTGCTCGGCGATCAGCCGCTGCCGGGCGATCCCGAAATCGAGGTCGGGCGCGGCCAGGATCAAGTTGGCCACCTTCAGCGTCCGGCGCGGGCTGCGCCCAGCCGCCCGTTCGGCGATCATCATTTCGCGCAGCGCGGTGCTTGCCACGTCGGTCCCGCGGCTGTGCGCGATCAGGTGGATCTTCTCCACTTCCGGGATGGCCGCCAGAATGCGCAGGAATTCCTTCAGGTGAAAAACCGAGAACTCGCCCGACTCGCGGTCCTTGAAATAGCCGAACAACCCGCTGTTGCCCGCCGGCCACGCGTACAGCACCGGCACCCCGACGCGGCCCGAGAAATGCCAGATCAGCGCCGGCGCGGCTGCGGAATCGGTGAAACTGGTGTTGAACCCGTGCACCAAGACCACAACCTCGCGCCGTCCCGTACGGTTGATTTCCTGCGCGATCCGGCGCTGGAACGCCCGCGTCCTGGCCTGATACTCGCGCCGCGCCTCCGCAAGGACATAGACCTTGCCGTTCTTCGCCGTGAACGGCAGCGGCGTGGACGGAAACCGCACGATCTCCTCCAACGCTCCGACCCGCAAACCGAGCCCCGGCGCCGCCGTCTCCTGCACGCTCGCCCGCACCAGCTCTTCCCAGCTGGTGCCGCTGCCGAACGCTACCTTCGCGGTGCCGAACGCCATCGAGGACGACCGCCCGGCGCCGTACCCCACGGTGCCGGACGGCGTGCGCACCGGCGCCCGGTCGGTGACGTAGAATATCGTCGGCGCCGCCGTCCGAGCGGACGGCGGCACATCGTCCGCCGGGTAGGAACCGGCGTCGCGATAGACGTTCGGCGGCTGGCCGAGCTGCAGGCTCTCGCCGCACCCCAGCAGCGCAAGCAACGGCAGCAGAAAGGCTAACCACGCCCCCGATCTTCGACCACAAAACACCCGTTCACCTCCGGTACCACGGCGGAACGGTCGCACGGTTGCGGGCGCGGCGCAACGCCGCGGTCTTGCCTTGCCGCCGCCACCCCGGCACACTGCCGCGCGAACCACTCGCGGGAAACCCCATGCCGACCTTCGATTCCGATGCCGCCGCGGAAGTCCACCGCCACCTGCATACCGCCCTGCCGTCCGACCCGGCGCTGCGCGTCAAGGCGCTGGAAAGCCTGGTCATCGAGCGCGGCCTCGTCGCGGCGGAAACGCTGGATGCCTGGGTCGAGGCCTATTCCGACGAGATCGGCCCGAAGCGCGGCGCGCAGGTCGTCGCGCGCTCGTGGACCGACCCGGCTTTCCGGGAACGGCTGCTGGCCGACGGCACCGAAGCGATCCGGGAATTCGGCTTCGAGGGCGACGCCACCGGCCACCTCAAGGCCGTCGAGAACACCGCGACGGCCCACAACCTCGTGGTCTGCACGCTGTGCTCCTGCTACCCGTTCTCGATCCTCGGCATGTCGCCCTCGTGGCACAAGTCTGCCGCCTACCGCTCGCGCGCGGTGCGAGAGCCGAGAGCGGTACTGAAGGAATTCGGTGTCAGCCTCGCGCCGGATGTCGCCGTGAATGTCTGGGACAGCACCGCCGAGTTGCGCTATCTCGTCGTCCCGCAGCGCCCCGCCGGCACCGAACATTTCAGCGACCGGCAACTCGCCGCGCTGGTCACGCGAAATTCGATGATCGGCACCGATCGTGATCTTGCCGTGCCGCCGGGCGGACCGGCGTGATGGACGGCATCCACGATCTCGGCGGCAAGCAGGGATTTGGCGCGGTAAAAGTGTCGGAACCGGAAGAGCCGTTCCATTATCCCTGGGAGGGCCGCATGTGGGCGATAGCGCGGACCTGCGCCAGCCCGGAATGGACCATCGACTGGTGGCGCCATGTCCGCGAGCGGATCGACCCGGTGGATTACCTGACGCGGCCCTATTTCGACCAGTGGTGCCAGACCAGCATGGCCGCCTTCGTGACCTCGGACATTTTCACGCTGGATGAGGTTG
>JBHHXR010000164.1:0-8163 GCA_046757205.1 Paracoccaceae bacterium
AGCGCCACCGCCACCGAGACCGGCTCGCGCGGCACATCGTCCGACGGGCCGAGCGGCGAGTAGTGCTGCTGGCAGGCGTTGGCCACCTCCTGCGGCAGCCCGGCGGCCTGCGCGTAATAGCGGCCCATCACGCCCTGCAACTCGGGGAATTCGTAGACCATTTCCGAGGCCAGATCGGCCTTGGCGATACGGGCGGCCCGTTCCGCCAGACCGGCGTCCGCGCCCACCAGCGGCGCGATCTCGCGGGCCAGCGCGGCGATCCGCTCGATGCGGTCCGCCTGCGTGCCCAGCTTGTTGTGGAAGGTCACATGCGCCAGCTTCGCCGCCATCTCGTCCAGCGGCGTGCGCAAATCGTTATCCCAGAAGAAATTCGCATTCGCCAGCCGCGCCGACAGGACGCGGGCGTTGCCGGCGAGGATGGTGGCGCCGTTGTCGGCGGTCTCGCGGTTGGCGACGGTGATGAATTTTTCGATCCGCCCGGTCCTGGGGTTTTTTGCCGAAAAGAACTTCTGGTGCTCCTTCATCGAGGTTTGCAGCACCTCGGGCGGCAGGTCGAGAAACTCCGCGCCGATGGCCCCCATCCGTACCACCGGCCATTCGACCATCCCGGCGACCTCGGCCAGAAGCCCGCTATCCTCGACCACCTCGAAGCCCTGCGCGAAGGCCAGATTGGTGGCCTCCGACCAGATGTGCTCGGCCCGCTCCACGGGGTCGAGCATCACGAAGGCAGTGCGCAGTTTCGCCGCGTAATCCTCGAACGATCCGGCCGAAAAGCGGCCGGGCGCCATGAAGCGATGGCCGCTCGTGCCGTCGCCGGCCCTGATGCCGTCGGCCTCGACGGGCACGACTTCCGCGCCGCCTTCGTCATGCAGGATCGCGAGGATCGAGTGCAGCGGCCGCACCCACCGCAGGTTACCGGCACCCCAGCGCATGGATTTCGGCCACGGGAACCGGCGAATGACATCGCCGGCAATCTCGGCCACCACGTCGGCGGCCGGGCGGCCGGGTTTCTCGATCACCGCAAACCAGACCTTGCCCTTCCTGTCGTCGCGGGCTTCAAGCTGGTCCTCCGTCAGCCCGGTGGATCGCAGAAACCCCTCCACCGCCTTTTCCGGAGCGTCCACGCGCGGCCCCTTGCGTTCCTCCCGCAAGGGCGGCGTTTGCTTCGGCAGGCCGGTGACGCTGAGGCACAGGCGGCGCGGCGTCACGAATGCGGCGGCGGCACCATAGGCCAGCCCGGCCTCGACCATGCCGTCGGTCATCAGCCTTTTCAGGTCGTCCGCCGCGCGCGCCTGCATGCGCGCGGGGATTTCCTCGGAGAACAGTTCGAGCAACAGGTCGGGCATGGCTAATTCACATATTTTTCGTTGAGTTGCCGCCACATGAAGGCGCGGCTACCGGGGTAGATCGCCGGGTAGCGGTCGAACCCCTCGGGATCGTCCCTGGCGGCCAGGACGGCGCGGGCATTGCCGGATTTGAGGCCGGTCTCGATCTTCCTCGCGTCGAAACAGTCGAACCAGCCCGGCGCGACCACGGGCGTGGCCCCGGCCGCGGGGGTGTCCGGCAACTTGTCCGGGTCGATCCCGAAGCAGCCGCGCAGTTTCAGCGGCCAGCCGTCGGCGTCGATACCGCGATAGGCGCGCACCGGCAGCGACACGCCCTTCACGGCGATGAAGGGCAGGTCCTCGACGGTGCGGTACCAGGCGCAGGAGCGACAGCAGACCAGCGCCGCCGCAAACACCGCGGTGAAGACCAGAAACCCGCCGATCAGCAATTCGCCGTTCACGCCGCCTGCCCCGCTCCGTCCTCGACGAAGGCATCGGCGCAGCGTTTCGCCAGCGCCCGTACCCGGCCGATATAGGCCTGCCTTTCGGTCACCGAAATGACACCGCGCGCATCGAGCAGATTGAACAGGTGCGAGGCCTTGACGCACTGGTCGTAGGCCGGATGCACCATGATGATATCGCGGCCGGTCTTCGGATCGGTGCGCGGCGCCTCCAGAATGCGCGCGCATTCCGCCTCGGCGTCCTCGAAATGGCGAAGCAGCATGTCGGTGTCGGCGGCGTCGAAATTCCACCGCGAGTACTGTTCCTCGGTCTGCCGGAACACGTCACCGTAGGTGAGATGGATCGGCGCCCCGGGGTCGTTGAACGGCATGTCCATCACGTGATCTATGCCGAGCACATACATCGCCAGACGTTCCAGCCCGTAGGTCAGCTCGCCCGAGACCGGGCGGCAGTCATACCCGCCGACCTGCTGGAAATAGGTGAACTGGCTGACCTCCATGCCGTCGCACCAGACCTCCCAGCCGAGGCCCCAGGCGCCCAGCGTCGGGCTCTCCCAGTCGTCCTCGACGAAGCGGATGTCGTGCAGGTCCATGTCGATGCCGATGGCAGCGAGCGAGCCGAGATAGAGGTCCTGCAAGTCCGGCGGCGACGGTTTGATGATCACCTGGAACTGGTAATAGTGCTGCAGCCGGTTGGGGTTCTCGCCGTAGCGCCCGTCGGCGGGCCGGCGCGACGGCTGCACATAGGCGGCCGCCCACGATTTCGGGCCCAGCGAGCGCAGGGTGGTGGCCGGATGAAACGTCCCCGCGCCCACTTCCATGTCGTAGGGTTGCAGGACGACACAGCCTCTGTCGGCCCAGTAGGCCTGTAACCGGAGGATGATTTCCTGGAAGCTGCGCGGCTGGGCGGCGTCTTGGTTGGCTGGCATGAAGCGGTCCGGGCGGGTTCAATCGTTCCGCACTCTGTAAGGGGCCGTACCAGCAGGGTCAATTGCGCTTGCCGGCGCGTCAGCTCCGGTTCGAGAGCGCCGGCGTCGCCCGGATGACGGTCGGGCGTTTTTCCGCAAGAGCGGCGCGCAGCTCGCTTTGAAACTCGCGCAGGTTGCCCGGGCAGCAGGACTTCGCGCCGAAGGCCTCCGCCAACCTGAGAAAATCAGGGTTCGAAACGCGGACCGCGCTCGGCTCGATCTGGCTGTCGATCATCGCACCCTCGATCTCTTTCAGACCGTCATTGTCCCACAGGACAACGGGCAAGCTCAGCCGTTTCTCCACGGCTACCGCCAGTTCGGGCAGCGTGAACTGGAAACCGTAGTCGCCCGCGATGCAGACCACCGGCCTGCGGCCGAGCGCAAGCTTGCCGCCGATCGCCGCCGGCAGCGCGTAGCCGAGCGTGCCGAACCCGGACGGATGGTGCCACCGGCCGGGCTCCTCCATCTCGTAGGTTTCGCTGGCGGCATAGGCGAACTGGGTCATGTCGGAATAGATCGTGGTATCCTTCGGCAGCGCCGCGCGCATGGCGGCCGCGACCTGCACGATGCCCGGCCGGTCGGCATCGGTCGCCGCCTGGAAATTCGCCACGGCGCGTGCGATATCGGCCACGTTCCAGTCGCTGACCGAACGGCGCCGCTGCGCCTGCTTCACCAGGGCACCGAGAAACGCCTTGGCGTCGGAAAGCACCTGGATATCGGCGTCGACGCTGTCGGCGAGCGTATTCTGGTCGATATCGACCCGCACCAGCGGGCAGACATGGCCGAGTTTGCTGCGCCACAGGTCGGTCTCGCCCAACTCGGTGCCGACGGCAATCACCAGATCGGCCTGGGCGATGTAGCGGACGCTGTCGGGTTGCGCCAGGTTGGCGCCGAAGCTGAGCGGATGGGTCTCCGGCACGATGCCGCGGCCGGCGCAGGTAGGAAACACGGCGCAGCCCGAGACCGCCACCAGCGCCCTGGCTTCCGACTTGGCGCGGCGCGCGCCGCCGCCGAGAATCAGCATGGGCCGGACCGCCGCCTGCATCAGCTTCGCGACTTCCTCGATCTGATCGGGATCGGGCACCAGGCGGTGCCTGCGGCAACGGTAGGCCGGCGCCGGGTCGGTCTTGCGGGAAAGAACCTCGACCGGGATCTGGATGTGCACGGGGCGGCCGCGCTGGCTGCCGAACTCGTTGAACGCCTTGTCGAGCAGCTGGTAGGTTCCGGCCGGGTCGGTCGCCGTACGGCTCCAGGCACAGACCGCCTCGGCGGCGCTTTCCTGGTCGCGCATCTCGTGCAGGCGCCCAAGCTGGCGGCCCGGGCGCTGGCGGCCCAGGCACGAGGAAATAACCAGCATCGGGACGGAATCGGAATAGGCCTGGCCCATCGGCGTCATGATGTTGCACAGGCCGGGGCCGGTAATGGTGAACGCCACGCCCGGCCTGCCGGACGCGCGGGCGTAGCCGTCGGCCATGAAACCGGCGCCCTGTTCGTGCCGCGCCAGCACATGGCGGATACCCGCCTCCTCGAGGCCGCGATACAGTTCGATGTTGTGAACACCGGGGACCCCGAAAACGGTGTCAACGCCCCGCTCTTTCAGGGCGTGGGCGATCTGCGCGCCCAGAGGCCTTTTCGCCTGAGTCATCGTTACTACTCACTCTATCCCACCGCCCCACACGGCAGTACTCGTTAATCACACTCACCGCCGCCAGAATGCAACGGTAAACAACACATACACCGACACCAGTTCCAGCCTTCCGGCCAGCATGGCGAAACTCAGTATCCACTTCGCCGAGGCCGGCAGCGAGGCAAAATTGCCCGACGGTCCGATCACCGGTCCCAGACCCGGGCCGACATTCGCCAGCGCGGTCGCCGCGCCGGAAACCGACGTAATCAGGTCCAGCCCCAACATCCCCAGAAGGATCGATATCACCGCGAGGCTCAGCATGAACATGACGAGAAACGCCATGACGGAACTGATCACATCCTCGCCAACCGGGTGGCCTCCGTATTTCGGGGTGAACACGCCGTGGGGACTGTGGATGCGCCTTATCTGACTGCCGATTGAGGCAAAAAGAAGTTGGAAACGGAACACTTTGATGGAACAGCTCGTCGATCCGGCACAGCCGCCGACAAGGCCGATCAGGAAAAACAGCACGGTCGGCAGGGTTCCCCAGGTCTGATAGTCGACGCTGGAATAGCCGGTGCCGCTGATGATCGAAATGGCGTTGAACAGCGCTTCGCGAATGCCGTGATGCAGTTCACGCATCTCGTGGAACCAGATCCAGACGATCAGTATCAGGGTCACCGTGGCGATGAAGGCCAGGTACCCGCGCGCCTGGACATCGCGGAACATCGGTTTCGCCGAGCCGCCGATCAGTTGCACGTAGCGCACGAACGGCAAGCTGGCCAGCACCATGAACAGCGACGCGACATATTCAGCCGAGCCCGAATAGTGGCCAAGCGACGCGTCTCTGGAGGAAAATCCGCCGGTTGAAACCGTGGTCAGAGAGTGCACGATGGCATCGAAGCGGTCCATGCCCGCCCAACTGTAGCCGATGAAGCAGGCCACGGTGATGGCTACGTAGATGACCGAGATCGACGCCGCGATTTCGGCCGCGCGCGGCAGAATCTTGCCAAAAGTGTCGAAGGCCTCCGAGCGGAACAGTTGCATGCCGCCGACCTTCAGCGTCGGCAGAAAGGCCATCGCGACAACAATGATCCCGATACCGCCGAACCACTGCAGCAGGCCACGCCACAGATTGACCCCCATCGGCAAGTCGTCGAGCCCGGAAAACACCGTCGAGCCGGTGGTCGTCATGCCCGACATCGCCTCGAATACCGCATCGGTGACACCGACATGCGGCGCGCCCAGCACGAACGGCACGGCTCCGAACAGGGGAAGCACAAGCCACACTCCGGTGGTCAGAAGAAATGTCTGCTGGATGTTCAGACCGCGTTTCAGCGAATTGGCGCAGGAAAGCATCAAGGCGCCGCCGCAGACCAGCGAAATGACGGCAGCCGCGGCAAAGGCGTTCCAGTTCCGGTCGCCGTTCAGGAAATCGGTTGCCAGCGGCAATATCATCGATGCCCCGAGAATGGACACCAGGATACCGGTCAAATAACCGACGGGCCGAAAGTCGAACATGGGGCGCAGCGTTGGCCGGTGCGGCGGGCCGTGTCAAGCGTCCTCGGGGCGCCTTGCGCGCAGGAAAAAACCCGGCAGGCGAGTGCCTGCCGGGTCATGCTGGCGGGTCGGGGGGAATGGTCAGCCAGCTCGATTGACGGGGTTGCCGATGATGTCGAGAAACTCTTTCCGGGTCGACCGGTCGGACCGGAAGGCGCCGAGCATGGTCGACGTGACCATCGACACACCCGGCTTGTGAACGCCGCGCGTCGACATGCAGTGATGCTCGCCTTCCAGCACCACGGCGACGCCCTGCGGATTCAGGACGCGCATCAATGTCTGGGCGATCTGCGCATTCATCTTCTCCTGCACCTGCAGCCGCTTGGAAAACGCGTCGACGACGCGGGCCAGTTTGGAAATGCCCACCACCCGGTCGGTCGGGATATAGCCGACATGCGCCTTGCCGATGATCGGAGCGAGGTGGTGCTCGCAATAGCTCTCGTAGCGGATGTCGCGCAGCACGACCATCTCGTCGTAGCCTTCGACCTCTTCGAACGTGCGCTGAAGCATCGCTTCGGGATCTTCGTCATAGCCGCGGAACCATTGCTGATAGGCGCGCGTGACGCGGCCCGGCGTGTCCAGCAGGCCCTCGCGATCGGGGTTGTCGCCGGCCCAGCGCAGGAGCGTGCGGACGGCATCCTCGGCCTCGGCCCGCGAAGGTCGGGTCGGCGCCAGATACAGGTCTTTTTCCGCCTTCAGCTTCGGGTCCAGAATGTTCATCACACGGTCTCCTCGTCGGTTGGCGCAGTCATTCCGCACATAGTTATCGTTTTCGCTACGCCAGACCGGTTAGTTTGGATTGGAATATCAAACAGTATCACTATGGCGTGACAAGACTATATCGCGAAACCTCTTTTGGGGGAACAAAAAGTTTAAAATTCTCCTAAAGGTTGTATCAAACCTGTGATTTCTCAAGAGCTTGCGTCAGGTCCGCCAGCAGATCATAGCGGTCCTCCAGCCCGACGGACAGCCGAACGAGACCTTTGGTGATGCCCAATTCCCGGCGTTTTTCCTCGCTCAGACGCTGGTGAGTCGTGGTTGTGGGATGGGTCACGAGACTTTTCGAATCACCCAGGTTGTTGGAGATGAGCACGATGCCGAGCGCGTTCAGGAACCGGAACGCCGCCGCCTGCCCGCCCCTGATTTCGAGCGCCAGAACGGTACCGCCGGTTTCCATCTGCGATGCGGCGACGGCCGCCTGGGGATGATCCGCGCGGCCCGGATAGATGAGGTTTTCCAGCGCCGGGTGCCCGGACAGTTTTTCCGTCAGGAAGGCGGCGGTTTCCGCCTGCGCCCGGCATCGCAGGTCCAGCGTCTCCATCCCCTTGAGCATGATCCACGCGTTGAACGGGCTGAGCGCGCCGCCGGTATGTTTCAGATAACCCTCCAGTTCATCGCGGATGAACGCCCTGGAACCGAGCACGATGCCGCCCAGGCACCGCCCCTGGCCATCGATATGCTTGGTCGCGGAGTAGATCAGCACATCGGCGCCCAGCTCGAACGACCGCTGGAAAACCGGCGTGGCGAAGACGTTGTCCACCACCACCCGCGCGCCCTTCGCATGGGCGATTTCCGCCACCGCGCGAATGTCGATCACTTCCAGCGTCGGGTTTGAAATCGTCTCGAAGAACACCAGCCTGGTTCCGGGGCGGACCGCTTCGCGCCACTGCGCAAGATCCGTGCCGTCGACGAATGTCACCTCGACGCCGAAGCGCGGCAGCAGGTTTTCCGTGATGTAGAGGCAGGAGCCGAAGAGCGCGCGCGAGGATACGATGTGATCGCCCGTCCTGAGTTGGCAGAACAGCGCGCCGCTGACCGCCGCCATTCCCGACGCCGTCGCGAATGCATCCTCCGCCCCTTCCAGCGCCGCCATGCGCTCCTCGAACATGCGCACCGTCGGGTTGCCGTAACGGGCGTAGATGAAGCCGTCGTCGTCGTCGCTGCCGATGAAACGCGCCTCGGCCGTCTCGGCATCGGGATAGACGAAACTCTGGGTCAGGAAAATGGCCTCGGAGGTTTCACCGTATTGCGAACGGCGCACGCCCTCGTGCACAAGTTTGGTGCGTGTTTTCCAGTTCTTTTCCATGTCGTTTCCGGAAATTCCGGCCCTCCCTAGCAACAAAGCCCCGAACAGGCGTCGATCGGGGCTTTCCGGGCCGCGACCTCTTTAGCGGTTTTTTTTTCGTGTGGCCCGCAATCCGGTTCAACAAATCGCCACAGGC
>JBHHXR010000165.1:0-8127 GCA_046757205.1 Paracoccaceae bacterium
AAAAGCGCTATTTTAACCGACGGATCGCACAGACAGTTGCTGAGATCGAGGACGCCGGCGAACACCGAGCGCGGCAGAGAGTAGGGCACCATTGTCCACGGTAGCCGGATTGATTCGGAGGACTGAAGGCCAAGATTGCTCAACCTAATTGCTTTTCCCCCGCCAAGCCCGCGTCCCACCTCTCCCCGCCTTCGACCGCCCCTTCCGCTTCACCGCCTCCGCCACCGCTTCTTCCACCGCCGACTGCCGCGCCAGCGGGTCGTCGGCGACCGCCAGTTCCACCGCCTCCAGCCGCTTGATCTCGTCGCGCAGGCGGGCGGCTTCTTCGAATTCCAGGTTCTCGGCGGCTTTCAGCATGTCCTTGCGCAGCCCCGCCAGATGCGCCTGCAAGTTGGCGCCGATCAGCGGTTTGTCGATCTTGGCGGTAACGCGGGCCTCGTCGGTGTCGCGTTTGGAAAAACCCTCCATGATGTCGGCGACGTTCTTGCGGATGGTCTCCGGCGTGATGCCGTGGGCCTCGTTATGGGCCTGCTGTTTGTCGCGCCGCCGGTTGGTCTCGGCCAGCGCACGTTCCATCGAGCCGGTGATGCGGTCGGCGTACATGATGACGCGGCCGTCGGCGTTGCGCGCGGCGCGGCCCACCGTCTGCACCAGCGAGGTCTCGGAGCGCAGGAACCCCTCCTTGTCGGCGTCGAGGATCGCCACCAGCGCACATTCGGGGATGTCGAGGCCCTCGCGCAAGAGGTTGATGCCGACCAGGATGTCGAAGGCGCCGAGGCGCAGGTCGCGCAGGATCTCGATGCGCTCGATGGTGTCGATGTCGGAATGCATGTAACGCACCTTCAAACCCTGTTCGTGCAGGTATTCGGTCAGGTCCTCGGCCATGCGCTTGGTCAGCGTGGTGACCAGCACCCGGTTGCCGGCGGCGGCGACCTTGCGGCATTCGTCCATCAGATCGTCGACCTGCATGGAGACCGGGCGCACCTCGATGGGCGGATCGAGCAGGCCGGTGGGGCGGATCACCTGTTCGGCGAAGACGCCGCCGGATTGCTCCAGCTCCCACTTTTGGGGCGTGGCGGAGACGAACACCGACTGCGGGCGCATGGCGTCCCATTCCTCGAACTTCAAGGGCCGGTTGTCGGTGCACGACGGCAGGCGGAAACCGTGCTCGGCCAGGGTGAACTTGCGCCGGTAGTCGCCGCGGTACATGCCGCCGATCTGCGGCACGCTCACATGGCTTTCGTCGGCGAAGACGATGGCGTTGTCGGGGACGTATTCAAAGAGCGTCGGCGGCGGCTCGCCCGGCGCGCGGCCGGTCAGATAGCGCGAGTAGTTCTCGATGCCGGCGCACGACCCGGTCGCCTCCAGCATTTCGAGATCGAAATTGGTGCGCTGCTCCAGCCGCTGGGCTTCCAGCAGCTTGCCCTCCTTGACCAGCTGGTCGAGGCGGATGACCAACTCCGCCTTGATGCCCTTGATGGCCTGCTGCAGCGTCGGGCGCGGGGTCACGTAGTGCGAGTTGGCGTAGATGCGGACACTCGCCAGCGTGCCCGTTTTTTCGCCAGTCAGCGTGTCGAATTCCACTATGGATTCAAGCTCTTCGCCGAAGAAGCTGAAGCGCCAGCCGCGATCCTCCAGATGCGCCGGCCAGACCTCCAGCGAATCGCCACGCACCCGGAACGAGCCGCGCGCGAAGGCAGCGTCGTTGCGCCGGTACTGCTGGGCGACGAGGTCGGCCATGATGCGGCGCTGGTCGTAGTCGCGCCCGGCGATCAGGTCCTGGGTCATGGCGCCGTAGGTCTCGACGCTGCCGATGCCGTAAATGCAGGACACCGAGGCGACGATGATGACGTCGTCGCGTTCCAGAAGCGCCCGCGTGGCGGAATGGCGCATGCGGTCGATCTGTTCGTTGATCTGGCTCTCTTTCTCGATGTAGGTGTCGGTGCGCGGCACGTAGGCCTCGGGCTGGTAGTAGTCGTAGTAGGAGACGAAGTACTCGACCGCGTTCTCCGGGAAGAAACCCTTGAATTCGCCGTATAATTGCGCTGCCAGCGTCTTGTTGGGGGCAAGGATGATGGCCGGCCTCTGGGTCGCCTCGATCACCCGCGCCATGGTGTAGGTCTTGCCGGTGCCGGTGGCGCCGAGCAGCACCTGGCTCTGCTCGCCCGCCTCGATGCCTTCCACCAGCTCGGCGATGGCCGTCGGCTGGTCGCCGGCCGGCTCGAACTCCGTGTGCATGACCAGCCGGCGGCCGCCTTCGAGCTTGCGGCGGGCAGCGGGGGGATTTGTCATTACCGTGTTCATGGCGCCTCCGGTCGGTCAACCTAAGGACTGAGCGCGGCCGGTGCAATCGGCGATCGGACAGCCGATCCCGTTAAGAGTGTGTTAACCAGAATCAATTTACCTAAAAGTGCAGAAAGCGCTTGCGCCGTCCCCCGGCCATCGCCCTTACCCAAGTCGGGCTTTCGCGCCCGCCCGCCGTCAGCCGGCTGCATACCATCTCACCCACCCCTCGCACCCACGCAACCGGCTGACGGCGCCGGCTTGCCGGCGGCGCCGTGTCGCGCTTGCAACGGGCGGTCGGTTCGGGGATAACGGGCGCAATCCGTTTGTCAGGACGCCGCCGATGCACGCAAGGATCTACCAGCCCGCCCGCAATCCCATGCAGTCCGGGCAGGCCAATACCAGACGCTGGATACTCGAGTTCGAGCCGGAGCTCGGAAAGGCCGTCGATCCGCTGATGGGCTGGACCGGCTCGTCCGACATGAACGCGCAGGTGCGCCTGCGGTTCGACAGCAGGGAAGCGGCGGTCGAGTATGCCGAGGCGCACGGGCTGCCCTACCGGGTGCAGGAGCCGAAGCCGCGCCGGCACATCCTGCGGCGCACCGGCTACGGCGACAATTTCGCCTATGACAGGCGGGGCGCCTGGACGCACTGACGCCGTCTCAGTGGTCTTCTCATTCCGTAACGGGCGTGAAAACAGCGACTGACCGGGCCGCGACGCGCTGCGGGCCGGCGGCTTCCGCAGCGGGAAAACCGTCGGCAGCGGCGGTGTCGAGCGCCCGGCGCCAAGCGCCCTTGCCGGGGAGCGCGGGAAGCGTCACCGCCGCTTCGCGATCGCCGCCGTTCAGCACCATGAAGACGGTGTCTTCGCCCCGCTCGTAGTCCGGCGTTTCGGCGCAGGGACGGACCAGCAGGCAAAGGCAGGCCAGCGCCGGGTCGTCCCAGTCCGGCGGACCGCCGGCGGGGGCGCGCCATTCGACATCCGGCAGACCGTCACCGGGCGCCGCCGAGCCGTGCAGGAAGCGCGACTGGCGCAGCGACGGGTGGGCGCGCCGGAAGGCGCTGAGCCGGCGCACGAAGCCGCACAGCGCGTCGTCGGGGTTTTTCCGGTCGAGCCAGCCGGTGGGATTGTCCTGGCAATAGGCGTTGTTGTTGCCGGACTGCGAATTGCCGGTCTCGTCGCCGGCCAGCAGCATCGGCGTGCCCTGCGCGAGAAACAGCGTGGCCAGCAGATTGCGCGCGCGGCGGGCGCGGCGGGCGAGAACGATGGGGTCGCCGGTCGGGCCCTCGGCGCCGCAATTGTCGCTGAAATTGGCTCGATGGCCGTCATGGTTGGCCTCGCCGTTGGCCTCGTTGCGGGTGTGGGCGTAGCTGGTCAGATCGCTGAGGGTGAAACCGTCATGGGCGGTGATGAGGTTCACCGAGGACCAGGCGCGGCGGCCGTTGCGGTCGAACAGGTCGGCCGAGCCGAGCAGGCGGGCGGCGAGGCCGCGGGCGCTGTGGGCGTCGCCGCGCCAGAATTTCCGGGCGGCGTCGCGGAAGCTGTCGTTCCATTCGGCAAATGGCGGCGGGAATTCACCGAGACGATAGCCACCGGGGCCGACGTCCCACGGCTCGGCGATCTGCTTGACGGAGGCGAGCAGCGGGTCCTGGCGCAGCGCGTCGAGAAAACCGCCCTGCGGGTCGAAACCGTGATCCCTGCGCGCCAGCGTGGTGGCGAGGTCGAAGCGAAAGCCGTCCACCCCCATTTCGCCGGCCCAGAAGCGCAGGCTGTCGAGCACCATGCGCAGCACGAACGGGTGGGAAAGGTTCAGCGTGTTGCCGCAGCCGGTGTCGTTGACGTAATGGCGCCGATCGTCAGGCGCGAGGCGGTAGTAGGATGCGTTGTCGAGGCCGCGAAAGCTGAGCGTCGGGCCGAGATGGTCGCCCTCGGCGGTGTGGTTGTAGACCACGTCGAGGATGACCTCGATGCCGGCGGCGTGGAACCGGCGCACCATGTGGCGGAAGCCTTGCAGGCCGGCGGGGCCGAAATAGCGCGGCTCCGGCGTGAAGAAACCGATGGTGTTGTAGCCCCAGTAGTTGGTCAGCCCGAGGTTTTGCAGGAAGGCCTCGTCGAGGAAGGCGTGGACCGGCAGAAGCTCGATGGCGGTGACGCCGAGGCCGTGCAGGTGGTCGAGTATCGGGTCCGACGCCAGCGCCTCGTATGTGCCGCGAATGGCCGATGGGATGGCCGGGTGCTGCATGGTCAGGCCCTTGGGATGGGCCTCGTAGATCAGCGTCTCCTCCCACGGCGTGTGCGGGCGGTCGTCCGAGGGCCGCGGGGCCGGATGTCCGACCACGGATTTCGCTGCGTGGGGGGCGCTGTCGGTGGTGCTGAAGGAGAGGTCGGCGTCGGGGCTGGCCGGGTCGTAGCCCAGAAGGGCCGGGCCGTGTCGCCACGCGCCGGAGAGTTGCCTCGCATAGGGGTCGAGCAAGAGCTTGTTGGGGTTGAAGCGGTGTCCCCGGCCGGGCGCGTAGGCACCGTGGGCGCGGAAACCGTAGAGCGCGCCGGGGCGCAGGCCGGGGGCGTAGCCGTGCCAGACCGGCCCGGTTTTTTCCGGCAGGGCAATGCGGGCGGTCTCGCGGGTGCCGTCAGCGGAAAACAGGCAGAGTTCCAGCTTCGTGGCGTTTTCCGAGAACACCGCGAAGTTGGTACCGTCGCCGTCGAAATGCGCGCCGAGGCGGACCGGAGAACCGGCGGTCAGCCGAAATGCGGTCATCGGGGCCTCTGGCTTCGCGCTTCCAGCATGTCGCGGTAGAGCGACATGTAGGCGGCGGCGGAGGCGTTCCAGCCGACCGGGTGTTTCATCGCCCGGCGCATCATGGCGCGCCACACGGCGGGTTGCCGGTAGACGTCGCAGGCGCGCTCGACGGCGTCGCCGAGGGCCCGGGCGGTGACCGGGGAGAACTGGAACCCGGTGGCGCAGCCGGTGGCCAGCGCGGCGGGGTCGGCGTCGATCACGGTGTCGGCCAGTCCGCCGGTGCGGGCGACCACCGGGATGGTGCCGTAGCGCAGGCCGTAAAGCTGGGTCAGGCCGCAGGGCTCGAACCGCGACGGCACCACGATGGCGTCGGCGCCGGCCTGCATCAGATGCGACAGCGGCTCGTCGTAGCCGATCATGACGCCGAGCGTTCCGGCGTATTGCCTGGCGGCGGCGCGGTATGCGGCTTCCAGCGCGGCGTCGCCGGAGCCCAGCACGACGAGTTGCGCGCCGCGCGCCGCAAGGCGCGGCAGGGCGTCGAGCAGCAGGTCGAGACCCTTTTGCGCTGTCAGGCGGGATACGACGCAGAAGAGCGGCGCGCGCGGGTCGGAGTCGAGGCCGAAGCGGGAAACCAGCGCCGCCTTGTTGGCGGCTTTTCTTGCCGGTGCGCGAGCCGAGTAATTGGCGGCGATGGCGGGGTCGGTTTCGGGGTTCCAGGTATCGAGGTCGATGCCGTTGAGGATACCGGCGAGGTCGGACCGGCGGGCGGCGAGGACGCCTTCCAGTCCCATGCCGAACTCAGGCGTCATCAGTTCGCGGGCGTAGGTCGGGCTGACGGTGGTGATGCGGTCGGACCACACCAGACCCGCCTTCAGAAAACCGACCTGGCCCCAGAATTCGTAGCCTTCGCGGGTGAATTCGCCGGGCGGCAGGGCGAGTTCCTCGATGGCGGACTTCGGAAACAGGCCCTGAAAGGCGATGTTGTGGATGGTCAGGATGGCCGGCGGGGCGGGCCGGCCGGAGAATTTCAGATAGGGCGCGACGAGGCCGGCTTGCCAGTCGTGGGCGTGGACGAGATCGGGGGGCCAGCCGGCGACCGCGCCCTGCGCGACGCGGGCGGCGGCCAGCGACAGCGCGCCGAAGCGCAGGTGGTTGTCGGGCCAGTCGTGGCCGTCAGGGCCGAGATACGGGTTGCCGGGGCGGTTGAACAGATGCGGCGCGTCGAGCAGCAGCAGGTCCAGCCCTTCGGCATGTGCCGCGAGGACGCGCGCCTTGCGGCCATGCACGAGGCCGAGGTCGAGGACCGGGGTGGCCCCGGCCAGCAGCGGTTTCAGCGCCGGGTAGGCGGGGAGCATGACGCGAACCTGCGCGCCAAGCGACGCGAGCGCCCTCGGCAGCGCACCGACCACGTCGGCCAAACCGCCGGTCTTGACGAACGGCGCGCATTCGGAGGCGACGAAGAGTACGCGCACCTCAGCCGTCCAGTGCTTCGATCATGGGCTTGGTTATCAGGCAGACGCCGCCGCCGGTGCGGCGGAACCGCCTTGCGTCGGCCTCCGGGTCTTCTCCGACGACGAGACCGGGCGGGACATGAACGCCGCGGTCTATGACGACGTTGGAAAGCCGCGCCATGCGGCCGATTTCGACGTAGGGCATGGCGACGACACCGGAAAGCTCCGAATAGGAGTGGCAGCGCACGCCGGTGAAGAGCAGGCAGCGATCGAGCTTGGAGCCCGATATGATGCAGCCGCCGGAAACCATGGAGCTGACGGCCATGCCGCGCCGGTCTTTTTCGTCATGGATGAACTTGGCCGGCGGCGTGATTTCCGCATAGGTCCAGATCGGCCAGTCCTCGTGATACAGATCAAGCTCCGGCGTGAAATCGGTGAGGTCGATATTGGCCTGCCAGAAGGCGTCTATGGTGCCGACGTCGCGCCAGTAGGGTTCGGCCTCGAGCCCGCTGCGCACGCAGGAACGGCTGAACGGGTGGGCGATGGCGGTACCGTTCCTGACGATGCCGGGGATGATGTCCTTGCCGAAATCGTGACTGGAACTGTCGTCTTCGGCGTCTTTCGCCAGCAGGTCGCAGAGAAATCCGGTTTCGAAAACGTAGATACCCATGCTGGCGAGCGCGAGGTCGGGATGGCCCGGCATGGCGGGCGGGTTGGCGGGTTTCTCGACGAAACCGATGATGCGGTCGTTCGCGTCAACCTCCATCACGCCGAAGCCCGTCGCATCTTCGCGCGGCACCTCTATGCAGCCGACGGTGACGTCCGCACCGCTCTTCACATGATGCTCCAGCATCACCGAGTAGTCCTGTTTGTAGATGTGGTCGCCGGCGAGGATGATCATGTAGTCGGGCGCATAGCTTTCGATGATGTCGATATTCTGGGTGACGGCGTCTGCCGTGCCGCGGTACCAGCGGTCCTCGTCGACGCGCTGCGAAGCGGGCAGGATATCCAGCGATTCGTTGCGCTCGGCGCGGAAAAAGCTCCAGCCGCGCTGCAGGTGGCGGATCAGGCTGTGAGCCTTGTATTGCGTCGCCACCCCCATGCGCCGGATGCCGGAATTGAGTGCGTTGGAAAGGGCGAAGTCGATGATCCGGCTCTTGCCGCCGAAATAGACTGCCGGTTTGGCGCGTTTGTCGGTCAGTTCCTTCAGACGACTGCCACGACCGCCGGCCAGGACGATGGCCATGGTTTGTTGCGCGAGCCTGTGCGGTTGCTTTCTCATGGGCGCGGGCCTTTCATTGGACGCTCAGTTGCCGGCGTGTTCGAAAAACACGGTGGTGAGCGGCGGCAGGGTTATCTCGATGCTGTCGGAACGGCCGTTGGCGGGGGCGCCGGTGGTCCGGACGCCGCCAAGATTGCCTCGCCCGCCGCCGCCATAGGCTTCGGCGTCGGTATTGAGGCGTTCGGCCCAGTGGCCGGGGGCCGGAACACCGACCCTCCAGCCGGGGCGTTCGACCGGGGTGAAGTTGCTGATGGCAAGCACCGGGGCCGCGCCGTCTTCGCCGAAGCGCAGCCAGGCAAAGACCGATTCCTCGGCGGCGTTGGCTTCCACCCATTGAAAACCGCTGGCCTCGCAGTCGCGCTGATGTAGG
>JBHHXR010000166.1:0-8109 GCA_046757205.1 Paracoccaceae bacterium
TTGGGGGCGGTATCGGGCCTTTCGGGGCGGCTGTGCCAAGTCGCATGATCGCGGTCCCACCCAAAACAAAAGAAGGCCGCGGCAAGCGCCGCGACCTTCCGGTTTGTCGAGAGCATGGAGGGTGGTCCGGTCGGGGCTCACCCCTGGCTGTCGAGCGTTTGCCTGAAGGGACTGCCCTTCAGAACTTCGCCTCCCGGCCTGAACCTGAACCTTGCTCCAATACCTCATGAGACATTGGACCACCTCCTTTCGCTTGTTTCGGTTGCTGGCGATGGTGCCAGAGTCGCGGGAAATGTCCAGTAAATTCGGCGATAGCGAACATTGCGGCGCGCCATTGGCACCGCGCCGGCGCGCCGGGTTCTCCCGCGCTACCTGGCCCGAATTCGATTGACGCCTCCGCACCGGCGGACAAGAACTGCGACCGGCACCACCGGCGCGGCAATGCTGCCGCTGCGCATGGCAGCGAGGAGAGCGAACATGAAACTGACCGATTTCAAGGCCCTGACCTTCGACGTCTACGGCACGCTCATTGACTGGGAAAGCGGCATGATCGCCGGGCTGAAGCCCCTGACGGAAAGGCTGCGTAATCCGCTGTCGCGCGACGATATCCTCGAAGCCCATGCGTGGCATGAATCGACGACGCAGGCACAGACGCCGGCGAAGCGGTATTCCGACGTGCTGGCGGTCGTCTGCAAGCGGCTGGCCGAGGAATGGGGCATATCGGTTTCGCACGAAGAATGCGTCGCCTACGGCCGGTCGGTGCAAGACTGGCCAGCGTTTGACGACAGCGTCGAGGCGCTGCGTTACCTCAAGCGGCATTACCGGCTGGTCGTGCTGTCGAATATCGACAACGCCAGTTTCGCGCACAGCAACCGCAGGCTGGGCGTGGAGTTCGACGCCGTCTATACGGCCGAGGACGTCGGTTCCTACAAACCCTCGGCGCGCAATTTCGACTACATGCTGGATCAGCTTGCACGACTGGGGATCGGCAAGGGCGACATCCTGCACACCGCCGAGAGCATGTTTCACGACCACGCCCCGGCCAATCGCGCCGGGCTGGCCAACTGCTGGATCTACCGGCGCCACGACAAGCAGGGATTCGGCGCCACCATGCGGCCCGAGGCGATGCCGCGTCACGATTTCATGTTCCACAGCATGGCCGACATGGCGGCGGCACACCGGGCGGAGGCCGCGGAAGACCGTCAAGACTATTTCACCTGGAACGCCGGAGATGTGACCGTCACGGGGCCCGGTGGCGAGGAACTGTAACTTTGGCCGACGGCCGGCGTTACGGAGCCGCCGGGCGCAGCGCCCCGACGATCAGCCGGAACGGCACCAGCGCCACCAGCGCCAGCGACATCTTGACCATGAAATCGGCGACGCCGAGCGACACCCAGAGGGGCACTACGGGGCCGCTGCCCAGAAGCGGCAGCGCCTCGTTGGCCCAGCTCACGTCGTTGCCCGGTTCGATGAAGGCGAGTGACGCGGAGAACGCGATGGAGAAGAAGAGCGCGGTGTCGAGCGACGAGCCGACCAGCGACGAGACGAACGGCGCGCGCCACCAGCTTCCCTGCCGCAGCCGGTCGAAGACGCCGACATCGACCATCTGCGCGACGAGGAAGGCGGTGCCGGAGCCGAGCGCGACGCGCCATGTGACCAGCGGTCCGGATTCGCCCATGATCTGGGTGCCCGCGAGAGAGGAGAGCAGGCCGACGACGAAACCCGCGAGCACGACCTTCCGGGCCTGCTCCGGCCCGTGCAGGCGGTTCATCAGGTCGGTGACGAGGAAGGCGAAGGGATAGGTGAAGGCGCCCCAGGTTAGCCAGTTGCCGAACAGGAACTGCACCAGGATGTTGGAGGCGACGACAATCGCCGCCATCGCGGCAACGCCGAAAAAAAAGGCTCGGGTCATGGACAGTTCCGTTTTTTAGAAGGTTGCGGAGACTTCTTCCGGGCAGCGCCCGGCCGGGGGCGGCTATAGCCTCCGGCGGCGGTCCGCGCAAGTGGCCCGTTGTGTCCCGATTGCCACAAATGCCGATCAATAGCGCCGAAAAATGTCACATTCCGGTCAAACCGCCGTCGCGAACGCCTGCGACAACTCAAGCCTCGTAACAGTACGGCGTGAAGGGTGGTGCCGACGGGGCGTGTGGTTTTTTGCCCCCGATTCACCACCCGGATCGCTGAAGCACGAGTGGTTCCGGAATAAACGGATGGCGCGATGACGCGCATTTCGCGTAGCCGGCGGCTTCCCTCCAAGGTCTGCGACGCGACACCGGCCCGCCGGTCGGCCGCCAAGCGGTTCCCCCCCAAGCCAACCGATCCATTCAACCGACGACACAACACAGGACTGCGGAGCGCCCGGTGCACCCTCCGGGCCCCGTTGAGGCTCATCGCGTGGCGCCGATCGCGGCAGTCGCGGACCGGAGGGACGATATCGCGCCGCCCATCGTGGGAACAGGCGGCACGTGCGGGCGCCGGCGGGCTGCGGTCCGCCGGTTGTCTTTCACGGCAGCGCACCGGCAGATTTGCCCGGTTCCGGGCGAGATTCTGCAATGCCGAGAATCGAGAACGCCGTTGCGTTTTGGTCCATGATTTCGCGAATTGAAAAACCTAAGTGTTGCCACGTTTCGAACCGAATTGCGCCGCAATCTTGATCGACGGTAAATGCGGCAACAACGAACGAAGCTTGATCGACTCTAAGGAACCCACCCAAGTCATCCTGCCACAAAGCCGAGTTCGTCAAACGACCGCCGAAGCTTGTAACCCCCGCTTCGGCGGTCGTCTAATTTTCGCCATCGGCACCGGCATCGCCACTACAGTGCTTCGGTCCCGACCTGCCCGTCACCCAGCAGCCCGAGAGCGGCGATTTCCTCCGCCAGCGCCGGTGCGCCGGTGAAACGATGGCCCCGCCAGCCGCGGGCGCAGGCCGCCGCAACGTTGTCCGCCCGGTCGTCGATGAAGAAAAGCTGCGGGCCGCGGAATCCGGTTTCTTCCTCGACGATCCGGTAGATCGCCGGGTCGGGCTTGATGACGCCGAGATGGCCGGAAAGGAAGCGGCGATCGAATTCTGCGAGCTCGGGGTAGTGCGTCTCGGCCAGCGCGAAGCTTTCCTTGCCGAAATTCGACAACGCGAAGACCGGCACGCCGCGCGCGCGCAAGGCCCGCAGAAGCGCCCAGGAACCGGCGATGGCGGGACGCGCCATTTCGATCCAGCGGTCGTGCCAGGCGCGGATCAGGTCACGGTATTCCGGATTGCGCCCGGCGGTTGCATAGACGGTCTCGCGGAACGGGGCGCCGAGGTCCATTGCCTCGTTCATCGCATCGAGGCCGGCCGCGGCAAAAAGCGCGTCCTGCGCGGCGCGATCCGGCAGAAGCTGGTCGTAGAGCAGCCGGGGATCCCAGTTGATCAGCACGTTGCCGATATCGAAGATGACGGCTTCAGGGGTTTTGGGCATGCCGGGTCCGGTTTGTTTGATGCTCCACCGCCGACGGCTGCGGCAGGCGGCGAAGGACGACGGGCAGAAGCGGTATCAGACCGGGCGGCGCAAGCAAGCCCAAAGCGGCGGGCAGGCCCGGGAAAGACGCAGCGGAGACGGCGGTGGATACGGCGGCGGATACGGCGGCGGATGACATGTTTTTCGGGAATTCTCCCGTCCGTTACAGAATTGCCGGGGCCTGACGACTGCGGCTCCTGGCGCGTCGATCTGTGACTCGACTCCGGCGGCAGGGCGGCTATGTTAAGAACAAATAGTGAACATTTGCCCGCACATGCCACAGCGCCGCATCCTGTCGATCTGGTTTCCCCGCCTCGCCGCCGAGCGGGTGATGCGCGGCCATGCGCCGCTGGCCGAGGCGCCGTTCGCGGTGACGGCGGAAGTGGCCAACGCCATGACGCTGGCCAGCCTGAACGCGGTGGCCGAGGCGGCGGGGCTCAGCCGGGGCATGGCGCTGGGTGACGCCCGCGCCGTCTGCCCGGAGTTGCTGACCCGCCCCGCCGAGCCTCTGCGCGAGGCGGCGTTCCTGGCGGCGCTGGCCCGCTGGGCCGGCCGCTTCAGCCCCTGGGTCGCGACCGAAGGGGGCGAGGCGCTGGTGCTCGACATCACCGGCTGCGCGCATCTCTTCGGCGGCGAGGAGAGGCTGGCGGCGGCGGTGGAGGCCGATTGCGCGCGGCTCGGCCTGACCCTGCGGCTCGGCATCGCCGACACCCGTGGCGCGGCCTGGGCGCTGGCGCGCTTCGCCGGGCAGGCGGTGACCGCCGCGCGTTCGGGCGACGACATCGATCAGGAGGCGCGCGCCACCCGCGCGCGCGCCCATCGGCGGCGCAACTGGGAACGCGGCGGCCCGGCCCCGGCGGTGAAACTGGCCGGCGCCGGGCAGGTGCTGCGGATCGCCCCGCCGGGTGCCCTGCGCAGCGCCCTGGCGCCGCTGCCGGTGGCGGCGCTGCGCCTGCCGCCCGACATCGTGGCCGGATTGGCGCGGCTGGGGCTGCGCCGGATCGGCGATCTGGCCGCCCTGCCGCGCGCCGCGCTGGCCCGCCGCTTCAGCGTCGCGGTGGTGCGAAGGCTCGACCAGGCCACGGGCGCGGAGCCCGAGCCGGTATCGCCCGCCGGGCGGCCGCTGCATTTCGCACTGCGCCTCAGCCTGCCCGACCCGATCGGGCTGGAGGCCGACATCCTGGCCGGGCTCGACCGGCTGCTGCCGCCGCTGTGCGACAAGCTGAAGGCGGCGGGGCGCGGGGCGCGGCGGCTGCGCCTCAGCCTCCACCGGGTTGATCACACGGTGCAGACGATCGGGATCGGGCTGGCGCGCGCCAGCCGCGACGCCGCCCGCATCCGGCCGCTTCTGGCGATGAAGCTGGGCGGGGCGGAGGCCGGCTTCGGCATCGACATGCTGCGGCTGGAGGCGCATGTGACCGAGCCGCTGGCGGCGGCCCAGCACAAGGGGCATCTGGCGGCCACCGAGGCGGCGAAGGCGCGGATGAGCGCCGGCGGCGGCACCGACATGGAGGCGCTGATCTCGCGCCTCGGCGCCCGCATCGGGCTGGAGGCGATGACCCGGTTTCACCCCGCCGACAGCCATATCCCGGAGAAGTCGGCGACCGTCATGGCGGCGGCCTATTGCGGCGCGGCGGACGACTGGCCGCGCCGTCCGCACCCGCGCCCGCTGAGGATTTTTCCGCCCGAACCGCTCTCGCCCGACGGCGTGGCCCGCCCGCCCGCGCGCTTCCGCTGGCGGCGCCGCGATTTCGTCACCGCCGCCGCCTTCGGGCCGGAGCGCATCGCGCCCGAATGGTGGCTCGACGACCCGGCCTGGCGCTCCGGCCCGCGCGATTACTGGCGGGTGGAGACCGAAACCGGCGAACGGCTGTGGCTCTTCGAGGCGCGCGGCGGCGAGGTGCCGGCGGGCTGGTTCGTGCAGGGCGATTTCGGCTGACCGGCGGCGCCCGCGCCACGGCGCGGGAAGGTTTACGGCCACGCGCCCCGTTTCACGGAACCGTGAGGATTTGTGGCAAATCGACAACATATAGTCTCACGAAAGACACAAAATGGCCAGAAACCTTAACTACTTTGACCGGGACCCGTTGGCGTATTGATTTCCTTTTTCCGCGCGGGCAGCCCCCACGGGTCAATGACTGACAGCTCCGCGCGCAGGCGAACGGAGACTGACATGTTCAAACGTATTGCAACCGCATCGCTTATCTTCGGCATGGCCGCGGCGGCGCCTCCGGCGGCGGCGCAGGTAAGCTGCGCACAGCGCGAAAAGATCGTCCTGAAACTGGAAAAGACCTATGGCGAAAGCCGCACGGGCTCCGGCCTGAACGGCAATTCCTCGATGATCGAGATCTGGGCCTCGGCGAAAACCGGTACCTGGACAATCCTGATGACCCGGCCCGACGGCATAAGCTGCGTCATGGCCACGGGTCAGGCGTGGGAAGACGTGCCGCTTGCGGCGGCATCGGCGGATGCGCCCGCCTGAGCCGGCGCGGCAGCAGCGTCAGCTTTCGTTCGGCCCGCGCATCCTGCGGATGACCTCGCGAATGCGCCGCCAGTCCCCGGCCTGCGCCGCGTCGCCGCGTTCCTCGCATTCGCGGACCTTCTGCGCCGCTTCGGCTTCCGCTCTGTCGCCATGGGCGGACAGGAGCCTGCGGGCATAGTCTTCGACCTCCGCAGATTTCATCGGCCTCTCCTCCTGCTGTGGGTTCACAATCCGGACTCTAGCACATTTCGGCGACCGTCTCGCCACCACCGCGCGACAACCGGAAGTACCTGCCGGAGGCATTTGAGATCCGACATCGCACCGGAACGATTGCGGCGACGCCGGGCCACATCTGGCGGACGCCCCACCGGGCGGAGATCCCGACAAGCGACGCCGCAGACAACGCCGGAAGACATGGCCGGAAGACATGGCCGAGCGTTGCCGTCGCATCCTCCCGTCATAACCGCCGGGCAGTCTGGCACCGCTGTCGTGCCGGGCCATTGGCCGGCCGAGCCTCCCGCCCCTCTTACTCGGCGATCCCGATCGGCATCTCGAAACTCGCCGACTTGTCCGAGTTCTGATCCCTGAACGTGGTTACCAGCACGTAGCTCCCTGGCCCGGCGCCGGTCAGGTTGTACGTAAGGTTGGCGTGGAATTCCTTGTTGCGCCGCCGCGTGTTCAGCGCAAGTTTCATGATATTCGGCATGTTCGCCAGCATCGCACCGTCCGCGGATTTCACCACAAGGTCAACGTCGAAGGCGATCCGCCAGACCCCCTCCGCCACCTTGCCGTAGCCGAAACCGTAGGGTTCGGCATAGATCACGATGGGCTCCCCCGGCTTGTAGGTATCACTGTCGCGTTCGTTGAAAACGCCAAAACCGCTCGGGTCGCCATCTGCCAGCGCGACGGTGCTGAAACCCAGCGGAAGCTGCGTCCAGACTTCGTCAAGTATCTGCCGCGCACCGGCCACCGCCGCCGCGCCGTCACCCGCCGCGATCTGCGTTTCGACCTGCCCGGCCAGAGTTGATATCTGCCCCGCGAATACCGGCTGAAACGTCAGAGAACCGGCCAGAGCCGCCAGCAGCCCCAGCCCCCTGATCGTATGAAATTTGCATTTGGCCATCGGCCCCTCCCGGATTATCGATTGCCGGGAACGGAACCAGCACCCAACGCTCACGAAACTTTCGCGCCGTACCCGCGCCGGATCACGCTAACCCCGGCGGTTGGCAGCAAGCAAGGGACGAAGCGCCGCAGTACGATGAGAGATGCGCGGCGGCGGGCAAGTGACTCCACATGAGAACAAAACGTGAATATAATGCGGCGTCATGCCTTTCACCGAGCTTTGCATCACGTCGAATTTCAGCTTTCTCGCCGGCGGCAGCCATCCGGAGGAATACGCCCGGCGGGCGGCGGAACTGGGCATGGCGGCCTTTGCGGTGGCCGACCGCAACTCGGTCTCCGGCATCGTGCGGGCGCATTCCGAGTTGCGCGCCATCGCCCGCGAGGTGGCGGAGGCACAGGCGCGGTCCCGCGGCGAGGTGACCGGCCCCTCGACACTGGCCCACGCGTTGCCGCCCGACACCGTGGTGCCGCGGCTGATCCCGGCGGCGCGGGTCTGCCTGTCGGGCGGGCTGGAGGCAACCGCGCTGCCGGCGGACCGGGCCGGCTGGGGCAACCTCTGCAAGCTCCTGACGCGCGGCCGGCGGCGGGCGCCGAAAGGCGAGTGCGAGTTGCATCTGGCCGACCTTCTGGAACTGGGCGGCAACATTTGCTGGCTGATCCACCCGCCGCAGGGCACGACGCTGCGGGGCGGCGCGCGCGCGTGGCTGCGGCAGGCGCGGCGCCTTACGCGCCGCTTCGCCGATTGCCATCTGGCCGCCGCGCCGCGTTATGACGGGCTGGATGCCGGGCGGTTCGACCGGCTGGCGCGGGTGGCGGCGGGGCTGGGCATCCCGCTGGTCGCCACCGCCGCGCCGCTGAAGATACCCACCACGCCCAGGCACCAGGGCAGCGCCCCGTGGCGCCATCCCGTCATCCCGGCCACCACGCAGACGAACATGTATGGATAGAACATGTGCATGTGGCGCGGGATCGCTCCGTAGAAGATGATCGCGTACAGGATGTCGGTGATGA
>JBHHXR010000167.1:0-8042 GCA_046757205.1 Paracoccaceae bacterium
GGCGACTTCTCGGTGTTGCTTTCCATCACCAAGGCCCTCGCCGAGCTCTCGGTGAAGCCCGAGGAGGTAGCCGTCGTCTCCGGCATCGGCTGCTCGTCGCGCATCCCCGCCTACACCAATTGCTACGGGTTCCACGGCGTTCACGGGCGCGGCCTGGCCGTGGCCACGGGGCTCAAGGTGGCGCGTCCCGATCTTACGGTCCTAGCGGCGGGCGGCGACGGCGACGGGTTCTCGATCGGCGGCAACCACTTCCTGCACGCCTGCCGGCGCAACGTCGACCTCACCTACATCGTCATGGACAACCGGGTCTACGGCATGACCAAGGGCCAGCCCTCGCCAACCACCGAACCCGACTGGGACAGCGCCCTGTCGCCCGGCGGCACCGGTCTGAGAATGTTCCATCCGCTGGTGATCGCGCTGGCTTCCGGCGCCAATTTCGTCGCCCGCGAATTTTCCGGAAACATAAAGGCGACCACCCGCACGATATTGGAGGCCATCAGACATCCCGGCTTTTCCTTCGTCGAGATACTCAGCCCCTGCGTGACCTTCCGCCCCGACGAGAGGGACTGGAAAAACATGGTTCACGTGGCTGCCGTCGACGAGACCGACGATCCCGCCCGCGCCGCGCGGCGCATCATGACGGATGACGGCATGAACACGGGCATCCTTTATCGCGGGCACCGCAAGCCCTACAGCGTCCATGTATCGGCGACCGAAGGCGATGTTGCGTCGCTGGAGCAGGAATTCGAAATCTGATCGGGTCGTTGCCCGCCCGCATACCTTGGAGCGCCGGCATCACCGCACCGGCAGCACCCCCTCCTCCTTCAACCATTCCAGCACTATGTGGGACTGGACACGCGACACGGAGGGGTGCGGCAGCAGGATCTCGCTGATCAGCCGGTTCAACTCGTCAAGATCCGCCGTCGCCGCGCGCAACAGATAATCGGTCGGGCCGGTCAGCTTGCAGGCCTCCAGAATCGACGGGTTGATCTCCAGCAGTCTGGCGAAAGCCTCGATTTCCGACTGCCCGTGATTATTCAGCGAGACCTGGATGAAACCGGAAACGCCGAGCCCCACCTTTCGCTTCGACAGGATTGCGCGGTAGGACTTGATTATCCCCAGCTTCTCCAACCGCCGCCGCCGGCGGGCGCATTGCGATGCGGAAAGCGCCGTTGCGTCGGCCAGTTGCTGGCTGGTCAGACGGCCGTCTCTTTGCAGCACCTCCAGGATTTTGCGGTCGAAATCGTCGAGGGTATCCATGTTCCGCTCCCGAGTCGGATTATATTGAATCTCCGATATGGTGCCACGTTTTGGCGTTATCGCGAACAATTATGTCCAACCTGTTCAAAACAGGGCAAGAACTCTTCCTCTTTTGCGCACACGGATCGGGCAAAAGAGAGTACCTTAAAAAGAAAGAAAGAATGTGATCGGCATTTTGGGGCAGTCGGCGATCACCGAGCCTGACACCCGAAAACAA
Source organism: Paracoccaceae bacterium (assembly GCA_046757205.1). Classification (GTDB taxonomy): domain Bacteria; phylum Pseudomonadota; class Alphaproteobacteria; order Rhodobacterales; family Rhodobacteraceae; genus JBHHXR01. The sequence continues at coordinate 1,478 of JBHHXR010000167.1, forward strand.
GATCGCGGGCTGCAGGCCGGTTGAGCTGCTCTCCCACAACTCTTGGAGGCATCAACCTTGTTGCAAGAACTGAGCATCATTCCCGACGGCGACACGCTGACCCATGACCTGGTTGCCAGGGCAGCCCGCAATCCGGGCATTCGTGTCAAGATTACCGATGAAATCCGTGATCGGGTCGTCGCCTCCAGGGCGCTGCTGGACGAGTTCGTCGCTTCCGGACGTGTCATTTATGGCGTAACCACGAGTGTCGGCGGGTTCGTCAACTGGCTGGTGCCGCAGCACATGATCGAGGAAGTGCAGAACAACATAATCCGCAACGTGCAGTCGCAGGTCGGTCCCGATCTCGACGCGGAATATGTCCGCGCCGCGATGCTGGCGCGGATCAATTCGCTGGGTCGCGGCAACTCTGCCATCCAGTTGGAAAACTTTGAAAAACTCGTCGCCATGTACAATGGCGGCGTGCTGCCGTGCATTCCCGAAAAAGGCTCGCTCGGCACCAGCGGCGATCTTGGCCCGCTGGCCTGCATCGCGCTCGTCGCAACCGGGCATTGGCGGGCGCGTTTCGAGGGTGAGCTCATGCCTGGCGCGGAAGCGATGAAACGCGCCGGTATCGAACCGATGAAGCTTTCCTACAAGGAGGGCCTGGCGCTGATCAACGGCACGTCGGTCATGGCCGGGATCGCCTCCTGCCTGGTCGCCGACGCCAAGGACCTGATCAAGGCGTACACGCTCGCCACCTGCATGAGCCTGGAAGTGCTCAAGGCCAAGATCATGCCGTTCCACCCGGCGGCGCACCGCCAGAAACCCCACAGGGGGCAGATCCGCACGGCGAACGCGATCTACACCACGCTCGCCGACAGCAAGATGATCGTCCAGGATGACGAGGTCGAGGCCTGGCTGCGCAAGATGGTGACCAACGAACCGCGCGGGCTGGACGAACAGATCGAGGATGCCTACTCGATCCGCGCCACGCCGCAGGTCATGGGCCCGGTCGTCGACACGACGCTGTTCGTCGAGCAGACGGTGAATACCGAGATCAATTCGTCGAACGACAACCCCCTGATCGTCGTTGAGGAAGGCGACGCGGTGCACAACGCCAACTTCCACGGACAGTATATCGCCAACGCCATGGACCAGTTGGCGATCGTGATCGTCAACATGTGCAACCTGTCGGAACGCCGCAACAACCGGATACTGCACCCTAGCCTGAACGGCGATCTGCCGCCGTTTCTGTGCCGCGACAATCCCGGCATGAGCCAGGGCATGATGGGCACGCAGTACGTGGCCACGTCGCTGACCGCCGAGATCCGCCAGTCGGCCACGCCGATTTCCATCCAGACGTTGCCGTCAACCGGGGATTTCCAGGACCACGTCTCGTTCGGTCTCGTGGCCGCGCGGCGGACCCGGGACATCTTGGCCAATGCCCGCCATATCCTGGCGGTGGAACTCATCTGCGCGGCGCAGGCGGCGGATATCCGCGGCGTCGGACAACTCAGTTCCGCGACAAGGAAACTGCACGCGATGGTTCGCGACAAGGTGCCGTATCTCGACCACGACGTGCCTTTTACCGACCATATCGAAGCCGTCGCCGAATTGTTCAGGACAGGCGAGTTGCTGGACGCGCTGCCGCGCAACAGCGAAGCCTACGACTGGTAAGGAGCGCCAATCCATGACGACCAGCCCGGTTGCCGGAAAGCCCCCGCCGATGGCCGCCGAGGCGGCTTCACCGATCCTTGAAGCCTACCTGAGGCGAACCCCGAAGAGCGCCGACGCCCATGCCCGGGCGAAGATCCTGCTGCCGGGGGGAACCTCGCGGCAGGCGGGATACTGGGCGCCCTATCCGCTGACCTTCGATACCGCCGATGGCGTGTTTCTGCACGATCTCGACGGAAACCGGTATTTCGACCTGATCAACAACTACACCGCCATGGTGCACGGCCATTCCTACGCCCCGATCGTCGAGGCCGCGCAGCGGCGGGCGGCGCTGGGCACCGGCTGGGCAGGCGGTAATCTGTCGCAGCTCGAACTTGCCGGGCAGATCGTTCACCGGGTGGCGGCGGCGGAGCAGGTGCGGTTCACCAATTCCGGCACCGAAGCCGGCGCGCTTGCCCTCAACATCGCCCGAAAGGTTACCGGGCGGTCGAAACTGCTGATGGCGCGCTTCGGCTATCACGGCTCGCTGATGGAGTTCGAAACCGGGTCTTTCGGGCACGAAGGCCCGGTGACGCTGCTCGCAACCTACAATGATCTGGCGGATTTCGAACGCGTCCTGGCGGCGCATGGCGACGACATCGCCGCGGTGTTCCTCGAACCGGTATTGGGATCGGGCGGCGTGGTGACCGGCGCTCCGGCGTTTCTGAAAGGCGTCCAGACGGCGGCGCGAAAGGCCGGCGCCCTGTTCGTGCTGGACGAGGTGCTGACCCTGCGGTTCGGCTATTCGGGCGTGCAGGGGGATATCGGGCTGACACCCGATCTGACCATGTTCGGCAAGCTGATCGGCGGCGGGTATCCGGTTGGCGCCGTCGGCGGCGCACGGGACTTGCTGAAAATCTTCGACCCCGCCGACCTGAAGCTGTTCCACACCGGCACCTTCAACGCCAACCCGGTCACCATGGCAGCCGGAGCGGTTTCGCTGAGCCATCTGACGCGGGACGCCATCGAGCGGATGCAGGCCGGCGCGGAAACCCTGAAGGACGCCCTGACAAGATCGGCGCGCGATGCCGGATTGCCGTTTTCGGTCAACCATCACGGATCGTGTCTTAACCTCTATTTCAGCGCCACGCCGCCGCACTCCTCGATCGTGCGCAACGACGCCGCGCTGATCGGCCGGTTCCACATCGCGGCGATGAACCACGGCCTGTTTCTGGCGCCCCGCGGCATGATCGCGCTTTCCACCGTGATGACACCCGGCCATCTTGACGAGATCGCGCAGCGGGCCGCGGCAGCGATCGCCGACGTCGCGGCCGAGGCAGGGTAATTGATCCGTGGGCTGACAGAATGACGGCATTGAATTTTGCTCCCGCCCTCGTCGAGCGCGAGAACCTGCCCGGCGGCGCCTTTATCCTGCGCTCGCCGGTAGAGCTGAAACCTTGCGCCGCGACCTTGTGCGAACACCTCGTGCACTGGGCGGAAAGGGCGCCGGAAAGACCGTTTCTGGCGCAACGCGACGGAACCGTCGGCTGGCGCAGTATCAGTTACTCCGACGCCCTCCGGCTGGCCCGCTCGATCGCCCAGTCGCTGTTGGACCGCGGCATCGAGGCCGACCGGCCGGTGATGATCATAAGCGACAACAGCATCGATCATGCGCTGCTGATGCTTGGCGGCCTCTGCGCCGGCATCCCGACGGCGCCGATCTCGCCCGCCTACGCCTTGATGTCGGGCGACTTCGGCAAGCTCCGCCATGTCTTCGGCGTGCTCGACCCGTCGATCGTCTACGTGCCGGACGGAGAGCGCTTCGCCAACGCGCTCGGCGCGCTTGATCTGGACCGGGTGGAGGTCGTGGTGTCCGCCAATCCGGGCGCCGGTATCGGGGCGGAACTGTTCCGGACGTTGTGCCAGCGCGAACCGGCTTCGCAGGTTGACGACGCCATGGCCGCGCTGACACCCGACACGGTCGCCAAGATCCTGTTCACTTCGGGCTCGACCGGCATGCCCAAGGGGGTGATCAACACGCACCGCATGCTGTGTTCGAACCAGCAGGCGCTGGCCCAGATTTGGCCGTTTCTCGAAGACAAGCCGCCGATACTGGTCGACTGGCTGCCGTGGAGCCACACCTTCGGCGCCAATCACAATTTCAATCTGGTGCTGCGCAACGGCGGCACGCTCTACATCGACGGTGGCAAACCGATGCCGGGGCTGATCGACACCAGCGTCGCCAATCTCAAGGACGTGGCGCCGACGATCTATTTCAACGTGCCGCGCGGCTACGACCAGCTTATCCCCTTTCTCGAATCCGACCGGGCGTTTCGCGATCACTTCTTCTCGCGGCTGGATACCCTGTTCTACGCCGCCGCCGCCCTGCCGCAAAACCTGTGGGAGCGTCTGGAGAAACTGTCGGCGCGCGCGCGCGGCGAGAAAATCGCCATGACGTCGGCATGGGGTTCAACGGAGACCGCGCCGCTGGCGACCGGCGTGCATTTTGCCATCGACCGGGCCGGCGTCATGGGGCTTCCGGTACCGGGAACCGAGCTCAAGATGGTGCCGAACGCCGGCAAGCTGGAAGTCCGGGTGCGCGGACCCAACGTGACGCCGGGCTACTACAAGCGCCCCGACCTGACGCGGGAAGCCTTCGACGAGGACGGATTTTACTGCATCGGCGACGCGGTGGTGCTGGCCGACCCCGACGATCCGTCGAAAGGCATCATCTTCGACGGCCGCGTGGCCGAGGATTTCAAGCTTCTCACCGGCAGTTGGGTCAGTGTTGGCAATACCCGCGTCGCCGCCATCGCGGCCGCCGACCCGCTGATCCAGGATGCCGTGGTGACCGGCCACGACCGCGACGAAATCGGCCTGCTGATCTTCCCCAACGCCGTCGAACTGGCGCGCGCCGCGGGCATGGCCGGCGACGCACCGATAAGAGAGATCGCCGCCAGCAGGACGGCAAGAAAAGCGCTGAAAGACGCGTTGTCACGATACAACCGCGATTATCCGGCCTCCAGCAGGCGGATCGCCCGGGTGCTGATCGTGGACGAGCCGCCCAACCCGGACAGGAACGAAATCACCGACAAGGGCTATATCAACCAGCGCGCGGTGATCGAAAACCGCGCCGCGCTGGTTGACAAGCTCTACAGCGACAGCGCCGATGTCATCGTCATCAACTGAAGGCCCAAGCCCATGAACACCCAGTCCCTGCCCGGTTCCGGAACCACCTATGCGGATACCTTTCTGGTCGATGGCGCGCGCACCGGCTTTGGCGAGTTGAACGGCACCCTGAAAAGCGTCAGCGCGACCGATCTCGGAATCGCCGCCGCCCGGGGATTGTTCGACCGCGGCAACGCCAGGGTGGAAACCATCGACATGGTTGTCGGCGCTTCCCTGGCGCCCACCGATTACGATGCGTTCTACCTGCCGCGCCATATAGGACTGTATTCCGGCGTGGCGCCTGAGGTTCCGGCGATCTTCGTGCACCGGCTGTGCGGCTCCGGCTTTGAACTTCTGGCCCAGGCGGCTGACTACATCAGGCTTGGCAAGTGCAGCGCGGCGCTGTGCGTCGGGGCCGAGTCGATGTCGCGCAACCCGATCTGCTCGTTCACCGCGCGCGGTGGCTTCAGGATGGGCCAGGTCGATTTCAAGGATTTCCTGTGGGAAGCCCTGACCGACCCGGCACCGGGTATCGGCATGGGCGATACGGCGGAGAATCTGGCCAGGAAATACGGCATTTCGCGCCACGAAGCGGATGCCTTCGCATTGCGCAGCTTCACCGCGGCCGCCGACGCGCTTGCGGCGGGTTTCTTCGACGACGAAATCCTGAAACTGAGATCCGCCGAGTTCGAACTGAAGGGATACAGGACGCGCGGCATCCGGCTGCCGCGCGGCGTCGAGGAATTCGCACGCGACGAACACCCGCGTCCGGTCACCGCGCGGTCGCTGGCGAAACTGCCGGCTGTCTTCGGCGGCGTGCAGACGGCCGGCAACAGCTCCGGCATCGTCGATGGCGCGGCGGCGGCCGTTGTCGCCGACGGCGAAACCGTGGCGCGGACGGGCGTCGAGCCTCTGGCCCGGATAGTGGCCGCGACGGCGGTCGGCGTCCCGCCGGAGATCATGGGGATCGGCCCCGCTCCGGCGATCCGGAAACTGCTTGAAATCACCGGACTGACGCTGGCCGACATCGATCGTTTCGAAATCAACGAGGCGTTTTCGTCGCAGCTCATCGCCGTCGAGCGCGAACTGGCTCTGGATCGCGACAGGATCAACGTCAACGGCGGCGCGACGGCGATCGGCCATCCGCTGGCCGCCACCGGACTGCGCTGCACCATCACCTGCGCACGCGAGCTGCGGCGAAAAGGTCTGCGCCGGGGCATCGCATCGGCCTGCTGCGGCGGCGGCCAGGGATCGGCGGTGCTGATCGAAATCCCGGACGCCTGAATGTGAGCTTCCAACAGGTTGTCCGTCCGGTCCGAACCGGGGAAGCATGAGTTGCGACGCTTCAGAGTTCCAGGCAGGACGGGATGAACACGCCACCCAGCATGGACCTCGACAACAGCGAAAAATCTCGAAAAATTGCGGTCGAGTCAATCGAACCGGATAGTCACTGAGAGAACGCAGCTTGGCTGCAGGGGCGTTCAAACCAATCGCGGTGAAGAAGTGCCGTATTTCCCGAGTTTCTCCAGTCACAGGATGGCAAGAACGGATCAGTGTTGCCGTCATAAAGAAGTCCTGGTCCGACCATGGCGGTGAAGTAACCGTTGCATGTTTTCCCGTTTCCGCGAAGCCCGCTGACGGCGAATGCTTCCCGACGAGATAGGCCAGCAACCTTGGCACCGCTATCGCCGTCGAAAAGACCGGTTTGGTCGCGATCATGCGAAATGACCCAGACATACCGGTCGTTGAAGCACAGGAACTCAAC
>JBHHXR010000168.1:0-8010 GCA_046757205.1 Paracoccaceae bacterium
GCGCCTTCTCCTCGGGGGCGGCGTCGATCTGATCATACGACTTGAACTCGCCGTACTGCCGGGTGATCGCAGCCGTCAGCGTCGTCTTGCCGTGGTCAACGTGACCGATCGTGCCGACGTTGACATGCGGCTTGGTGCGCTCGAACTTCTGCTTCGCCATAGATTTCTTCCTTCTTCTTGCGGCGGCTCACGGGAACCGATCCCACAGCCCGGTTATGCGTATTTCGCCTGGATTTCGTCCGAGATGTTCGACGGCACCCGGTCGTAGTGGTCGAACTGCATGGTGAACTGCGCCCGGCCCGACGACATCGAGCGCAGGGTGTTGATGTAGCCGAACATGTTGGCCAGCGGCACGAACGCGTTGATCGCGATGGCGTTGCCCCGGGTCTCCTGTCCCTGCACCTGGCCGCGCCGCGAGGTCAGGTCGCCGATGATGTTGCCGGTGTATTCCTCCGGCGTCACCACCTCGACCTTCATGATCGGCTCCAGGAGCTTGGCGCCGGCCTTCTTCAGGCCCTCGCGCATCGCCGAGCGCGCCGCGATCTCGAACGCCAGCACCGAGGAGTCGACGTCGTGATAGGCACCGTCGATGAGCGCCACCTTGAAATCGATCACCGGGAAGCCGGCCAGCGGACCGCTGTCCATCACCGAGCGGATGCCCTTCTCGACGCCGGGGATGTATTCCTTGGGAACGTTGCCGCCGACGATGCGGGATTCGAACGAGTAGCCCTCGCCCGGCTCCGTCGGTTCGATCACCATTTTCACGCGGGCGAACTGGCCCGAGCCGCCGGACTGCTTCTTGTGGGTGTAGTCGATCTCGGCGCGGCGCGACACGGTCTCGCGGTAGGCGACCTGCGGGGCGCCGATATTGGCCTCGACCTTGAATTCGCGGCGCAGCCGGTCGATCAGGATGTCGAGGTGCAACTCGCCCATGCCCTTCATGATGGTCTGGCCGGATTCCAGATCGGTCTCGACGCGGAAGGACGGGTCCTCGGCGGCCAGCCGGGCCAGCCCCTGCGACATCTTTTCCTGGTCGTGCTTGGTCTTCGGCTCGACCGCGATCTCGATCACCGGATCGGGGAAGCTCATGGTCTCCAGAACCACCGGCTTTTGCGGATCGCACAGGGTGTCGCCGGTCGTGGTGTCCTTCAGACCGGCCAGCGCGATGATGTCGCCGGCGAACGCCTCGTCGATTTCCTCGCGGTTGTTGGAATGCATCATCATCATCCGCCCGACCCGCTCGCGCTTCGACTTGGTCGAGTTGAGCATCTGATCGCCCTTCTTGATGGTGCCCGAATAGATGCGCGTGAAGGTGAGCGAGCCGACGAAGGGGTCGTTCATGATCTTGAAGGCAAGGCCGGAGAACGGCAGGGCGTCGTCGGCGCGGCGCTCGATGTTGCGGGTCTCGGTCTCGTCGCCGGGCTTGAAGCCCATGTAGGCCGGCACGTCCAGCGGCCCCGGCAGGTAGTCGATCACCGCGTTAAGAAGCGGCTGCACGCCTTTGTTCTTGAAAGCGGAACCGGCCAGGACCGGAACGAAGGCCATGCTGAGCGTGCCCTTGCGGATCAGGCGGCGGAGGGTCGCGATGTCAGGCTCGTTGCCCTCCAGGTAGTCCTCCATGGCGTCGTCGTCCAGTTCCACCGCCAGCTCGATCATCTGGTTGCGCATCTCTTCGGCGCGATCGCGCAATTCGTCGCGGATACCCTGGCGGGTCCAGGTGGCGCCGAGATCCTCGCCTTTCCAGGTCCACTCCTCCATGGTCACCAGATCGACGATGCCTTCGAGCTTGTCCTCGGCGCCGATGGGGATCTGGATCGGCAGCGGCTGGGCGCCGGTGCGGTCCTTGATCATGTCGACGCAGGCGAAGAAATCGGCGCCGATCTTGTCCATGTTGTTGACGAACACGATGCGCGGCACGTGGTAGCGGTCGGCCTGGCGCCAGACCGTCTCGGTCTGCGGCTCGACGCCGGCGTTGGCATCGAGCACCGCGACGGCGCCGTCTAGCACGGCGAGCGACCGCTCCACCTCGATGGTGAAATCGACGTGGCCCGGGGTGTCGATGATGTTCATCCGGTACTTCGGTGTCTGCGCCTTCCGGCCGTCCTCGGTGCGCTCCCAGAAGGTGGTGGTGGCGGCCGAGGTGATGGTGATGCCGCGTTCCTGCTCCTGCTCCATCCAGTCCATCGTCGCGGCGCCGTCATGCACCTCGCCGATCTTGTGCGACTTGCCGGTGTAGTAGAGGATGCGCTCCGTGCAGGTGGTCTTGCCGGCATCTATGTGCGCCATGATGCCGAAGTTGCGGTATCGCTGAAGGGGGTATTCGCGTGCCATGGTCCCGGTCCTGCCTGCTTACCAGCGGTAGTGGCTGAAGGCCTTGTTGGCTTCGGCCATCTTGTGGGTGTCTTCGCGCTTCTTGACGGCGGTGCCGCGGGTGTTGGCGGCGTCCATCAGCTCGCCCGCCAGACGCTCTTCCATGGTCTTTTCGTTGCGGCCGCGGCTGGCGGTGATCAGCCAGCGGATGGCCAGCGCCTCGCGGCGCTCGGGGCGCACCTCGACAGGCACCTGGTAGGTGGCGCCGCCGACCCGGCGCGAGCGCACCTCGACCGACGGCTTGATGTTTTCCAGCGCCTCGTGGAACACCTCGATCGGCGCCTTCTTCATCTTCGCCTCGACCCGGTCGAGCGCACCATAGACGATGCCCTCGGCGACCGATTTCTTGCCGTCGTACATCAGGTTGTTCATGAACTTGGTCAGCACGCGATCGCCGAACTTGGCGTCGGGCAGGACTTCGCGTCTTTCCGCTTGGCGACGTCGGGACATCTCTCAATTCCTCACTTGGGCCGCTTGGCGCCGTATTTTGAACGCCGCTGGCGGCGGTCCTTCACGCCCTGGGTGTCGAGCACGCCGCGCAGGATGTGGTAGCGCACGCCGGGAAGGTCCTTGACGCGGCCGCCGCGGATCAGCACCACCGAGTGCTCCTGCAGGTTGTGGCTCTCGCCGGGGATGTAGGAGATCACCTCGAAGCCGTTGGTCAGCCGCACCTTGGCGACCTTGCGCATGGCCGAGTTCGGTTTCTTCGGCGTCGTGGTGTAGACGCGCGTGCACACGCCGCGCTTCTGCGGGCAGCCCTGCAGATGCATCGACTTGGAGCGCTGAACTTTCGGCTGCCGCGGCTTGCGGATCAGCTGCTGGATCGTTGGCATTCGGTCTAACCCCGTTCTACCCGTTTCACTTCCTGCGGTGCCCCGGCGCGAACGCACGTAAACACCAAGCCAGCCGCACCCTGCCCGCATGCGAGGCCCGGCGCGGCGAAATTCCAGAGGACTGAGGCAAGACCGCCTGAGTCGTGACCGCCAGATTGTGGCTTTTCAGGAAAGAGGCGCGCCCCTTCCCGAGCGCGCGGAACCTATGATTCTGCCGGAGTGTTGTCAACAGCGGAAAGGGAAGGTTCCGGACAATCTTTGGCGCTGCCAAAAAGGGCACGAATTCAAAGATTCGATGGGCGTGCAGGCGGCTTCGCTGCGGTGCCGGATCAGGCCCCGGAGAGGACGCGGGATGGCCGGCGCCGCACCGCGTGCCGTCCGCTCACGGAAAACCGCAGGTGCCGCCGCGGTTGTCCGAACTGACGAGGATCGCGCATGCCCCGGGGTGGGCGCGATCCGGGGCTGCGCCCCGGGGTGGACGGCCGGGCCGGGTTGACGACACAGCCGCCGCCGTCGACGAAAAAGCCCCGCCGGGTGGCGGGGCTCTTCCTTTCCGAACCGGATCGGGCGCTACTCCCCGCCGCTGGCGAACACCTCTTCCGCCTCGTCGCCGCCGCCCTGGGCTTCCAGCATGGCCGCCGCCTCGGCTTCGCGCTGGGCGATGATCTTGGCGTCGCGGTTGCCCGCTATGCGCTTGATCTCGTGGGTGGCGCCGCCGGTGCCGGCCGGGATCAGGCGGCCGACGATGACGTTCTCCTTCAGCCCGATCAGGCGGTCGCGCTTGCCGCGCGTCGCCGCCTCGGTCAGCACCCGCGTGGTTTCCTGGAACGACGCCGCCGAGATGAAGCTGCGGGTCTGCAGGCTGGCCTTGGTGATGCCGAGCAGAATCGGCCCGCCCTTGGCCGGCTCGCGGCCGTCGGCGACGGCCTTGTCGTTGGCCTCGTCGAACTCGATCTTGTCGACCTGCTCGCCTTTCAGCAGCGTGGTGCCGCCGGACTCGGTGATCTCCCATTTCTGCAGCATCTGGCGGACGATCACCTCGATATGCTTGTCGTTGATATTCACGCCCTGCAGCCGGTAGACGTCCTGCACCTCGTCGATCAGGTAATCGGCGAGCGCCTCGATGCCGAGGATGCGCAGGATGTCGTGCGGTGCCGGGTTGCCGTCCATGATGTATTCACCCTTCTGGATGAAATCGCCTTCCTGGACCGGGATATGCTTGCCCTTGGGCACCATGTATTCCACCGGCTCCAGCGCCTCGTCGGCGGGCACGATGGCGATGCGGCGCTTGTTCTTGTAGTCCTTTCCGAAGCGCACATAGCCGTCGATCTCGGCGATGATCGCGTGGTCCTTGGGCCGCCGCGCCTCGAACAGTTCCGCCACCCGCGGCAGACCGCCGGTGATGTCCTTGGTCTTGGCGCCCTCGCGCGGGATACGCGCAATCACGTCGCCGGACTTCACTTCCTGGCCGTCCTCGACCGACAGGATGGCGTCGACCGACATGGCGTGGATTTCCGGGTTGCCGTTGGCCATGCGCACCGGTTCGCCGGTTTCCGGGTCCATGACGATGATTTCCGGCTTCAGCTCGTTGCCCTTCGGTGCCGCGCGCCAGTCCGACACGATCTTCTGGCTGATGCCGGTCGCCTCGTCGGTTTCCTCGCGCAGCGAAATGCCGGCCGTCAGATCGACGAACTTGGCTACGCCGCTGGTCTCGGCGATGATCGGCAGCGTGTAGGGGTCCCACTCGAACAGCTTGTCGCCGCGTTCCACGCGCGCCCCGTCCTCGACATGGATCTTGGAGCCGTAGCTGACCTTGTGCGAGGCCCGCTCGACGCCGCTTTCGTCCTCGATCACCAGCTCCATGTTGCGGCCCATGGCGATCTGCTCGCCCTGGGCGTTCTTCAGGATATTGGCGTTGCGGAACGACACCTTGCCCTCCTGGCTGGATTCCAGGAAGGACTGCGAGCCGCCCTGCGCGATACCGCCGATATGGAAGGTGCGCATGGTCAGCTGGGTGCCCGGTTCGCCGATCGACTGCGCCGCGATGATGCCCACGGCCTCGCCGGGGTTGACCATCGTGCCGCGCGCCAGGTCGCGGCCATAGCACTTGGCGCAGATACCGTCCTCGGCCTCGCAGGTCAGCGGCGAGCGGATCTGCACGGTCTGGATGCCGGCGGCCTCGACCGAATCGGCCAGCCGCTCGTCGATCAGCGTACCGCGCGTGACAATCACCGACCCGTCGGCCGGATCGATCACGTCTTCCGCCGCGATGCGGCCCAGCAGCCGCTCGCTCAGCGACGCCACGACCTCGCCGTCGTTCACCGCCGCCCGGGCGGTGATCGAACGCTCGGTTCCGCAATCGTCGATCTTCACGATGCAGTCCTGCGCCACGTCGACCAGACGCCGTGTCAGATATCCCGAGTTGGCGGTCTTCAGCGCCGTGTCGGCCAGGCCCTTGCGGGCGCCGTGGGTGGAGTTGAAATACTCCAGCACGGTCAGACCTTCCTTGAAGTTGGAAATGATCGGCGTCTCGATGATCTCGCCCGACGGTTTGGCCATCAGGCCGCGCATGCCGCCGAGCTGCTTCATCTGCGCCGGCGAGCCGCGGGCCCCGGAATGCGCCATCATGTAGACGCTGTTGGGCTCCATCTCGGCGCCGGTGTCGTCTTTGCGCATGGCCGAAATCTCGGACATCATGGCCTCGGCCACCACGTCGGAGCATTTCGACCAGGCGTCGACCACCTTGTTGTACTTCTCGCCCTGGGTAATCAGGCCGTCCATGTACTGCTGTTCGAAATCCTTCACCTGATCGCGGGTGGAATTCACCAGATCCCACTTGTTTGCCGGGATCACCATGTCGTCCTTGCCGAAGGAAATGCCGGCCCTGAACGCCTCGCTGAAGCCCAGCGTCATGATCTGATCACAGAAGATCACGCTCTCTTTCTGGCCGCAGTGGCGGTAGACCGTGTCGATCACCTCGCCGACTTCCTTCTTGCGCAGCAGCCGGTTGACGATATCGAACGGCGCCTTGTGATTCTTCGGCAGGAGCGCGCCGAGCCGCAGGCGGCCCGGTGTCGTCTCGTAGCGTTTTGCCACCGTGTTGCCGTCTTCGTCGATCTGGTCGATCCGCGCCGTGATCCTGGAATGCAGGTGCACGATGCCGGCGCTCAGCGCGTGGTCGACCTCGTCGATCGAGGAAAAGGCCATGCCCTCGCCCGGCATGCCCTCGCGGGCCAGCGAGATGTAGTAGAGCCCCAGGATCATGTCCTGCGACGGCACGATGATCGGCTTGCCGTTGGCCGGGCTGAGCACGTTGTTGGTCGACATCATCAGAACGCGCGCTTCGAGTTGTGCCTCGAGGCTCAGCGGCACGTGCACGGCCATCTGGTCGCCGTCGAAATCGGCGTTGAAGGCGGCGCAGACCAGCGGGTGAAGCTGGATCGCCTTGCCCTCGATCAGCACCGGCTCGAACGCCTGGATGCCCAAACGGTGCAGCGTCGGTGCGCGGTTCAGCATCACCGGGTGCTCGCGGATCACCTCGTCGAGGATATCCCAGACCTCCGCGCGTTCCTTCTCGACCAGTTTCTTGGCCTGCTTGACGGTCGAGGAAAGCCCCCTCGCCTCAAGCCGCGAATAGATGAAAGGCTTGAACAGCTCCAGCGCCATCTTCTTCGGCAGACCGCACTGGTGCAGCTTCAGTTCCGGCCCGGTCACGATCACCGAACGGCCCGAAAAATCGACGCGCTTGCCCAGAAGGTTCTGGCGGAACCGGCCCTGCTTGCCCTTCAGCATGTCGGAAAGCGATTTCAGCGGCCGCTTGTTGGCGCCGGTGATGACCCGGCCACGGCGGCCGTTGTCGAAAAGCGCGTCAACAGATTCCTGCAACATACGCTTTTCGTTGCGGATGATGATATCCGGCGCGCGCAGCTCGATGAGCCGTTTCAGGCGGTTGTTGCGGTTGATCACCCGGCGGTAGAGGTCGTTGCGGTCGGACGTGGCGAAGCGCCCGCCGTCCAGCGGCACCAGCGGGCGCAATTCCGGCGGGATCACCGGGATCACCGTCAGCACCATCCATTCCGGCCGGTTGCCGCTCTCGCGGAAACTCTCGACCAGTTTCAGCCGCTTGATGATCTTCTTCGGCTTCAACTCGCCGGTTGCCTCGGCCAGTTCGGCGCGCAGGTTCTCTGCCTCGAGGTCGAGGTCGATCGCCGCCAGCATTTCGCGGATCGCTTCCGCGCCGATGCCGGCGGTGAAGGCGTCGGCGCCGTACTGGTCCTCGGCGTCGAGGAATTCCTCCTCGCTCAGCAACTGACCCTGTTTCAGGTCGGTGAGCCCCGGCTCGATAACCACGTACTGCTCGAAGTACAGAATCCGTTCCAGATCGCGCAGCGTCATGTCGAGCATCAGCCCGATGCGGCTGGGCAGCGATTTCAGGAACCAGATATGCGCCACCGGCGCGGCCAGTTCGATATGGCCCATGCGCTCGCGCCGCACCTTCTGAAGCGTGACCTCGACGCCGCATTTCTCGCAGGTGACACCGCGGTACTTCATCCGCTTGTACTTGCCGCACAGGCACTCGTAGTCCTTGATCGGCCCGAAGATGCGGGCACAGAAGAGCCCGTCGCGCTCCGGCTTGAAGGTGCGGTAATTGATGGTTTCGGGTTTCTTGATCTCGCCGAACGACCAGCTCAGAATCCGCTCCGGCGACGCCAGCGAGATACGGATCTCGTCAAACGTCTTGAGCGGCTGAACGGGGTTGAACGGGTTCATGATTTCCTGGTTCATCGCGTGATCCTGCATTCGTTTC
>JBHHXR010000169.1:0-8008 GCA_046757205.1 Paracoccaceae bacterium
TGCCGTGCAGTTCCATGCCCGGCTCGTAGTTCGGCCCCGGCGTGCCGTCCTTCAGCCTGCCGAATTCGCCGGCCACCACGCCCTTCAGTTCGCCGTTCTCGCCATAGACCAGCTCCGAGCACGCCATGCCGGGAAAAATCTCGACGCCCATGGCCTCCGCCTGCTCCGCCATCCAGCGGCAGAGATTCGCCATCGAAACGATATAGGCGCCGTGATTGCTCAGCATCGGCGGCATCGGCCAGTTCGGAACGCGCATGCTGCCGCCCTCGCCGAGAACCAGAAACCGGTCCTGGGTTACGGCGGTCCTGACCGGCGCCCCGCGCTCCTTCCAGTCCGGCATCAACGCGTCCAGGCCGCACGGGTCGAGCACGGCGCCGGAAAGGATATGCGCGCCGACCTCCGAGCCCTTTTCGAGCACCACCACGTTCAGGCTGGCGGAGAGTTGCTTGAGCCGGATGGCGGCACTGAGCCCGGCCGGGCCGGCGCCGACGATGACCACGTCATATTCCATCGATTCCCGTTCGATCCCGGTCATTTGTGCCTCCTTTCCAGGCTTCGCGGCGGTGGCGATGCTGCAAGCTCGCGAAGCCGTATCGCAGGCATGCGCCCGCGGTCAATCGCAAGTCGGCCGGCGCCGGCGAATTCCGCTTGCAAGCGGCGCGGATCGGGCTTGCAACACGCGCCGCCGACTCTTATTCTCGTTGCTGGTGCGCCAATACGCATCGGTGTCAGGCTTGCGCGGAAGCTCAGGCCTGATTGTGTTTTTGCCTGCGCCAGAGGTGTGCGATGGAAAAGATCCCGATGACGGCGAAAGGGTATCGCCAGCTCGACGACGAGCTGAAGACCCTGAAAACCGTCGAGCGGCCGGCGATCATCAGGGCCATCGCCGAAGCCCGCGAGCACGGCGATCTGTCGGAAAACGCCGAATACCACGCCGCCAAGGAACGCCAGGGCTTCATCGAGTCGCGAATCAGGCACCTCGAAGGGCTGCTCGGCCGGGCCCAGGTAATCGACGTTTCCCGGCTGTCGGGCTCGGTCAAGTTCGGCGCCACGGTGACCATCGTCGACGAGGACACGGACGCCGAAAAAACCTTCCAGATCGTCGGCGAAGCCGAAGCCAACATCGAGCAGGGCCGTTTGAACATCAAGTCGCCGCTGGCCCGCGCCCTGATCGGCAAGAGCGTCGAGGACAGCGTCGAGGTGACCACCCCCGGCGGCACGCGAAGCTATGAAATCCTCGAAATCAGTTATGTCTGAAGACGACTCCGGAACGGACGAACCAGGCCAACGGACCGGATTGCGCGGCCAGACCGGCCGGTTCTTGACGTTCCTGCGCGCCGAGCGCGCCGGGCGCGTCGCGCTTGCCCTCACCGCCGTCTGGGCGGCCGGTCTCGGCGCCTATGCCTGGGGGTATTTCTCGGCATTCGAAACCGGCATATCGGGGCCGCTCGCGGCGCTTCTGATGGCCCTGGCCCTGGTGCTGCCGGTCATTCTTTTCTGGCTTACCGCCGTCCTTTTCGTCCGCCTTTCAAGGATGCACGCGGATGCCGCGAAGGTGCGCGACTCGGTCCGCATCCTCGAAGAAAAGCTGTCGCTGCACGGGCCCACGTCGCTGGCCGAGATCGAACGTGCCGCCGGGCTCGCCTCGCGGGCCGCCGCCGAGAACGAGCGCAACCACTGGCAGGGCGCCTTCCAGACCATCGACGACAATTTCCACCGGCTGGAAAACGTGCTGGCCGATATCCTCGCCGCCAGAAGCACCGAGGACGATACCCTGCGCGACCTGATCCGCGAGGCGGTGGCCGAGACCCGCCCGCCGGCGCTGGCGCAGGCCGGCGACTACGTCGCCGCGCCGGATGACGGTTCCGCCGAAACCGACCAGGCCGACCTGCCGCTTGGAACGCCGGAGGTTCGCACCGCCGACCGGCTGACCTGGGCCGACATCGCCCGCACTCTCAATTTTCCCGATTCGGACGACGACTACGCCGGTCTCGCGGCGCGCAAGCGGGCGATCCGCAACCGGGCGACGCTGGAGGTGCTGCGGTCGGCCCAGGACCTGCTCAATCTTCTGGCCCAGAGCGGCATCTACACCGACGACCTGCGCGCCTCGCTGGCGCCGGCCGCGCAGTGGCGCCGCTTCGCCGCCGGCATCCGGGGACGCGACGTCGCCGCCGTCGGCGGCATCCGCGACAAGTCCGCCCTTGCCATCACCCGCGCCCGCATGCGCTCCGATCAGGTATTCCGCGACGCGGCGCTGCACTTCCAGCGCAAGTTCGACGCCCTGTTGCAGGATTTCGCCCGCTCCGCCAGCGACCGCGACATCCTGGCTCTGGCCGACAGCCGTTCGGGCCGCGCCTTCATGCTGTGCGCCCGGGTGAACGGCACCTTCGACTAGATGCCCAAAGACGGAATCACCTTCATGAAAGGTGACCGCGCCAACCACAGGGCTGCGCCTGCCTGGGCTGGCGCAACTGCGCCCGGCCCGAGGGGTAGGCAGGCGCAGCCCGGGCCGGGGGATGGACGGCCGGGCGGGGCGACGCAGGAAAACGGCATCGCGCCGCGGCCGGCCTGCGTCAGTAGCCGAATTCGGCAAACGGCAAGAAGCGCACCGGCGTGCCTTCGGCGATGTCGGCGGCATCGTCGCCCAGTTCGACAAGCCCGCGCGCCCAGCTCAGCCCGCTGATGCGCCCCGAGCCTTCCGAGGGAAACACTTCGGCGGCGCCGTCGGCGTTCAGCCGCGCCCGCAGGTATTCCCTTCGCCCGCCTTTCTTGGCCTTGCGGAACGCCGCCGGAACCACCATCGCGCCGGGCGTCCGCCAGCCCGCGCCGGCCATCGCCAGCAGCGCCGGGCGGCCGAACACCAGCGTGCAGACCAGCGCCGCCACCGGGTTGCCCGGCAGGCCGAACACCGGCGTTCGGTTCCACAGCCCCAGCGCCAGCGGCCGCCCCGGCTTTATGGCGATGCGCCACGTCGCCAGTGTTCCGGCCTCCTGCAAGGTGGCCGAGACATGGTCCTCGTCGCCGGCCGAGGCGCCGCCGGATGTGACGATGGCATCGGCGCGCGCCGCACCGGCATCGAGCGCGGCGGCCACCGCCGCTTTGGTGTCCCGCGCATGCCCGAGATCGACCGGCTCCATGTCCCAGCGCCGCAGCAGCTCGATCAGCATCGGCCGGTTGGCGTCGTAGATCTCGTGCGGGGCGATCGGCGCGCCGGCCGGCCTCACCTCGTCGCCGGTCGACAGGACCCCGACGCGCAGCCTGCGGAAGACCTCCGCCCCGGCGCTGCCCGTCGCCGCCAGCAGGGCGATATCGCCCGGCGTCAGCCTGCGCCCGGCGTGAAGAATGGTCTGCCCTTCGGCGACGTCTTCGCCGAGCAGGCGGCAGTTGGCGCCGGGCTTGAGGCCGGTGCCGAAACGCACATGCCCGGCGTCGACCGCCACGTCCTCCTGCATCACCACGGTATCGACGCCCGGCGGCAGCATCGCCCCGGTCAGGATGCGCACCGCCGATCCCGCCGGAACCGCGCCATCGAACGGCTCCCCGGCGGCGGCGCGGCCAGCCGCCAGCGGCAGCCGGATTTCATCGCCCGACAGCGCGGCATGGGCGAAACCGTAGCCGTCGACCGCCGAATTGGCGTAGGGCGGATGCGCCCGCCGCGCCGTGACCGGCTGCGCCAGCACCCGGCCGCCGCAGGCGTCGAGCGGCAGGCTTTCGCTCCCGACCACCGGGTGCATGGTCTCGCGCAGCCGCGCCAGCGCCTCGTCCACCGGCGTCCAGCGCACCCCCGGCGGCATCGCGAAACAGTCGTTCGCCAGCTTCGGCGTCATGCCAGTCCCACCTCCGAAAGGATATAATCGGCGATCGCCTGAATGTCGTCGAGATCGAACACCGGCAGCGATACCCCGGGCAAGGGCTCGTCGCTGGCGATCGCCCGGACCGTGCCGTCTTCCAGCGCGATCAGTTTCTCGCCGCCGCTGCGATGCGCCTCGATCTTGGCGTGCTCGTCGCGCTTGTAGCCCTCGATCAGCACCAGATCGACCTCGGCGAGCTTGCCCAGAAGAAACTCTAGCGTCGGTTCGTCGCGGTGGCGCAATTCGTGCATCAAGGCCCAGCGGTTGCGCGACGCCAGCATGACCTCGCGCGCGCCCGCCGAGCGATGGCGGAAACTGTCCTTGCCCTTGTGGTCCACATCGAACGTGTGATGCGCGTGCTTGACGGTAGAGACCGAAATTCCCCTCCCGGTGATTTCCGTGACCAGCCGCTCCACCAGCGTCGTCTTGCCCGAGTTCTTCCACCCCACCACACCGTAGATCTTCACACCGAAATCTCCGCCAGCATTTCTTCCGCCGCGGCCATGTCCGACGGCGTGTTCACGTTGAAAAAAGGATCGAAGCGATCGTTCACGAACACCGCCTCGGCGCAGTCGTGACGGCCCGTCCACAGGATGACCTTGCGCACGCCGTCGGCCAGCGCGCGCCGCAGATCCTCGCGCAGCGCCACCGGCCAGAGCCCGAAGGTAGGATGCCTGTGCAGTTTTCGCTCCGGCCCCTGCGAATGCGCCATGACCATTTCCGAGCCCCGCGCGACCGCCGCGGCACGCAGCGCATCAACCAGATTGTCGGGAAAGAACGGCGTGTCGGCGGCGACGGTGACGACGGATTCCGCGCCGCCCGCCGCCGCCCAGTCCATCGCCGCCAGAACGCCG
Organism: Paracoccaceae bacterium; assembly: GCA_046757205.1. GTDB lineage: Bacteria > Pseudomonadota > Alphaproteobacteria > Rhodobacterales > Rhodobacteraceae > JBHHXR01. Next base: position 4,706 of record JBHHXR010000169.1, read on the forward strand.
GCCAGCGGCCCGGTATGGCCCGGCACGCTGTCGGCGATCACCGGCAGGCCAAAGCGCGCGAACCGCGCCGGATCGCCGTTCGCATTCAGCGCCATGCGGCGGACCTGCGGCGCCAGCCGTTCGGCAACCCGCGCCAGCAGCGGCTTGCCACCCAGATCCAGCAGCCCCGTGTCGCCGCGCCCATGCGCCGCGACTGCCCGCCGGCCAGAATTACCCCGTCCGGCAGGCTCATGCCGGCGCCCCCTTGCGGCGGAATTTCCTCGGCTCCTCGCCCACCGCCTCGGGGTCGGCGTCCCAGACCAGCCGTTCTTCGCCGCTGAGGCAGACGAACCGCTTGCCGCGCATCCGCCCGACCAGCGTCAGCCCCACCTGCCGCGCGATCTCCACCCCCCAGGCGGTGAAGCCGGAGCGCGACGCCAGCGCCGGAATGCCCATCATCGCCGTCTTGATCACCATCTCCGAGGTCAGCCGCCCGGTGGTGTAGAGCATCTTGTCGGCGGCGCCGACGCCCTCCATCGCCATCCAGCCCGCGATCTTGTCGACCGCGTTGTGCCGCCCGACATCCTCCATGTAGACCAGCGGCACGTCGCGCCGGCACAGCACCGTGCCGTGAATGGCGCCGGCCTCCAGATAGAGGCTCGGCGTCGTGTTTATCCGTTTCGCCAATGCATAGAGCCACGAGGTGCGAACCTCGCCGTCCGGCAGTTCCAGCCCCTCCAGCCCCTCCATCACGTCACCGAACACCGTGCCCACCGCGCAGCCGGATGTACGCGTCTTCTTCTTCAGCTTCTCCTCGTAGTCGGTCTGCCGCTCGGTGCGCACGATGACGGTTTCCAGTTCCTCGTCGTATTCCACGCCGGTAATCACGTCGTCGGGCAGCAGCATCCCCTGATTGCGCAGATAGCCCACCGCCAGAAAACCGGGGTAATCGCCGATCGTCATGGCGGTGACGATTTCCTGCGCGTTCAGGAATATCGTCAGCGGGCGTTCCTCGACGATGCGCAGCTTCCGCTCCGCGCCGGTATGATCGACGCCCGAGACGGCGCGCGTCAGGTGCGGCTCGCCGGGGTCGGGCCGGATCAGGAACTCCTTCATGTTTCGTCACGCTTCTTCATTGGTTTCCCGGCCGCCGCGCGCTTGCAGACAGCGCCTGAACTTCTACCACAAGGCGGCCCATGTCCAGCACGCCGGGCAAGATATTCCGCAGCATGGCGATGCGCAGCCTGCTGCTGTTCGCCATCTGAGAGCGGTGGCCTGCAAATTGTGCGTGTTGCGTCCGATCCGGTTCGGGTCCGCACCGACCGGAGGGCGTGCGCCCAGCCGGGCGGGCGACTGAATCTTCAAGAAAGGCGGCAAGCGTAGGGTATTCACACCGGCAGCGCCGTGGTCTGCCGCACCGTGCGCAGCGCGAAACTGGAATGCATCTGCGCCACGCCGGGCAGCCGCGCCAGGTACTGCCGGTGTATGCGCGCGAAATCCTCGGTATCGCGGGCCACCACCTTCAGCAGGTAATCCGCGGTCCCGGCCATCAGGTGGCATTCCAGCACGTCCGGTATCCGCGCCACGCCCTTCTCGAAGGCCTCCAGTATCTCGTCGCTCTGGCCCGACAGGGTGATCTCGACGAACACGGTGGAGCGCCGGTCGATGGCGCGCGGGTTCAGGAGCGCCACATAGCCGCTGATCACGCCCTCCCCCTCCAGCCGCTGCACCCGGCGGTGGCACGCCGAGGGCGACAGGTTGACCGCCTCGGCCAGGTTGGCGTTGGTCATCCGCCCGTTCTTCTGCAGCGCGTTGAGGATCTTCACATCGAGCGTGTCGAGTTCCAGGGACACAATCATTCTCCGCCAACTGACCGTTTCCGCGCAGGATATTGCAAAATATCAGCCGTTGATATGCACAAATTGCAGGGATATCCGCGCCGATTCGCCTACTTTGCGGCCAACGAATCGCCAATCGCGGAGGAAGCAAATGCTGATCGGCTGCCCCAAGGAGATCAAGAACCAGGAATACCGCGTCGGTCTCACGCCGGCGGCGGCGCGCGAGGCGGTGCATCACGGCCACCAGGTGGTGGTCGAAGCCGGCGCCGGGACCGGCTCGGGCTTTCCCGACTCGGATTATGCCGAGGCCGGCGCCCGGCTGGCGGACACCGCGGCGGAGGTGTTCGCCACCGCCGACATGATCGTCAAGGTCAAGGAACCGCAGGCGGTGGAACGCAAGCAGCTGCGCGAAGGCCAGGTGCTGTTCACCTACCTCCACCTCGCCCCCGATCCCGAGCAGACGAAGGACCTGCTGGCCAGCGGCGTCACCGCCATCGCCTACGAGACGGTGACCGACCGCAACGGCGGCCTGCCGCTCTTGGCCCCGATGTCGGAAGTGGCCGGCCGGCTGGCGCCGCAGGTCGGTTCCTGGACGCTGCAGAAAGCCAATGGCGGGCGCGGCGTTCTGATGGGCGGCGTGCCCGGTGTCGGCCCGGCGCAGGTTGCGGTGATCGGCGGCGGCGTGGTCGGAACCCATGCCGCGAAGATCGCGGCAGGCATGGGGGCGGACGTAACGGTGCTCGATATGTCGATGCGGCGAATGCGCTACCTCGATGACGTATTCGGCGGGCGGTTCAAGACCCGCTATGCCTCGCGCGGCAACACCGCCGAACTTGTGGCGGAAGCCGACATGGTGATCGGCGCGGTGCTGATCCCCGGCGCCGAAGCCCCGAAACTGGTCAGCCGCGCGCAGCTTTCGACGATGAAGCCGGGCGCCGCCATCGTCGACGTCGCCATCGATCAGGGCGGCTGCTTCGAGACCTCGCACGCCACCACCCATGACGACCCGATCTACGAGGTCGACGGCATCATGCACTACTGCGTCGCCAACATGCCGGGCGCCGTGGCGCGAACCTCCACCATCGCCCTTGGCAACGCCACCATGCCCTACATGCTGGCGCTCGCCGACAAGGGCTGGCGGCAGGCCTGCGAGGATGACGAGCACCTGCTGCACGGCCTCAACGTGCATGCCGGCCACCTGACCTACTACGCCGTCGGCAAGGCGCTCGGCATCGACGTCCTGTCACCGACGCTGGCGCTGAAGAGCTAGGGCGGGATGCCCTATCCACGATTCGCCCCGCCCGGCCGTCCAGCCCGGGGCGCTGCCCCGGATCGCGCCCGCCCCGCCCTCAGGCGGGCGTGGATCGCGCCCACCTAGGGGCAGGCGCGATCCTTGTCAGTTCGGACAGGCGTTTCCATCAAAAGCATCCCGGTCTAGGGCGGAGCGGCGGCCGAGGCGGAGCGGAGCGGGCGGCGCCGGGAACCC
>JBHHXR010000170.1:0-7939 GCA_046757205.1 Paracoccaceae bacterium
CCCAGGTTATCGCCGCCGGAAATATCGGATGCATGATGCAGATCGGTTCGGCAACCGAGGTGCCCGTTGTCCACACCGTGGAACTGCTCGACTGGGCGACGGGCGGCGCCAAGCCACCGGCCCTGAGCGGAACGGGGTTATGAAATGCCGCAGGAAACCCGCTGCCGGATCCCGGTGCCGGAAACGGCCCCTGCCCCGCCGGACTGATGCAGGGCGGCATCGGTGCCGATTGCCACAAAAAAGCCATTAGGCTGGTCCCGAAATGGGTTGTAACGTCGCTGCCATGTCGCGGTTCTGTTTGCTAGCGGTTTGCTTTCTTCTGGGTTCGCTCGCGTCGAGCGCGGAGCCGGATGCCCGGCTGCGCAGGTTGGTGACGGCGGATGACGCACGCGGATGGGAAGCCGTTGGCCGGCTGGATCTCGTCGGACAGGGTTTCTGCACCGGAACGCTGATCTCGCCGGATCTGGTGCTGACCGCCGCGCACTGCGTCTACGACGGAAAAACGGGCCGGCGGATCGAGCCGGGAAACATCCGCTTTCTCGCCGGCTACCGGCAGGGCCGCGCGGTTGCCATCCGGCGCGCCCGCAGGGTCGTGGTGGAGGAAGGTTACGTCTTTGACGATCCCGACAAGACACGGCGCGTGGCCGCCGATCTCGCGCTGGTGGAACTCGACCAGCCGATCGCGGAATCCGTCGCCCGGCCGTTCAAATGGACGCGAAAGCCCGAGAAGGGCGACCCGGTGGTCATCGTTTCCTATGCCGAAGACCGTGAGACCTCGCCGGCGCTGCAGGAGCCCTGTTACATGCTCGGCGAACAGCGCCGGATCTTCGTTCTGACCTGTTCGGTCACGTTCGGGGCGTCGGGCTCGCCGATAATGACGCGCAACGGGCCGAGGCCGCGGATTGCATCGGTGATTTCGTCGATGGCGCAGATCAACGGGCGCAACGTTGCCCTCGGCACGGCGCTGGGAGAACCGCTGGAGCGCCTGCTCGCCGAACTGGAGAATACGTCGCCGGTCTTTCAGAATGCAAAGGGCAGAACCGGTACGATCGCCAGGCAGCTCGGGCTGCGGGGATCGGGTATCCGGTTCATCCGGCCGTAGCCATCACGTCGCAATCGGCAGAGGCTTGAAACGCCGCCGACCTGCCCTAAATCAGGAGTGCCAGATGCCCGTTATCGGGGTTTGGCGATCGAAAGCGGCCCGTCCGCATGGAGGGCCTGAATTGATCATCGCTTCTAAAGGAGGATGCAAGACATGCGTACTTTCGATTTTTCCCCGCTCTATCGTTCGACCGTCGGTTTCGACAGGCTCGCCAGCCTGCTCGACGATGTCATGAACGCCGATGTCGGCCAGAACACCTATCCGCCCTACAACATCGAGAAGACCGACGAGGACAAGTACCGGATCACCGTGGCTGTCGCTGGTTTCTCGGACGATGAACTGAACATCGAGGCACGCGAGGGCGTTCTGGTGATAAGCGGCAAGAAAGCGGCCGAGAAGGAAGACAAGAACTTCCTGCACCGCGGCATCGCCACCCGCGCCTTCGAGCGTCGGTTCCAGCTTGCCGACCACGTGCGCGCCACCGGCGCGATGACGGAAAACGGCCTGCTGCACGTCGATCTCGTCCGCGAAGTGCCCGAAGCGCTGAAACCGCGGAAGATCAAGATTTCGCACACCAAGCCGGCCGAAGCCATCGAAGGCAAGAGCGAAAAGGTCAACGCCTGATACCGGCTTGACCATTGCGAAGACGGAGCCCGCCGGTTTCGGCGGGCTTTTTCCGTATACGCGTGTTAACCGCCTTGCATGTCCCGGCTGAGATCCCTTTGGCGCGAGCACCGGCTGCTTCTGGTTGCCTTTGTCATCGCATCTCTGGCAGTCGTGTTTCTTGCCGTGCGCCTGACCGTTTTCACCATTTACTGGTCGCGGTATCGCAACGCACCGCTGCAAGGCTGGATGCCGATCGGATATGTCGCCAAATCCTATGACGTGCCGCGCGAGGCGCTGGCGGCGGCGCTCGGGGTTGCGAACGGGTCGCGGCGGCGGATGTCGCTGGCCGACATCGCAGGCGAGTTTTCGTTCCTGCTGGCGGCACTGGTTGTCGCCGGGCTTCTGGGCTGGCGGTTGCGCAGGGTCCTGCGCGGGCAGCTCTGACGCGAAAATGCCCTGTTTTATCAGGGCTGCGAAGCGGGTTGGCACACGGAATTGAACGCTAGTTCAATTTTTCCGGTTTACCGCCGCCAGATTATCGCTAGTCTTGCCGGCGACGTGGAATCAAGAGATACCTTGCGAAACGTTGAGGCGCGGCCAATGACCCGAGATGGCGGGCTGCGCGTCCTGCAGGGAGGACATCGAATTGACTGGCGCAGCCGCGTTGCCGGAAAGTCTGGACACGTTTCCGAAGCTGCTCGAGCGCAATGCCAGAGAGCGGGGCGACAAACCGGCCTACCGCGAGAAGGAATTCGGCATCTGGCAAAGCTGGACGTGGTCGCAGGTGCGGGACGAAATCGATGCGCTGGCGCTCGGACTGCTTGACCTGGGCGTCGCGCCGGGCGACCACATCACGATCATCGGAAGCAACCGGCCGCATCTGTACTGGGCGATGATAGCCGCGCAGAGCTGCGGCGCGGTTCCGGTTCCGGTCTATCAGGACAGCGTCGCCGAAGAGATGGCCTATGTCCTGAAGCATTGCGCGGCGCGGTTCGTGTTTGCCGAAGACCAGGAACAGGTCGACAAGGTGCTGGAGATCGCGGAGCGCCTTCCTGCGCTTGAAAAGATCATCTACCTCGATCCGCGGGGCATGCGGAAATACGACCACACGGCGCTTTTCCCCTACACGGAAGTCCAGAAGATGGGGCTGGAGCACGCCGACGACCAGCGCCACGATCACGGCCATACCCTGCGCCGCGAACTGGGCAGCCGCTTGTCGGCGCAGGGGCCACAGGACATCTGCGTCATGCTCTACACATCGGGCACGACCGGCCGGCCCAAGGGCGTGGTTCTGACGAATTACAACATCATTGCGACGGCCAGGGCCTCGTCGGAATTCGATCATCTTGCCGACGACGACAGCGTGCTTGCCTATCTTCCGATGGCATGGGTGGGGGATTTCATCTTTTCCATGGGGCAGGCTTACTGGACCGGGTTCTGCGTCTGCTGCCCGGAAGACGCGGAAACCATGCGAACGGATCTGCGAGAGGTCGGTCCCACGTATTTTTTCGCTCCGCCGCGGTTTTTCGAGGGGCTGCTCACCAATGTTTCGATCCGCATCGAGGACGCCGGCAGGCTCAAGCAGTGGCTCTACCGGTATTTCATGGATCATGCGCGCAGGGTGGGCCCCGATATCCTGGACCGCAAACCGGTCGGAATCGGCGCCCGGCTGAAATACATGATCGGCAATGCGCTGGTCTACGCGCCGCTCAAGAACACGCTTGGCCTGAGCCGCGTCCGCGTTGGATACACCGCCGGTGAAGCCATCGGGCCGGAGATATTCGATTTTTACCGGTCGCTCGGCATCAACCTCAAGCAGCTTTACGGGCAGACGGAAGCTTCGGTTTTCATCACCCAGCAGCCCGATGGCGAGGTGAGGGCCGACACCGTGGGCGTTCCAAGCCCCGGCGTCGAATTGCGGATAGACGAAAAGGGCGAAGTCTTTTATCGGTCGCCGGGGGTCTTTTTGGAATACTTCAAGAACCCCGACAGCACGGCGGGCACCAAGGATGCGGAAGGCTGGGTGGCCACCGGGGATGCCGGTTTCATCGAGAAATCGTCCGGCCACCTGCGCATCATCGACCGCGCCAAGGATGTCGGCAAGATGGCGGACGGCAGCCTGTTCGCCCCCAAGTACGTCGAGAACAAGCTGAAATTCTACCCCAATATTCTTGAGACCGTGGTGTTCGGCAATGGCCGGGAGACATGCTGCGCCTTCATCAACATCGACCTGACCGCCGTCGGCAACTGGGCGGAGCGCCACAACATCGCCTATGCGTCCTACCAGGAACTGGCCGGGCACGCGAAGGTTCTGGACATGATCCAGTCGCATGTCGAAGCCGTCAACGAAGACCTGGCCGGTGACGAAATGCTGTCGGGCTGCCAGGTCCACCGGTTTCTGGTCCTGCACAAGCAGCTCGATGCGGACGACGGCGAACTTACCCGAACGCAGAAGGTTCGCCGCAGGATCATCGAAGAAAAATACGGCAATCTGATCGACGCGCTCTACGACGGCTCGCCGACGGTGTTCGCCGAGACGGAAGTGACCTACGAGGATGGACGCAAGGGCACCATTTCAGCGACGCTGGAAATCCGGGACGCCAAGGTCTGGCCGGTAGCCGGAAAGGCCGCTGCATGAGCGCCGCTGCCGAGGCCTTTGTCACGCCGGATGGCCGCACCATCGGCGGCGTAGTGATGGAAGTGAAGGACATCACCCTGCGTTTCGGCGGCGTCACCGCGATCAAGGGTGTCTCCTTCGACATCCGCGAAGGGGAAATCCGCGCCATCATCGGGCCGAACGGCGCCGGCAAGTCGTCGATGCTCAACGTTATCAACGGATTCTACCACCCGCAGGAGGGGGAGGTCTGGTTCCACGGCAAGAAACGCGGGAATCTGAAACCGCACCAGATCGCGCGACATGGAATTGCGCGGACCTTTCAGAACATCGCGCTCTTCAAAGGCATGTCGACGCTCGACAACATCATGACGGGCCGCTTCACGCACATGAAATCGAACATGCTCATGCAGGCGATATGGTCCGGGCCGGCGGAGCGGGAAGAAATCGAGAACCGCGAAATCGTCGAAAAGGTGATAGATTTTCTGGAAATCCAGGCAATCCGGAAAACCCCGGTCGGTCGGCTGCCCTACGGCCTGCAGAAGCGCGTCGAGCTTGGCAGGGCACTGGCGTCGGAACCGAAATTGCTGCTGCTGGACGAGCCGATGGCGGGAATGAACGTCGAGGAGAAGGAGGACATGTCGCGCTTCGTCCTCGACGTGAACGACGAGTTCGGCACCACCATTGCACTGATCGAACACGACATGGGCGTGGTGATGGACATATCGGACCGCGTGGTGGTGATGGACTACGGCGCCAAGATCGGCGACGGCACGCCGGACGAGGTGCGCAGCAACCAGCAAGTGATCGATGCCTATCTGGGGGTGAGCCATGACTGAATTGATGAGCGCCACTGCCCCGGACCCGATCCGGGACCCCGGCCCGTTTCGCCTGACACCGGTAGGTCCCGGCGCGGGGGCCGGGACGGTATGGTTCGGTCTGACAGGAGGCTCTGCATGAGCCCGCTTGTCCTCAACACCATGGAGGTCATCCTCAACGGACTGATGACCGGGGTGCTCTATTCGCTGGTCGCACTCGGCTTCGTGCTGATCTACAAGGCGTCGGGGATATTCAACTATGCGCAGGGGGTGATGGCGCTGTTCGCGGCCTTGACGCTCGTGGGCCTGCAACAAGGGCAGATACCGTTCGCCCACCTCATCAACGCGATCCTGGGCACCGACGTTCATGAGTTCGGTTTCACATTGCCCGATGTGCTGGCCGTATTTTTCGCGCTCTGCGTGATGATCCTGTTCGCGCTCATCGTGGAGCGGGTGATCCTCAAGCATATGGTCAACCAGGAGCCGATCATTCTTTTCATGGCTACCATTGGCCTGGCCTATTTCATGGAAGGCTTTGGCGATCTGATGTGGGGCTCCGACATCAAGCGCCTGGATATCGGTATCCCGTCGGGCGGATCGTTCTGGTGGGAGGACGTGACGCGGACATGGGCTGCCGAGGGGGCCGAGTATTACGGCATGTACGTCGATCTGCTGGACGTCTGGGCGACCATCGTGGCGATGATCCTCGTTGTCTCGCTCACCCTCTTCTCCCAGTACACCAAGACCGGCCGGGCCCTGCGCGCGGTCGCGGACGACCACCAGGCGGCCCTGTCGGTCGGTATCAGCCTGCGCGCGATCTGGGTCGTTGTCTGGTCCATCGCGGGATTCGTGGCGTTGGTGGCCGGCGTCATGTGGGGCGCCAAGTCGGGCGTGCAGTTCTCGCTGTCGCTGATCGCGCTCAAGGCGCTGCCGGTGCTTCTGCTGGGCGGCTTTACCTCGATCCCGGGGGCGATCATCGGCGGGTTGATTATCGGGGTCGGCGAGAAGCTGTTCGAGTTTTCCGTCGGCCCGATGATCGGCGGCGCCACCGAGAACTGGTTCGCCTACATGCTGGCGCTCGTCTTCCTCGTGTTCCGGCCGCAGGGCCTGTTCGGCGAGCGGATCATCGAAAGGGTGTAGACGATGATTTACCGCGAGGCTGGCGATTTCAAGACGACCTACTCTGCCGATCAGCAGACCTTTCCGATCCTCTTTGACCGGTGGTGGTATTATTTCGTGCTGGCCTTCGCCTTCCTGGCGATCCCCTTCCTGATCAACGAATACTGGGCGTCGGCGGTGCTGCTGCCGTTCCTGATCTGGGCGATCATCGCGATCGGGCTCAACATCCTCACCGGGTATTGCGGGCAGGTTTCACTGGGGACAGGCGGTTTCATGGCGGTGGGTGCCTACGCCTGCTACAAGCTGATGACGGCGTTTCCGGACCTGAACATCTTCTTCGTGGTGATCCTGTCGGGTCTGGTCACGGCGGCGGTCGGCATGATCTTCGGCCTACCGAGCTTGCGGATCAAGGGCTTCTACCTGGCGGTGGCAACGCTGGCGGCGCAGTTCTTTCTGGTCTGGCTGTTCAACAAGGTGGGCTGGTTTTACAACTATTCGGCCTCCGGCCAGATCAACTCGCCGACGCGCACGGTTTTCGGCTACGCGGTGACCGGCCCGGCCGCCACGCCGGAAGCGAAGTACATGTTCTGTCTGGTTCTCGTGTTCCTGCTGGCCTGGATTGGGCGCAACCTGACACGGGGCCGCATTGGGCGGTCGTGGATGGCGATCCGCGACATGGATATCGCCGCCGAGATCATCGGCGTCGATCCGCTGAAGGCGAAGCTCTCGGCCTTTGCCGTTTCGTCGTTCTTCGTCGGTATCGGCGGCGCGCTGTTCTTCTCGGTCTATCTCGGCGCCATCGAGGTGACCGAGGCGTTCGGCATCCAGAAATCGTTCCTGGCGCTCTTCATGATCATCATCGGCGGGCTGGGCTCGATCTTTGGCTCGTTCGCCGGTGCGGCCTTCATCGTGCTGATGCCGGTGCTGCTGAAGAACGTCATGGTCGGCGCCCTTGGGTGGCCAACGGATATCGCGGCGCATTTCGAGTTCGTTATCCTGGGCGGCCTGATCCTGTTCTTTCTGATCGTCGAGCCGCACGGATTGGCGGCACTATGGCGCATCCTGAAAGAAAAACTGAGACTTTGGCCGTTCCCGCACTAGGATAAGCCATTGAAACCTGTCTGCGTACAAGCAGGCTGAAACCGTCAAGACCAAAAGGGAGGAATTGACATGAGACTTGGAAGACTGGCGACAATAGCGGCGGTTGCCGTGATCGGGGCAAGCCCGGTGTTGGCGGACCTGGTGTTTCCGTCACTGAGTTACCGCACCGGGCCCTACGCGCCCAACGGCGTTCCCTTCGCGGACGGATACGCCGATTATTTCACGCTGATCAACGAGCGTGACGGCGGCATCGGCGGCGTGCCGATCAAGTTCATCGAGTGCGAGACCGGCTACAACACCGAAAAAGGCGTTGAGTGCTACGAGTCCTTGAAGGGCCAAGATCCGCTGGTGATCCAGCCGCTGTCGACCGGCATCACCTACCAGCTGATCCCGAAAACGGTCGTCGACCATATCCCGGTCCATTCCATGGGATATGGCCGGACATCGGCGGCCAACGGCAAGATCTTCGAGTGGGTCTTCAATTATCCCGCGACCTACTGGAACGGCGCCAGCCACGCCATCAACCATATTCTGAGCCTCGAGGGCGGCGACATTTCCGGCAAGAAAATCGCCCTGCTG
>JBHHXR010000171.1:0-7934 GCA_046757205.1 Paracoccaceae bacterium
CGCATCGCGACGAGAGCCAGCAAGGCCAGCGCCAGAACGCGCAAGGCCGGGAGGCCGGATTCCGTGAACACGGCAAAGAGTGCATACAGGCCAAGCCCTTCGCTTAGCCCCGTAATCACCATCAGGGGGATTGTCAGGCGGTGCCGCCAGGCGGGAATGCCCTTGGACGCCTGCACGATACGGGCCTGACAGTACAGGAACACCAGCGCGAAGAACGCTGCCGCGGCGCCCAGCGCCGATGAACCGGTGAAAACCGTCAGCAATCCGGTGGCGAAGAACGGTAGGGCAGCAATGGCCTCGCGGGTCATCCACGACCGCCGGGGGTGGAAATACACGTTGATGAAGCGCCACGGCCGCCCGATTTCGAGCCACACGCAGGTCAGCCCCAGGCCTACCAGCGCCAGCGCGATCAACATCGGGGGCAACATCGTCAAACCTGCCGGCGCGCCCAGCGCCGAGGCGGCGAAAAGCCCGCTGCCGGCGCCGCCGAAGATGAAATTCGCCGCCGCTCGCCAGTCCCAGCATTTCTGCAGTTCCGGCCCGACGCCAGCCATGCCGAACGGATCGGCGACCATTGTCGGTTCGCCGGCCGGTGCGTCGTTCTTGCCCGCCTTTTCCCACAGGTAGAAAAAACCCGGCCCGGTCTCCAGTTCCTCGTGCATGCGGAAGCTGCGGTTATCGCCGAGCAGTCTCGAAACCTTGCTGCTCGGATCGTCGACATCGCCGAAGTGCAGCGCGTCGGCGATGCAGGCGTTGACACAGGCCGGCGTTGCCTCGGGATCGGCACCGGGGACCAGGCCGTTTTCCAGCCCGAAGTCGATGCGATCGGCGCAGAAGGTGCATTTCTGCGCCACGCCGATGCGCGCCGGGTCCTCGTGCAGCGCCTCGTGCCGCATCGCCCTGCCGCCATAGGCCATGGCCGGCAAGTCCACCCGCGAGCGCGCCTGGTAGGGGCAGGCGACGATGCAATAGGCGCAGCCGATGCACAGGTCGTAGTCGATGGTGACGATACCGTCGTCACGCTTGCGGGTGGCGGTGGAGGGGCAGACGTCGAGGCAGGGCGGGTCTTCGCAGTGCATGCAGCCCACCGGCATGAAGGCGCGCCTGACGTCGGGGTAGTCGCCGGCCTCGATATCGAGCACCTTGCGCCACTGGATGCCCGGCGCGGTGTCGTTGGTGTGTTTGCACGCGGCGGTGCAGGTCTGGCATCCGACGCAGCGGTTCAGGTCGGCGGCGATGGCCCAGCGCGTCACGGGGCACCGCCAAGCCGCTTGACCGCCACCTTGACCAGATCGGCGCCCGACCCGGTGGCGTCGGTCAGTTCCAGCATCATCGGCGTCAGAGCGTTCATGCTGGGCGCCTTGTGGTCCCTGGCGAACGGTGTCGCCCAATGGTCGAACTGGCCGATCATCAGAACGGTGTCGGGGCGGATGCCGTGGCGCAGCACCACCGCGCCCGTGGTCTTGCCGAGCGGCGAGGCGATTTCCACCGGATCGCCCTCGGCGAGGCCGAGTTTCGCGGCGGCCGTGGGGTTCATCACCACGCCGCCATGCCCGGCGATATTGCCCACGACCTCGTGGATCATCTGGATGGCGGCGTTGCCGCCCCAGGAGTATTGCATCGAGCGCGCGGTCAGGAGCCAGAACGGGTAGTCGGACATCTCGACCCCGAAGCCTTCGGCCAGCGCGGTTTCCCATCGTTCCTGCAGATCGTGCCAGACCGGCATGGCCTCGTATTCGTCAAGCTGGCGGTCCCACCAGGTGATGCCGCTCTCGTGCAATCGCTCGGCCAGTTCCCGGCCGATGCGCAACAGCCGCTCCTGATAGGGCATCTCGAAGCGCAGGTTCTGGTCCTCCATCGCCGGGTAGAGGTACCACTGTTCCTTGGGAAACGGGCGCGTCCGGAAGCCGTGCTCGCGGAAATAGTCGAGGCCCTGGCTCTCCTTGCCATCGGTCAACTCGGCGCTGGCGGCGCGGCAGGTCGCGTCCCAGATGTCCTCGACCCCATGCGTCTTGCCGGTATCCAGCGAGAAGTCGTAGCCTTCGCCGTGCAGCCGGACACCGGCGGCACCGCGATTGATCGCCGCGTTATAGTCTTCCAAAAGGCCGCAACGCCGGGCCAACTCGGTGGCGATCCAGGTGAAATCGCGCGCCTCGCCCTGCGGCGCGGACGCCGGGTCGCGCAGCGCGAACCCGGCATATTCCCAGAATTGCTCGACGTATTTCGACCCGCCGATGCGGATCAGTTGCAGGCCTTCCAGATCGGTGCATTCCGGCAGCAGGATGTCGGCCATGTAATTGGTTTCGTCCTGGGTATAGGCAAAGCACACGGTAAACGGAAAGTTCGCCATCACGTCCGACACCGCCTTGGTGTCCCAGAACGAAATCGCCGGATTGGTGCGGTAGACGAACCAGACATCCGGCGGCGTCGGTTGCGGCAGATGCTCCAGCCCCTCCTTCTGCATCATCCAGGCCAGATGCGTCGGCCCGAGCGCCTGGCTCCACGGCGAGTTGGCGGCCAGCGGAACCAGGGTCCGGTGGGCGTGGCGCGACGGCGAGCGCGACAGCCATTCGCCCTTCTTCGTCGGGTTCATCGGGTAGTGCATGAAGCCGTCCGGCCCCGGCGTGACGCTGCTCCAGCGATTGTCCGCCGGCCGGTTGAGCCGTACCGTCGTGCCGAGCGTGCCGCCGGGCACCTCCAGCCCGCCGACGAGGCAGGCCAAGAGCGTCCGCGCCCAGCAGCATTCGTAGCCGCCCCAGCCGTTGTTGACCGTCTTGCCCAGCGAAATGGCGACCGGGCGGAACGGCAAGGTCCGGCCGTCGATCTCGATCGTCTCGCCGACATGGGCGTGCTCGACGAACTGGTTGGCGACCGAGCGGATGGTGCCGGCCTCGACATCGCAGATCTTCGCCGCCCAGTCGGGCGAGAAATCGCGCACATGCTCGACAAGCGCGCTGAAGGCCGGCCGGCACGATGCGCTCTCGTGCTCCCATGCCACGTCGTCGGGGCCGAGTTCCCGGCCGGAAACCTGGTATTCGCCTTCCAGCGCAGGATCGGTGCCGGGCGTGTCGAAGGCGACCGCGCCGCCGGTCTTCAGGTCCCACACCAGCGGTTTGCCGCTCTCGCTGTCGCGCATGTAATATCCGTTCGGCGCGATAAGGTACGGCGACGAGGTGCGTTCCTTCAGGAACGGAATATCAAGGCTGGAACGGTCGGTTTCGTGCAGCAGGACATGCAGCATGGCGAACATGAAGGCCGGGTCGGTCTTCGGCCTGATCGGAACCCATTCGGCCGAACAGGCCCCGGTCACCGACAGGTGCGGCTCGACCTGGATGCGCTTGACGCCGCGCCCGCGCGCGTCGGCGTGCCGCTTGACGCCGCACACCCCGCCCGAGGCTTCGACATTGGCCCCGAACGAGATGATCAGCTCGGCCAGCGGCGTATCCGGCGAGACCGTGAAGGCGCGGTGCCACAGCTCGCCATAAAGATGCTCGGAATGGTAGCATTTGACGCCCTGGCCGGAGCCGAAGCTCATGTCCACCGGCCCCCAGGCGGCGAGGAACGCCGGGAAGGTTCCCATGTAGGCGGTCGGCGTGCCGCCGCCGCCGAAGCTGGCGGCGACGCGTGGAAACCCGGAGCCATCGGTGAGCCCCGCCTCGCGCGCTTCGCGCAGTTTTCCGGCGATGGTATCCAGCGCCTCGTCCCAGCTTACCGGCACGAATCCGGGGTCCTCGCCCCGGCCCTTGCGCGGATTGCTGCGCTTCATCGGCGTCAGGATGCGGTTCGGGTTGTAGGTTTTCTGGATCAGCCCGAACGCCTTGACGCAGACCTTGCCGCCGGCGGGATGTACCTCGGCGGCCGAGAAATTCGGCGTTACGCGCGTTGCCACACCGTCCTCGACCTCGACATTGAGCAGATCGGGACCGGCGACGCATTGGTAACAATAGGTGGAGACCTGCGTCGGTCGCTTGTCAGGCTTGTCCATGGCGGTTTGCGGGCCCTCTGTTCAAGTTGCCTGGTCAGCCGCCCTTGCGGCCTTGGCCTTGAGCCGCAGTCCGGTTTTCTCGACATCGACCACAAATCGCTCATGCCGGCCTGTACAAATCTCGTCGAGCGCGTCGGAAGCGGAGATTTCGAACACCACACGGCTGCGATCGACCTCGGCAACGGTCGCGGTGATACGCACCTCCATCCCGAGCGGCGTTGGTGCCGTATGCGCGATCGAAATCTTGGTGCCGACCGAGTCCTCGCCGGGGTCGGCGTGTTTCATGACAAGATCCCGACAGGTGTGCTCGATATCGTGGACCAATGACGGCGTGGCGTAGACCCGGCAATCCTCGCCCATGAAGTCAATGGTTCGGTCTTTGTCGACGGTGATTTTTCGTACCTCCGAAACACCCGCCTTCAGGCTTGATCTCATCTCCCACGCCCCTTTTTTGTGAAACTCGGATTGTAAATACGTATACCAGTACGGCAATACATATTTGATGGCAACAGGCAGGCCTGTGAATCTGGTCCGGTCAATGTAAAGTCGACTCAAGCGGCGGCGCCAGAAGATATTTGATCGAGCCGCCCTACCGGGCCGGCGCCGCCGCGGCCACCACTTCGGCGGCCGCCCCGACGCCACCGCGCCGGTGCGGGATCTCGAGCGCCTGCATCCCGGCCTCGACGGTGGCGAGCGCGCCGAGGATCATCGGCGGGTTAACATGCCCCATGTGGCCGATGCGGAAGACGCTGTCGCCGCCGCACCATTCGGGTTCCTCGAAGCCGAGGCCGATGCCCAGGGTCAGGCCGGTGTTTTCCGAACACCAGTGCCGCAGGCGAGCCATGTCGTGACCCTTCGCGGTGATCGTCGTCACGGCGGTTGACCGCGCCGCCGGCTCGGCGATGTTCAGCCTCAGCGGCCCGCCGCCGCCCCATGTCTCGACCGCCGTCCAGACGGCGCGCGCATGCGTTTCGTGGCGGGTCCAGCAGGCTTCCAGCCCTTCCTCTTCCAGCATGTCCAGAGCGGCGCGCAGGCCGAACAGGTGATGCGTTGGCGCGGTGCCGCCGAAATACTGGTAGAAGCGTTCCGGCGCGACGCGCGGTGCCCAGTCCCAGTAGAGCGAGCGTACCGGGTTTCCCGCCCGCACGGCCGCCGCCTTTCCGTTGTGAAAGGTGAAGCCCACGCCCGGCGGCGTCATCAGTCCTTTCTGGCTGGCCGCGACCATGACATCGACGCCCCACGCATCCATCTCGAAGCGCTCGCAGGCAAGGCTGGCGATGCAATCGACCATGAAAAGGGCGGGGTGGCCGGCGGCGTCGATGGCCGCGCGGAGCGCTGCGACATCGTTTTTCACCGACGAGGCGGTATCGGTCTGCACCACCAGCACCGCCTTGATCCGGTGCTCCTGGTCGGCCCACAAAGCATCTTGCACGCGCGCCGGATCGGCCGGTTCGTGCATGCCGAAATCGAGGGTCGCGATCCGCACCCCGTGCGCCCGCGCGGCCTCGCCCCAGCCGGCCGCGAACCGTCCCGTCGAAAGAACCAGCGCGGTGTCGCCCGGGGCGAAAATGTTGCTGATCGCGGCTTCCCATGTCCCGTGGCCGTTGGCGATGTAGATCGCCACCTCGCCTTCGGTGCGGGCCACCCGTTTCAGGTTGGCGACTACGCTCCGCGTCAACTCGACGAGCGGGCCTTCATAGATGTTCGGCGCGGCGCGGTGCATGGCCTGCAGCACGCGGTCGGGAACGACCGAGGGGCCGGGGATGGCCAGATAGTCCCTCCCGCGTGAAAGCGTCATGTGCGTGCTCCGGGTTCCACACGGCCAAAGTATCGCCGGTTCCGGCAAATGACAGGTCAAATCATGTGATCGCCCGCATCACACGCGATGATCCGTCAGCGGCGGTAGCGCCGCACCAGCGTTTCCGCATCACGGCTGGCCAGGAACAGTGCGAGTGTCGTGAAATTCAGCCAGCTGCGCCGGAGCCAGCCGTCTTTCCGGTAGCGCCGGGCCGAAGTCGTGACCGTGGCGGAAAGCATCCGCACGCGCCCGCCGAGGGCGCGCGCGATCGCCACGTCCTCCATCAGGGGAATCACCGGGTAGCCGCCGGCTTCCCGGTAGAGCGCCTGCGAAACCAGCAGGCCCTGGTCGCCAAACGGCAGCGAGAACAGGCGCGACCTCAGGTTGGCCCAGCCCGCCAGCACGCGCGCCGGCAGCCCGCTGTCGTCGAATGCCAGCCGGAAATACCCTGCTTCGCCGGGATGCGACCGCAAGTGTGCTTCCACCGCCGCCGGCCAGTTCGCCGGCAGCACGCTGTCGGCGTGCAGGAACAACAGCCATTTGCCCCCGGCCGCGGCCGCCCCGGCGGCAAGCTGCATCCCCCGCCCCGGGCCGGTTACCACGAGCCGTGCGCCGATATCGCCGGCGATCCCGGCGATGTCGTCTGAAGAGCCGCCGTCGGCGATGATCAGCTCGTGGACCAGCCCGGCCCTCAGCCCAGGCATCAGGGCGTCCAGCGCCGGGGCAATCACCGGTGCGGCGTTCAGCGTCGGGATGATGACGGAGATCGGTGCGGGCATGGCAGCGGGCCGGTGGCTGGACTGCCGTATTCCTAGTGCAATTCGCCGCGTGGCGCACTATGTAGCGGCAAACGGAGACAAGACCATGCGACGCGCCCGCATCACGGAAGACCGGACTATCCTGAAGGTCACGGGCGCCGACGCGCGAAGATTTCTTCAGGACATGGTGACGAACGACATTGGCGGGCTCGCGCAGGGCCCGGTCTATGCGGCACTGCTGACGCCGCAGGGCAAGTACCTGTTCGACTTCTTTCTGCTGGCCGACGGCGATGCCGTTCTCGCCGACGTCAAGTCGGATGTCGCCGACGCGCTCGCTGCGCGACTGATGATGTACCGCCTGCGTGCCGATGTTTCCATCGAGCCGAGCGACATGAAGGTGGTGCAGGGCACCGGAGAGATGCCGGACGGCGCGCTGCCCGACCCGCGAAGCGCGGCGCTGGGCTGGCGGCTGTACGGCGGCGAACTGCCGGAAGGAAGCGCGCCCCTGACCGACGCCGGCTGGCTGGCGCTGAGGGTGGACAACATGGTGCCCGAGACCGGCATCGAACTGATCCAGGGCGAGACCTACATTCTGGAGGCCGGTTTCGAGAGGCTGCACGGCGTCAGTTTCACGAAGGGGTGCTTTGTCGGACAGGAGGTAACAGCCCGGATGAAGCACAAGACGCAGCTGCGCAAAGGACTGGCGCGGGTCACGCTGGCCGGTCCGTCGCCGGCGCCGGGCACGCCGATTCTGCATGACGGCCGCGTGGCGGGGGCGCTCTGTTCAGCCTCGGGCGACCGGGCGCTGGCGTTCCTGCGGTTCGACCGGGCGGGCGAGGGGATGACGGCCGGCCCGGCGCGCGTCGTCGCCGTCAGCCGCGAATAAGGGCGGCGAAGCTGTCGAACACCTCGGCGTTGGCGGCGATCATGGCGCCGTTTTCGAGCAGGTTTCCGCCCGGCTCGATGGTGTCCAGCAGGCCGCCCGCTTCCTTCACGAGCAAGACCCCGGCGGCAACGTCCCAGCAATGCAGGCCGCGCTCCCAGAACCCGTCGTAGCGGCCGGCGGCGACATAGGCCAGGTCGAGCGCGGCCGCGCCCCAGCGGCGCACCCCGGCGCAACGCGGCATCAGGCGGGAGAGGTCCTTCAGCGTGTCCGGCAGGTCGGCGCGGCCGCCGAAGGGGACGCCGGTGGCGAACAGCATCTCGATCATCTCGCGCCGCCCGGAGACCCGGATGCGGCGGTCGTTCATCCAGGCGCCGGCACCCTTTTCGGCGGTGAACATCTCGTCCTTGAGCGGGTCGTAGACGACGCCCGAGACGATCTCGCCCTTGTGCTCAAGCGCGATCGACACCGCCCAGTGCGGCAGCCCGTGCAGGAAGTTCGAGGTGCCGT
>JBHHXR010000172.1:0-7930 GCA_046757205.1 Paracoccaceae bacterium
GTTAGGCCTGCCGCCAGCGTTCGTTCTGAGCCAGGATCAAACTCTCAAGTTGAAAACGACATCGCCGTTTTCAATCCCGGACACCGACCCGGGATCGCTCCCAAACCGGTACCGACATCTAAACGACCAGCCGTTTCTTGACGTTCGAAACCTTTGCACATCAATCCGGCGCAGAACGCCGGATAACTATCATTGTCCGATGCGTGCTTCGTTCCCAAAAAGGAAACAGAAAACACCACCAAACAGTGAAGCTGACAACCGCATCATCGGACAGGCAAAACCCGCCCTAGCGGCCGATATGCAAAAAGCCAAAACGTCGAATAAACGCCAGACCCCCCGCATATCTCTTCATCATTCCAATCATGTCAAAGAGCGCAGAAAAGAACCAACGGGAGCGCCATATACCCTGGCACGAACGCCGCTCGATCATCTCTGTTATTTCGCCCGCCGCGGCTGCCTCAGCCGTGCCGGTGGAGGGCTATGTAGAACCTCCCGCGGAGTCGTGCAAGCGGTTTTTTTATAAATTCGTCGCCGGCCGCCGGAACTCGGCGCGCTGCTCGCCCGGCGCCACCCGATTCAGGCCGACCGCGACCCGCGCTGCGCCTTGATGCGGCGGCGCCAGCCGATCAGCGCGATCCCCGCCACGCCGGCCAAGAGCAGCGGCAGCGAGGCCGGCAGCGGCACGGTGACGAGCACGGCCGCGGCGATTTTCCCGCCGCTGCCAGCCCCGCCCCGCGGCGCCAGAGCGGCTTCGGAATACCACGGCATCCAGCCGAGCGGGCCGGCAGCGAAAACCGCGTCGCCGGCAGGACCATAGGCCGGCCGGAGTGCAACCTGTCCGGCGCCGTTCCCGCAGCCGGCGCAGGCCATGCCCAGGCCCGGGCCGGTCTCGGCCGTTACCGCCAAACCGGGCGCTCCGGGCGCGAGCACGACCACGGCGGCAGCCGCGGCGGCAAGCCGCTTCAACCCGGAAATCGCCATCGGTCCCCCCGTCACGAAACACCTACTCTTTGTACTTGTTAACAAAAATTGGTGATTCGGGAAATGCCGGGCGCGCAATCGTGATCGCGGTCCGGCAATCGGCCGCGCGCGGGGGAAGAATTCTCCCTCCCCCGGCGGCGTCCGGTGGCCGCCCCGCCGGACCAAAATCGCGCCGGACGGGCCCGGCTTCAGTGGACGGTGGCGGCAGCCGGGCGCTGGCCGGCGGCGGCGCGGATCACCAGGCCGTCCTCGTCCACCGTCACCTCCACCGGCTGATCGTCAAGGATATCGCCGGCCAGCAGCCGTTCGGCCAGCGGGTCCTGCAGGTGCTTCTGGATTACCCGCTTCAGCGGCCGCGCGCCGTAGATCGGGTCGTAGCCGCGGTCGGCCAGCCATGCGCGCGCCCCGGCATCGACCTTCAGCACGATATGCCGCGCCGCCAGCCGCTGCGCCAGGATATCGAGCTGGATGTCGACGATGCCGGCCATGTCGGCCCGGGTCAGCCGGTCGAACACCACGATCTCGTCGAGCCGGTTGAGGAACTCGGGGCGGAAATGCGTCCGCACCGCGGCCAGCACCTGATCCTTGGCCTGATCGGCCGACGCCGCTTCGGGCAGTTGCGACAGCGCCTGGCTGCCGAGGTTGGAGGTCAGCACGATCAGCGTGTTCTTGAAATCCACCACATGGCCCTGGCCGTCGGTCAGACGGCCGTCGTCAAGCACCTGCAGCAGCACGTTGAAAACGTCGGAATGCGCCTTCTCGACCTCGTCGAACAGGATCACCTGGTAGGGCTTGCGCCGCACCGCCTCGGTCAGCACGCCGCCCTCGTCATAGCCGACATAGCCCGGCGGGGCGCCGATCAGGCGGGCCACCGAGTGCTTCTCCATGAATTCCGACATGTCGACGCGCACCATCGCCTGGTCGTCGTCGAACAGGAACTCGGCCAGCGCCTTGGTCAGCTCGGTCTTGCCGACGCCGGTCGGGCCGAGGAACAGGAACGAGCCCATCGGCCGGTTCGGGTCCGCCAGCCCGGCGCGGGCGCGCCGCACGGCGTTGGAGACCGCCGTCACCGCCTCGCGCTGGCCGACCACACGCTTGCCGATCTCGGCTTCCATGCGCAACAGCTTGTCCTTTTCGCCCTGCAGCATCTTCTCCACCGGAATGCCGGTCCAGCGTTCGACGATGCGGGCAACGTCCTCGGGCCGGACGGCTTCCTCGACCATCATGTCGCCGTTCGCCGCCTCGGCTTCCTTCAGCCGTTTCTCCAGATCGGGGATGACGCCGTAGGCCAGTTCGCCAGCGCGCGCCAGGTTGCCGTCGCGCTTGGCGGCGACCAGTTCGTTTTGCGCCTGGTCGAGCTTTTCCTTGATGTCGCGGGCGCTGGCCAGCTTGTCGCGTTCCGATTGCCACTTGGCGGTCATCTCGGCGGACTGTTCCTGCAAGGCGGCGAGTTCTTTCTCCAGCTTCTCCAGCCGGTCCTTCGAGGCGGCATCCTTTTCCTTCTTCAGCGCCTCCGCCTCGATCTGCTTCTGCAGGATTTCGCGGTCGAGCGCATCGAGCGCCTCGGGTTTGGAATCGACCTGCATGCGCAGCCGGCTGGCCGCCTCGTCCATCAGGTCGATGGCCTTGTCCGGCAGGAACCGGTCGGTGATGTAGCGGTGACTCAGCGTGGCGGCCGCCACCAGCGCCGAATCGGTGATCCTGATGCCGTGGTGCAGCTCGTATTTCTCCTTGATCCCGCGCAGGATCGAGATGGTGTCCTCCACCGTCGGCTCGTCGATCATCACCGGCTGGAAACGGCGCGCCAAGGCGGCGTCCTTTTCCACGTGCTTGCGGTATTCATCGAGCGTGGTGGCGCCGACGCAGTGCAGTTCGCCGCGCGCCAATGCCGGTTTCAGCAGGTTGGAGGCGTCCATCGCCCCTTCGGCCTTGCCGGCACCGACCAGCGTGTGCATCTCGTCGATGAAGAGGATGATCTCGCCGGCGGCATGGGTCACCTCGTTGAGCACCGCCTTGAGGCGTTCCTCGAACTCGCCGCGGTATTTCGCCCCGGCGATCAGCGCCCCCATGTCGAGCGCCATCAGCTTCTTGTTGGCGATGGAATCCGGCACGTCGCCGTTGACGATGCGCATCGCCAGTCCCTCGGCGATGGCGGTCTTGCCGACGCCGGGGTCGCCGATCAGCACCGGGTTGTTCTTGGTGCGGCGCGAAAGCACCTGCATGGTGCGGCGGATCTCCTCGTCGCGGCCGATCACCGGGTCGATCTTGCCCTGGCGCGCCGCTTCCGTCAGGTCGCGGGCGTATTTCTTCAGCGCGTCGTAGCCTTCCTCGGCGCTGGCGGTGTCGGCGGTGCGCCCCTTGCGGATGTCGTTGATCGCCTCGTTCAGCGACTGCGCCGTCACGCCGCCGTCCTTCAGCGCCTTCGCGGCGTCGGATTTGACGATGGCCAGCGCCGTCAGCAGACGCTCCACGGTGACAAAGCTGTCGCCCGCCTTGTCGGCCAGTTTCTCGGCCTCGGCCATCACCTTGCCGGTCTGGGTATCGAGATAAAGCTGGTCGCCACCGGTGACGCCCGGCTGCTTGGCGAGGCTGGCCTCCACCGCGTCCTGCACCGCGGCAGGGTCGCCGCCGGCGCGGCGGATCAGATTGGCCGCCAGCCCCTGCTCGTCGTCCAGAAGCGCCTTCAGCAAATGCTCGGGAAGAAACCGTTGATGGTTCTCGCGGATCGCGATGGTCTGGGCCGCCTGAACAAACCCACGCGCGCGCTCGGTGAACTTTTCAAAGTTCATGTCTCACTCTCCTTAAAGCGCCCTCGGTGCTGGCGCCCAACCGGCACGCCACACGGGGCCTTTCACACAAGGTGTCGCCCGTATCCGGCGCGCCACCTGCCATGTTCCAGAAATGGTGCCTCGCGGGCAGTGTTGCAAGCCTGCCACGCAAAGGTTTCGGGGGTGAAACCGGGCGCATTTGGCCGGGTCCAATCACCGGATCTGCGGCGTCGAGCCTGTTACCGACAAATCACTTACAGTATACAACAATATTGTTATGGAACTAATTGGCTACAGAAGTGAGCCGGCGGATTGGGACGCGGTCTTTGCGGCGCTCGCGGACCCGACCCGGCGGGCGATACCGTCGCGGCCTGCCGAGGGTCAGGCTTCGGTGAACGAGATCGCGGCCCCGTTCGACATGAGCCGGCCGGCGGTCTCCAGGCATCCGAAAGTCCTCGAGCGGGCGGGCCGATAGAACGCGCGGTCGGGAAACAACGCTGCCCCGCAAGGCTGAAGGCCGACGCCATGGCTGCCGCGGTGGCGTGGCTCGACGAATTCCGGAATTTCCGGGATGCGAGCTATAACCAGCTCGACGATATTCTAACCCAAATGAAACACCAAAAGGAACAGGAACACGACGATGAGTGAACTGCCGGAATATGTACTGGATCGAATTTTCGATGCGCCCCGGGAAATGGTCTGGCGCGCCTGGACCGACCCTGAACTGCTTTCACGCTGGTACGGCCCGAACATCGAAACCATCATCCACAAGTTCGATCCGAGGCCCGGCGGGGTGTGGCTCAACGAAATGAAATGGGGTGAAAAATCCGATCTCAGCAAGATGGAATTCAAGGAAGTAATGCCGCAGGAAAAACTGGTCTGGCACCACTCTTCCACCGATGCCGACTGGAACATCATCCCCAACCCGATGATGGCCGACTGGCCACGCGTGGTACTCACCACCGTAACTTTCACCGATGCGGGTGCCAAAACCAACGTTCGGCTGACCTGGGCGCCCCATGAAGCGAACGAAGCCGAAATAGCGTGCTTTGCTGGTGCCGTCAGCAACATGGGCAAGGGATGGGAAAGCGGTTATGCGATCATCGACGAGATTCTCGCCGAGCTGCAGGGGGAAGGCGCGTAACTGAAGGACTGTCGCCATTCCGCCGGCCCAGCGCGAAAAACCGGCCTTTCTGTTCGGTACAAAACGCGTGATATTCGCAAGAGCAGCAGTTCCGAGAGGATGCCGATGCATCGGAAGTCCGGACAAGAAAGCGGAGATTGCAGATGAGCGCTTCCGCTCAACCGTTCTCCCTCGTCGTCGTCGGCTTCGGCTGGTGGGGCAGGCATGTCGCCGCCCGGCTGCAGGCCCACCCAGCCATGCGACTTGCCGGTGTCGTGGAACCCGATACCGGCCAGCGCAGCGCGATCCTTGCCGCGGGGGCCGAGCATTTCGAGAACATCGCTGAAGCTCTCTCGCGGGCACAAACGGACGCCGTGGTCCTGACCACGCCGAACCTCCTGCACGAGGAGCAGGTCGTCCAATGCGCTAAGGCTGGCAAGCATGTCTTTTGCGAAAAGCCTCTTGGGCTCACCGCCGCCAGCGCCCGCCGTTCCGTTGCTGCCTGCCAGGCGGCCGGCGTGCAACTCGGCATCGGCCACGAACGCCGCTTCGAACCGGCGATGCTGGCGCTGAAAGCCGCCATCGCGCGGGGCGATCTAGGCACCATCATGCACACCGAGACCGCCTTCAGCCACGACCGCATGATAGCCACGCCGAAGGGCGACTGGCGCACCTCCAAAGCCGCCTGCCCCGCAGCCGGCATGACCGCCACCGGCATCCACCTGACCGACCTGCTGATTTCCCTCTTCGGCCGCGTCGAAGCTTTGCAGGCGATGACATCCGACCGCTCGCTTGGTTGGGAATCCGGCGATGTGACCACCGCTCAACTGCGCTTTGAAGCCGGCATGACCGCCAGCCTCAGCGCCGTCATCCACACGCCGCATTTCATCCGGATGCACGTCTTCGGCTCCGAGAAATGGGTCCAGATCCTCAACGATGCCCACCCCGACGACCCCGAGGGAGTGGTGCGCCAACTGACCGCGCAAACCGGCCGGCCGGTGATACAGAAAGACTACGCCTGGACCGACACCGTCAACGCCAACCTCGAGGCATTCATGCGCGCCGCCAGGGGCGAAGCGCCCTACCCATTCTCACCGGAAGAAATCGTCCACAATATCGAGGTTCTGGAGGCTATCAGCATTGCAGCGGAAGAGCACCGGACGGTCCGGATTGATGAAGTGTGATGGTCCGCTGCCAACGCTGGCGTATCACGATCAGTCTCCCGGAAATGGCCAGGCGGCATTTGCGGTGGAAACGGGTTGTGGTCTCCTCGAACCAAGGAATGCGGCAGGAACCATCACACGCCCCGCGACATTTCCCTACCATACGTGCCAACACCACAAGCGGGCCCCAACATGCCGAAACTTGACGAAATCCGCACCAACGCAACCCTGCGTGACGCTACCGAAGGCCAGTTGCCGCACCTCGCCATCGCCCTCCTGATGGCGCTCGGCGCCACGGCGCTCTTGCAACCGTCGACGGGCACGGCTTTCTGGATCAGCGCCTTGGCCTGGGCGAAACTGTCGATCTGGCTGGCCGTCGCGCATCAGGTCATGGTCGCCTTCGTGTTTCGCGCCCAGCTTTACAACAGCCTGATGACGCGGGCTTTCGGCGGCAGCGACCTGCGGGTCTGGGGCGCCATGTTCTTCCCGTTCCTCCTCGCCCGGCCGCTGACGGTGCTGCTGGCTGCCATTGCCGACACCGGCACGCTGGCGCTCTGGTGGCCGGCCGCCGCCGCGCTCGGCACCATCCTCATCGCCATCGCGGCGTGGACCATGCACTCGGTGCTGACCCATTTCACCCTGCCGCGCGCCCTCGGCGGCGATCATTTCCGCGACGAGTACCTCGCCATGCCGATGGTCCAGACGGGTGTCTTCCGCTACACCGGCAACGGTATGTACGGCCTCGGCTTCCTCGGCCTGTGGGGCATCGCGCTGCTGTTCAATTCATGGAACGCACTCGTGGTGGCGTTCTTTCAGCACGCCTATATCTGGGTGCACATGTATTTCACCGAAAAACCCGACATGGACCGGCTCTACGGCACGGAATGAGGTTGCGCCGCTTCCGGCCGCACCCTAAAGGGGCACCGAAGAGCGGAGGGATACATGGCAAAGCCCGACGACCGTCTGATCGTTGCGCTGGATTTACCGAATGCACTCGAAGCGTTGCGCCTGGTCGAAACGCTGGGTGACGAGGTCTCCTTCTACAAGATCGGCCTCGGCATGCTCACCGGCGGCGGGCTGGCGCTGGCCGACGAACTGAAGGAGAAGGGCAAGCGCGTCTTTCTCGACCTCAAGCTGTTCGACATCGACGCCACCATCAAGGCGGCGGTGGCCGGGCTGGTGCACTACGACATCGACTTCCTGACCGTTCACGGCGATCCCAACGTGGTGCGTGCCGCCGCCGCCGGGCGCGGCGACGCCGCCACGAAAATCCTCGCCGTGACGATCCTCACCTCGCTCAACCGCGCCGATCTCGACCTCGCGCTGATCCGCAGGGGCCCGGTCGAGGACATCGCCCGCGAACGCGCCCGCACCGCGTTTCTCGCCGGCGCCGACGGCGTCATCGCCTCGCCGCAGGAGGCCGCCGCGATCCGCTCCCTGCCCGAGGCGGAGGGAAAACTGGTAGTGACCCCCGGTGTCCGCCCGCTGGGGTCGGCGAAGGGTGACCAGAAGCGCATCTCGACCCCGGCCCAGGCGATCCGCCAGGGCGCCGACCACATCGTCGTCGGCCGCCCGGTCTGGCAGTCCCACGACCCGCGCCAGGCGGCGCTCGACGTGCTCGCCGAACTGGCCGGCCTGGGCTGAGCCGGCGCCGGCCGCGCGCACGCACCCGCGAGGTCTATCCGCTCCACTTCACCGGGAAAGAGGCCAACTGCGGCCCGTTCGACGAGACAGAGCGGCCGTTCGCGGTGGCGTGAAGGGGGCGGCGGCTGAAATGGTCCCACCTTCGCGGACAGTTTGGATCATGATGCCTCTTGATGGAAACCGCTGCCCGAATTGGCAAGGATCGCGCCTGCCCCGAGGTGGGCGCATCGCGCCCGCCTGGGGGCGGGGCG
>JBHHXR010000173.1:0-7875 GCA_046757205.1 Paracoccaceae bacterium
CTGCTGGTCTGCCAAGGCGAACGCGACCCGGCGCACCGGCCGTCGACGCACCGTTCGACGGCGGCTGGCTGCTCGACCGGCTGGGCGGAGATTTCGCGCTGCTCGCAATCGGCACCGAGATTCCGGCCCGGATCGAGGAGGCCGGCATCGCGCTGCGTCCGCTGCGCGTGCAAGACGGCGCGGGCGATCACGGCGAGCTGTTGCAACGCTATCTCGGCGACGCGCCGGCGGCGGTCTATCTGATCCGCCCCGATCAGCGCGTCGCCGCCCGCTGGACGTCGTATGACGAGACGGAAATACGCCGGTCGCTGCGCGTCGCGACCGGCCGGACTTGAGGTAAGACAAATGACCGAACTCGATACCGCCCCGAATATCGAAGACGCCGATGATTTCTACGCCGAGCTTCTGGCCGTGCATGAGGGCCGGTCAAAGGCGGAGAGCGACGCCATCAACGCGCGACTGATCCTGCTGCTGGCCAATCATATCGGATCGCGGGCGCTGCTCCGCGAGGCACTCGCAAAGGCCGCCGGGACGGCCTGATGTCGCGGCCTCCGGCACTGCGGCGGGGGGATCAGTCCTCCGGCGCCGGGTCGGGCGAGACGCGGTCTACGACCAGGATTGCGCTCAGCGCGATCAGGACGAAGGCCGTGAAACAGGCCGCCGGCAGGATCATGATGCCGGCCGCCCACAGCGGCCAGCCCCAGCCCGAAACGGCGCCCTGGAACGCCACCGTCATGTAACCGAGCCCGCCGACGCCAGGCGTCAGCGAGCAGATGAAAAACAGCAAGACGGTGGATACCGGGCCGAAGCCGAGCCACGCGCCCGCGCCGGACCAGAATGCTGCCGCATGCAGCGGCATGGTAAGCGCGAACCCCAGAATTACAGCCAGTCGCATTGCAAAGCCCCTTCGGCCCAACCGCGTGCCCTCAACTCCGACACGAAATCGCTAAAATCGGGCGAAATTGCGTCGATTTCGGGATTTTCCCAATCAGAGAAAAAAATGTGCCAACACCGCCGGCACCAGCAACACGCCGGTCAGCACCGCCCAGCTGCGCCACAACAGCCGCACGGCTTCGCGGATATCGCCGGCGCGCAGAACCCGCCGCGCGCTGCCGTTGACATATGGCTCCTCGACCACCTGCCCGTCGTAACTGCGCGGCCCCGACAAGGCGACGTTGAGCGCTCCGGCCATCGCCGCTTCCGGCCAGCCGGCGTTGGGCGAGCGGTGCAGGTCGGCATCATAGCGCATGCACTCGAAGGCATCGGCGGATCGTGCCGAGACCGCGATCAGCCCGCCGGCAAGCCGCGCCGGTATCCAGTTCAGCGCATCGTCGAGCCGCGCCGCCGCCCAGCCGAATTCGAGGTACCTCTCGCTGCGGTGCCCGATCATGCTGTCCATGGTGTTCACCGCCTTGTAGGCCAGGATCCCCGGCAGGCCGAGGAGCAGAAACCACAGGGCCGGCGCGACCACGCCGTCAGAAAAATTCTCCGCCGCGCTCTCGATGGCGGCCCGCGCCACGCCGCTGGCGTCCAGCGCCTCGGGGTCGCGCCCGACGATCGCCGCTACGGCGACACGCCCCCGTTCGATCCCCTCCGCAAGCCCCGACGCCACGGCACCGACATGATCGGTCAGGCTGCGATGCGACAGCAGAACCGCCGCCCCGACGATTTCAATGATCCCGAAATCGGGAAGCCAAGCGAGGATTCCGCCCGCCAGCAATACGGAAAACACCACCAGCAGGACGGCAAGCACGCCCTTGGCGCGCCGGGCGCGGCCCCGGTTCAGCGACGCGTCCAACCGGTCGACTGCCTGCCCGAAAAGCACCACCGGGTGCGGAATCCGCCGCCACAGAACCGCCGGCTCGCCCAGCAGTGCATCGAGGACGAGAGCGATCACCAGCATTTCGATATGGGTCATGCGACGGCTTCCAGCGCCTTTTCGAGCCGCCCCCACGCATCCTCTGTACCCGGCAGGCCAAGTCGAATCCACCCCGCGTGGAAAGGAAACACCCGCGACCAGATGCGGTGTGTTGCAAGATGGCGATGCCACCTTTCCGCACTGTCCACGCGGTAGAGGCGGAAAAGCGACGTTCCGCCCTCCACTTCCGCGCCCGCCCGCCCGACCAGGACATCGAGGCGTTTGGCGTCGCTCGCCAGGCGTTTTCGGGTTCGTGCTGCCCAGGCGGTATCGTCCAGCGCGCAGGCACCCGCAACCAGCGCCGGGCCGGACACGTTCCACGGACCGAGAAAGCTGCGCAAGCTGTTGGCGACAGCCGGCGGGCAGACGGCGAAACCGAGCCGTGTACCGGCCAGACCCCAGAATTTACCGAAACTTTTCAAACGAATAGTGGCCTTCCGCGCCGCCGGTTGCGGCAACGAGCCGGGCGCGAGCGTATCGGCGAAGCTCTCGTCGGCAATCCCCAGATCGACATCGCGAAAGGCGTCGTCGCCGTGCACTGTTCCGTCGGGATTGTTGGGATTGACCAGCACGCGGGCGTTCGCTTCGTCCGGTGCATCACGGCTTTCCGACACCCGCCAGCCGGCGGCGGAAAACGCGGCCGCGTGCTCGTTGTAGGTAGGTGCCGGGATATGCACCGAACCGGTTTCGAAAACTCTCGGCAGTGCCGCAATCAGCGCAGAAGCGCCGTTTGCTGCGACGATGTCCACGTTGCCGGGAACCGACCAGAACCGCCGCGCGGCATCGACAAGCCGGTCCTGAAGGCCGGTATCGGGCAAATCCCGCCAGCAGTGGGCGGGAAAGTCGGGCAGCGGGTAGGGG
Organism: Paracoccaceae bacterium; assembly: GCA_046757205.1. Taxonomy (GTDB): domain Bacteria; phylum Pseudomonadota; class Alphaproteobacteria; order Rhodobacterales; family Rhodobacteraceae; genus JBHHXR01. The sequence continues at coordinate 2,780 of JBHHXR010000173.1, forward strand.
CGCGGATTGATCCCGGTCGACAAATCCAGCCACGCCGCCCGGTCGCCGCCGTACGCAGCCCTGGCTTCGTCCAGATTGCCGCCGTGCGGCCGTGTGCCGGGCGGGGCCGTCGTCACGGCTCTTCGTCGTTCAGCACCGGCAGGCGCGCCACGAAGTGCCCCTTCACGCCCTGCGGCCATTCGCGGTACGGAACCTGCCCGGTGGCGCTGGTGGCGTGTTTGGCCGCGTAGTCGAGAATCGCCTCCGCCGAATCCCCGTCAGGCCTGAAGTGGCCGAGAACGTAGCAAAGCTTGCCCGTGGCCTGGATCGAGACGTTGCAGCCGTTGCCGCAGCCCATCAGGCAGGAATGCCGGCGAATGCGGACGCCCGGCCGTGGCGGAGAAGATTCGGCGAGTTCCGCCAACGCCTCGCCATGCGTCCGCGCGTCGTCTTCCTGCCAGTCTTCGCGTTTGCAGGTGTCGCAAATGGTGACCGTCGTGGGCACGCGGGGTTCCTTCTCAAAGGCGGATCGCCCCGGCTGATTACCGAAGCCGGATGGCATGCTCAAGCGCCGCGACGACGCTCCGGAGGTACCGCGCGCCGCGCGATTAACGAATTGTTAACCATTTCCGTTAACATTTCGTTCAATTTCATAATCAGTTCATTGCCTGAGTGCGCGCAAGGACATTCCGATTGCCGGAGACCGAGAAATGCAGGTGCTCATCGTTCAGCCAAACATGGACCTGGGGTCCGTCTGGGCGAAGTTCCTTGAGCGCCAGGGTATCGCGGTATCGCAGGCCACCTCGCAGCAAGACGCCGTCCAGCTCATCCGGTTCAACCGGTTCGATGCCCTGGTCCTGGACCTGGTCCTGCCCGACGGCGGCGCCATCGCGATATCCGATTACGCCACCTACCGTTACCCCGACATCCCGATCATCACCGTGACGAGCACAAGTTTCTTTTCCGACGGTTCGATTTTCGAGATCATCCCGAACGCCAAGTACATGATGCGCACGCCGATACCGCCCTCGGACCTGGCCGCCGTGATCGAGCACGTGGCGCCCGACGGCGAGGCCAGACCGGGCAGGAAGAGCGCCTGAGCGGTTCAGGCTGCGTCCACGAGATCACCGCGCCCGTGCGGCTCGTTCCAGTCGATCCGCGGCCCGGCCGGAACGATGCGGAATGGGTTAATGCTCTCGTGGCTGCGGTAATAGTGGTTGACGATATGATCTTGCCGCACCGTCTCGGCGATCCCGGGCCACTGGTAGAGTTCGCGCGCGTAGGCCCAGAGATTGGCGAAATCGCGAAGCCGGTTGCGGGTGCACTTGAAATGGAAGTGATAGACGGTTTCGAAGCGGAACAGTGTCACCGCCAGCCGCCAGTCCGCCTCGGTGATGCGGTCGCCGACCAGATAGCGGCTGCCGCCCAGCCGTTCCTCCAGCCAGTCGAGCGTAGCGAAAAGCTCCGCCACGGCCTCGTCATAGGCTTCCTGCGTGCGGGCGAAGCCGCAGCGGTACACCCCGTTGTTGAGCGTGTTGTAGACCCGCTCGTTGACGGCATCGATGTCTGCCCGCAGCGCCTCGGGATAGAAGTCCAGCGTGTTGCCGGTGATCCCGTCGAAGGCGGCGTTGAACATGCGGATGATTTCCGACGATTCGTTGGAGACGATGGTGTTTCGCTTCCGGTCCCACAGCGCCGGGACGGAGACGCGCCCGGAAAACCCCGGATTGGCGGCGGTATAGACCTCGTGGAGATACGCGCGCCCGGCGAGCACATCGCCGGTTGTGCCGTCGAAGTCGGTGGCGAATGTCCAGCCCTGGTCGAGTATAAGCGGATGCACGACGCTGACGCCGATGTGATCTTCCAGGGCTTTCAGCTTGCGGAAGATCAGCGTGCGGTGCGCCCACGGGCAGGCATAGGAAACGTAAAGGTGATAGCGCCCCGATTCGGCGGCGAAGCCACCCTCGCCGGACGGACCCGGTGCACCGTCCGGCGTTATCCAGTTGCGGAACGGCGCGTCGGTACGGTGGAATCGCCCGTCCCTGCCGATCGCCAGCGCCTCGTCGGTATGCCAGATGCCATCGACAAGTCTTCCCATGATTTCGCCTCCTTGCTTGGGCCTTACCAGTTATGGCTACGCCGATCCGCGTGGAAGCCCCGTAACCGGGAAAAGACCGTTTCGCGCGGAATTGTGATTGGCAACGGGTTTCTGCCCGTCGCGGCCCGCCCTTCATCCGCCGCAAAACCGATTGCCGCTTGCTGCGTCGGGGCCTATAAAGCCGCCACGACGGTGCCCCGGTTCGCGGGGCCGGAAAGGGGTTCACTCGCGTGCCGACCCGTGCTGGGGGCGCAGGGCGATGCCGTCGGGATCTGCGGAGCACCGCAGCCGCCTGCCTTTCCCGGAATTGCCGCCGACCGAAACTGTGCAGGGAGGGCACCATGCGGAAATTCACCATCCTGACCGGCATGCTTGTCTTGGGCGCGGGACCCGTCCTGGCGCATCCGGGGCACCTGGGAACCCTGGCGGGACATGACCACTGGGTGGCCGGAGCCGCCATCGCGGCTGCCGTCCTGATCGGGCTTTGGGCCGCGCTGAAGGGCGGCGGCGGGGCGGCCGGGGAAGACGAGGCGGATTCGGAAGAGGCCGGAACGGAATCCGGCTCATGAACAAGACCGGTGTGATGCTGTGCGGCCACGGCTCGCGGTCGCAGGCGGCGGTGGACGAGTTCGCGGTGTTGGCGGAGAAACTGCCGGCGCACCTGCCGCCCGACTGGCCGGTGGAATACGGCTACCTGGAGTTTGCCAACCCGGTGATCCGCGACGGGCTGGACCGGCTGCGCCAGCAGGGCTGCGACCGGATCCTCGCCGTTCCGGGCATGCTGTTCGCCGCCATGCACGCCAAGAACGACATCCCCACGGTGCTGGCCACCTATGCCGGGAAACACGGCATCGAGGTGCTCTACGGCCGCGAACTGGGGGTCGATCCGAAGATGATCGCCGCCGCCGGGGCGCGGGTGCGCGAGGCCGTCGACCGGGCCAATGCCGAGTTGGGCGAGTTGCCGCTTGCCGAGACCTGCCTGGTGGTCATCGGCCGCGGCGCGTCCGATCCCGACGCCAACGCCAACGTCGCCAAGATCGCGCGGATGCTTTGGGAAGGCATGGGTTTCGGCTGGTGCGAGACGGGCTATTCCGGCGTCACCTTCCCGCTGGTGCAGCCGTGCCTGGAGCATGTCGCGAAACTCGGCTACCGCCGGGTCATCGTGTTCCCGTATTTCCTGTTCACCGGCATCCTGGTCGACCGCATCTACGGTTTCACCGACCGGGTGGCGGCGGCCAATCCGGGCACCGAGTTCGTCAAGGCGGGTTACCTCAACGACCACGATCAGGTGCTGGCAACCTTCGCCGAGCGGGTGACCGAACAGCTCGACGGCGCGCCGCCGCCCAACTGCGCCATGTGCAAGTACCGCACCCGGGTGCTGGGCTTCGAGGCCGAGGTCGGCACGCCGCAGGAGAGCCACCATCACCATGTCGAGGGGCAGGGTGCCAGCGCGCCGGGTTCCAACGTCGCCGACTGCCCGCTGTGCGACGATTTCTGCACCGGCGAGTGCCGGCTGGAGTTGGCGGAGCACGGGCACGACCATCACCACCACGGCCACGGCCAAGGCGACGGGCACGGCCACGGCGACGGGCACCACCATCATCACGGTTACCCGCACGCCAAGCATCCCCATGGTCCGGAAAGCGCGCGGCGGAAGTGACAGGCATGTATACACCTGCGTCGCAAATCGGACACGCCCGACCCGCCCCAAGGGCGGGCGCAATTGCGCCCACCCCGGGTCAGGCACAGCCCTCTGGTTCGATCGGGAGCCGTGATCATGCGGCCCTATGAGCGCGACCCGGCGGCGATCTACGACAAAAGCTTCGCCACCGTCGCCGCCGAGGCGCGGCTGGAGCGGTTCGGCGCCGCCATGCGGCCGGTCGTTGAACGGCTGATCCACGCCTGCGGCATGGTCGAGATCGCCGACCGGCTGGCGTTTTCGGAGCGTGCCTGCGAGGCAGGGCGGGTGGCGCTGCTCGCCGGTGCTCCGGTGCTGTGCGATTGCGAGATGGTGGCGGCGGGGATCATCCGGCGACTGTTGCCGGGGGGTAACGAGGTGATCGTCACGCTGAACGCGGCGGGCGTGGCGGAGAGGGCGGAGGCCATCGGCAACACGCGCTCCGCCGCCGCGGTGGAGCTCTGGCGTGAGCGTATCGCGGGCGCGGTGGTGGCGATCGGCAACGCGCCGACGGCGCTTTTCCACCTGCTGGAACTCCTGGATGACGGCTGGCCGAGGCCGGCGCTGATACTGGGTTTTCCGGTCGGCTTCGTCGGCGCGGCGGAGAGCAAGGCGGAACTGGCGGGGGATCCGCGCGGCTGTGACTATGTCACCCTGCGCGGCCGGCGCGGCGGCTCGGCGCTGGCGGCGGCGGCGGTGAATGCGCTGGCGAGCGCGGCTGGGGGTGGCCGGTGAGGGGGTTCTGCACAGAGCGCCGTCCCTTGCCCCCGCCCCGCCCCCAAGGCGGGCGCTTCCGCCCCCGCCCGGGCCGGGCGCTGCCCTTGGTGATACCTGGGAATACGGCAAGTTATCCCACCGAAGCTCCACGGTTGCCTGTGCAACGGGACCTTTGCCCGGGATGCCGTTTCGAGGGCCCGGCATCGTGAGCGCCTGGCTGCATATCGTCGGTATCGGCGAGGAGGGCATGGCGGGACTGACGCCGGCGGCGCGGGCCGTGGTGGAGGCGGCCGAGGTGATCGTCGGCGGCGACCGGCACCACCACCTGTCGGACGCGGTGACGGCGGAGCGGATTTCCTGGCCGTCGCCCTTCGACGACCTGATCGGCCTTCTGCGAGGCCTCAAGGGCAGGCGCGTGGTGGTGCTGGCGACCGGCGATCCGTTGTGGTTCTCGGTCGGCTCGCGCATCGGCCGCTCGATCCCGCCGGCGGAGATCGTCTATCACCCGCAGGTCTCGGCGTTCCAGCTTGCCGCCGCCCGCATGGGCTGGTCGATGGCCGATCTGGAGACGCTGACGGTGCACGGGCGGCCCGTCGAGCAGATGATCGCCTTCATCCAGCCCGA
>JBHHXR010000174.1:0-7845 GCA_046757205.1 Paracoccaceae bacterium
CGCGAGCGACCCAGGCGGGATATCTGGATATGTTTCCAAGTAGCCTTGTCATGCTCACATCCAGCCCGGAGCGCAGCGAAACCTATAGCCCGTGCCGCGTCTTGCGCCAGTGAAACGGGGCGGCGAACAACTCGAAGAGCGCCTTGTAGGCGGCCACTGCGCCGAGCGGCCAGTAGATCGGCAGCAGCAGGATCCACGGCGCCAGGCGGCGGCGCCCGCCGCCGGAGACGGCAACGGCGACCAGCGACAGCATGACGCTCTGGCCGACCAGCATCGACGTGTAAGCCGCCGGCCGCACCCAGGGCGGCAATGCCGACCAGTTGACCTGCGCCAGACCGAGCAGGTCGCCCCACATCAGCCAGTGAAACGGCGTCGCCAGGTAGGACGTGATGGCACCGAGAAACAGCACCTGGAAGGCCGCGAACCGCCAGAAGCCGAGATCGCGCAAGAGCACCCGCGGATGGCGCATATGGGTGATCCAGGTCAGCGCGTATCCCTTCAGCCAGCGTGACCGCTGGCCGATCCAGCCGGGAAGAACGCAGTTGGCCTCCTCCCAGGTCGTCGTCGCCACCATTTCGCAACGGTATCCGAAGCGGGCGAGCCGCATGCCGAGATCGGCGTCCTCGGTCACGTTGTGGGCGTCCCAGGCGCCCATTTCGATCAGTTTCGGTTTGTGGAAGAACACTGTTGTCCCGCCGAGCGGAATCGGAATGGCGAGTTCCTGGATGCCGCGCAGGAGCACCCGGAACCAGATGGCGTATTCGATGGCGAAACATCGCGATATCCAGTTCTGGCCCCGGTTGTAGAAATCGAGCACGCCCTGCACGCACGCGACGTCGGCGGGGGCGTTGAGCAGATGATCGACCACCTTGTCGATTTGCTCCGGCTCAGGCCTGTCCTCGGCATCGTAGATGCCGACGATTTCGCCCCGGCAGAACGGCAGCGCGTAGTTCATGGCCTTCGGTTTGGTGCGGATCGGGTGCGGCGGGACCCTCAGGATATCGACCCATCCCGGCAATCTGCGTCCCTTCAGCCAGGCCGCGGTTTCGCTATCGTCCGCTTCCAGTATGATCTTCACGTCCAGCAGGGATTTCGGGTATCTCAGGGCGCCCAGGCAGGCCAGCAGATCCGGCAGCGTCGCCGATTCGCGGTAGAGCGGGACGAGGATCGAAACGATCGGCCGCCTTCGGCAGCTCAAGCGACGTTCCGGTGCGGCGGCGGTGCCGCGCCGGTTCCTCCTGAACCTCCCGAAGATCGCCGACAGCCGCAGCGTCGTGGTGGCGGCGTTGGCAAGCATCACCCAGGCCAGAAGCGCGGCAAAGGCCGTGGCGGGGAAGGCGGCCGCGCTTGCCAGGGCGGCCAGCAGAACGGCCAGCGCGCCGAAACGCCGCGGCCGCGACATCAGGAACCGGCTGCTGTAGGCCGCGTGGCAGCGGGTCAGGGCCGTCATCACAAGGTCGTCCTCGCGCAGCGCCGCCAGTGCCGCAAGTATCTGACGGCGGTCTGCGACGGCGAAGGCGATGCGGCCGGGGCGTCCGGGGGCAAGAACGGCATATTCGGCCGCCCGTGCGGGGTCGGCCAGCGCCATGATAACGGTATCGCCGATCTGCCGCCACGGAACGCACGCCGCGGCGATGCAGGCCAGCACATCGGATCGCGCCACAAGATCCCTGTCGGGCGGCGCCACCGCCAGGTCGACGCGGCCGATCGACCACTGGCGGGACAAGGCGCGGACAAGTTCCTGCGGAGTAACGAAATTTTCCGCCACCAGCAGATCGCCGAGCGGGCAAATATGGAGCGCCTGGAAAGCGAGGGCGTGTTTCAGGAACGTCGGGTCGAGCGCCCCGGATTCCACCAGAATCTCGCCCAGCCGCCGCCTCCGGAACGGCTGGTCGATCTCCGCCGCGTAAACGGCCGGCCGCAGGTGGCTCGCGCTTGGCACCATCCGTCCCCGTCGCCTGAACGGCGGCGAGTCTCCGGACGCTTGCTTAAGATTTTCCTAAAATCCGGTTCTGCCGCTCCATCGCGGCGACGAAGTCCTCGAACAGGTAGAAGCTGTCCTGCGGCCCGGGGCTGGCCTCGGGGTGCTGCTGCACCGAAAACACCGGGCGGTCGCGCATGCCGATCCCGCAGTTGGAGCCGTCGAACAGAGAGACATGGGTTTCCACCACGCCCTCCGGCAGCGACTGGCTGTCGACGGTGAAGCCGTGGTTCATCGAGGTGATCTCGACCTTGCCGGTGCGCGTGTCCCGGACCGGATGGTTGGCGCCGTGATGGCCGTGGCTCATCTTGATGGTCCGCGCGCCGAGCGCCAGCGCCAGCATCTGGTGGCCCAGGCAGATGCCGAAAACCGGCATATCGGTCCGGGCGAGAATGTCGCGGATCATCGGTACCGCATAGGTGCCGGTGGCCGCCGGGTCGCCCGGCCCGTTCGACAGAAACAGCCCCTCCGGGTCGTGCGCCAGCACGTCGTCGGCATCGGCGGTGGCCGGCAGGACGGTTACGTCGCAGCCGGCCGAAGCCAGGCAGCGAAGAATGTTCCGCTTGGCGCCGTAGTCCACCGCAACCACACGGTGGCGCGCCGCGCTGCTGCGCCGGTAGCCTTCCGGCCAGGCCCAGCGCATTTCGTCCCAGCGGTAGGATTGCCGGCAGGTGACCTCGCGCGCCAGATCCATGCCTTCCAGCCCCGGAAAGGCGCGGGCCCGGGCCAGCAGGCCGTCGAGGTCGAAGACACCGTCACGCGCGTGCTGAATTGCCACGTGAGGCGCGCCCAACAGGCGGATCATGCGCGTCAGCCGCCGCGTGTCCACGCCACCGACGCCGATGCGTCCGCGCGTTTTCAGCCACTCGGCGAGCGGCTGGGTGGAGCGCCAGCTCGACGGTGCGCCCGGATCCCATTTCACGACCATGGCTCGCGCCACCGGCTCGGCCGTTTCGTCGTCTTCGGGATTGGTTCCGGTGATGCCGATATGGGGAAAGGTGAATGTCACGGCCTGGCCGGCATAGGAGGGATCCGTCATGATCTCCTGGTATCCGGTCATCGCGGTGTTGAAGCAAAGCTCCGCGACCGCGGTCCCCTCGGCGCCGAAACCGCGCCCGTAAATCACCGATCCATCGGTCAGAACGATACACGCCGTCGGCCGCGCCGCCGGGTCCGGCGCCGATGCCAAAGCGATATCGCTGGGTTCTGCTATCGTCATGGGAATGTGCCGGGCAGGCTGGTTTGGCGGCAAGCTAGTGGCATAGAAGCGGGGGGTCAAGGCATGCGACAAAAAAGAAAAATCGAATGAAATCAATAGGTATACAGGTTTCGCGCCCATTGAGTTTTGCATTTCGGCGCAGTATATTCGGCGGTCTGGGGACTACCCGGCATGCCAGGAGGCCAAACCGATGTTGCGCACACGCCTTGGCTCGGCAATGAAGGAAGCCATGAAGGCGAAGGAGAAGACCCGCCTCGCCACGCTCAGGCTCATCCTCGCCGCAATCAAGGACAGGGATATCGCGTCGCGGACCGACGATGGCTCCGAAGGCGTATCCGACGAGGAAATTCTCGCCATCCTTTCGAAAATGGTCAGGCAGCGCCAGGAGAGCGCCAAGGCCTATGATGAAGCCGGCCGCCTGGAGCTTGCCGAAGAAGAGCGGGCGGAAATCCGGGTTATCGAGGAATTCCTGCCCAGCCAGCTGAGCGACGAGGAAATGAATAAGGCCATCAACGAAGAGATCCGGGAAACCGGGGCCAAGTCGATCCGCGACATGGGCCGCGTGATGGGCGGGCTAAAGGCGAAATACGCCGGACGCATGGATTTCGGCAAGGCCGGCGCCGCGGTGAAGTCGGCTCTCGGCTGACCGGCGGCGCGCCGGATTTCAGGGCGCGGCCCGCAGCCTGCCGATCGCCGTATTGATCTGCTGAAATATCTCGCGGCGCTCCTGGGGGCTCAGAAACGCGCCGAGCTCGATTTCGCGGCCGTTTCCCTTCAATGTCAGATAGTTCTCGATTCGAGCGCCAGGGTGAATCCTGACCTTCACCCAGTACGGGTCGGCGTGCCACCGCAGGGTTTGTCCGCAGGGCTCCATGCGCTCGACGGTCATGAGGTCTTCCCACAGCCGGAGCGTTTCCCTCAGGGCCGCGTCGCCGTAGTTGCGCCGGATGAACCACCAAAGCCCCAGTAGGGTAGCGCCCACGAACGGCAGGAGCACGAGCGCCGCCGGCGATCCGGAGAGCGCCAGCAGCGGCATCCCGAGCCCCGCTGCGGTTATCGCCAGAACGGTTCTGAAGCCCTTCTCCGACAGCGACCTGTGAGGCCACAACGTCAGCGTCAGAAGCGGCGGATCGGTTGGGACAACGGGGTCGCCCGGCGCGCCGGGAGCCGAAGATCGCTCTCCGGCTCCCCGTCTGTCAGCGGCTTGTGCCAAGCGGCGCCCGTGTCAGTGCCCGCTCTTGTCCCACATGTCCGGGGTTGGCAGCGTCTCGAACGTGTGGGCAGGCGGCGGGCTGGGCAAGGTCCATTCCAGCGTTTCCGCGTGGTCGCCCCAATAAGCGTTCTCTTCCACGCGGCGGCCATATTTCAGCGTGTAGAAAATGATGCCGAAGAACAGCAGGAACGACGCGAAGGAGATGAACGCGCCTATCGAGGAGACGTAGTTCCACTGCGCGAATTGCTCGGGAAAGTCGATGTAGCGGCGCGGCATGCCCTGGCGGCCGAGGAAATGCTGCGGGAAGAAGGTGACGTTGGCGCCGATGAACATCATCCAGAAATGCAGCTTTCCGGCCCATTCCGGGTACTGCCGCCCCGACATCTTGCCGATCCAGTAGTAGATGCCGGCGAAAATCGCGAAGACCGCGCCTATCGACATCACGTAGTGGAAATGCGCCACCACGTAATACGTGTCGTGATAGGCCCGGTCGATGGCCGCCTGGCTGAGCACGATGCCGGTCACGCCGCCGACGGTGAACAGGAAGATGAAGCCCATCGCCCACAGCATCGGCGTCTTGAACTCGATCGAGCCGCCCCACATGGTGGCGATCCAGGAGAACACCTTGATGCCCGTCGGCACCGCGATCACCATCGTCGCCAGCATGAAATACGCCTGCTGCGTTACCGACATGCCGACCGTGTACATGTGGTGCGCCCAGACCACGAAGCCCAGGACACCGATCGAAACCATCGCGTAGACCATCGGCAGGTAGCCAAAGATCGGCTTCTTCGAGAAGGTCGAGACGACATGGCTGATGATACCGAAGCCCGGCACGATCACGATGTAGACCTCGGGATGCCCGAAGAACCACAGGATGTGCTGGTAGAGCACCGGGTCGCCGCCGCCGGCCGGGTCGAAGAAGGTGGTGCCGAAGTTGCGGTCGGTCAGCAGCATGGTGATGGCGCCGGCGAGAACCGGCAGGCTGAGCAGGATAAGGAAGGCGGTGACGAAAATCGACCAGGCGAAAAGCGGTGTCTTGTGCAGCGTCATGCCCGGCGCGCGCATGTTCAGGAACGTGGTGATCATGTTGATCGCGCCGAGAATCGAAGAAGCGCCCGACAGATGGACGGAAAAAATGGCGATGTCGGCCGACATGCCCTGCTCGGTCGTCGAGAGCGGCGCGTAGAGCACCCACCCGACGCCCGATCCGGTCAACCCGTTGCCGCCCGGGACGAACAGCGAAAGCGTCGCCATCGACGAGCCCGCGACGTAAAGCCAGTAGGACAGGTTGTTCATGCGCGGAAACGCCATGTCCGGCGCGCCGATCATCAGCGGCATGAAATAGTTGCCGAAACCGCCGAACAGCGCCGGAATGACCACGAAGAACATCATCAGGATACCGTGCGCGGTGATCAGCACGTTCCACAGATGACCGTTCGGCGTGCCGTCCTCCAGCAGCATGTACTGCACGCCGGGCTCCATCAGCTCCAGCCGCATGTACATCGTCAGCGCCACCGAGATGAAGCCGACGACAGCCGCCGTGACGATGTAGAGGATGCCGATATCCTTGTGATTGGTCGACATGAACCACCGGGTGAAAAAACCGGGGTGGCCGTGGTCGTCATGCGCGTGAGCGGCTGCGTCTGCCATTGTGTCCCTCCAGACAGGTAGTAGTTTTGCGGACCGAATCCACACGTGGACCGGTCCGTTTGACGCACGTATTTATCCCGGGCTTCGCCTTATCTCAATGGAAAGCTTTGCCCGGCCGGTGAACCGGCATGTTGCGACGGGATATTACTCAGCCACCGAAGCGAGATAGGCCGCCACGTCCTCGCCGCCCTTCTTGAGCTTGAACGTCATTTTCGTCTTCACGGACGATTTGTCGAGGTAGCTTGCCAGAAACTTTTTCGGATCCTTGACGTATTCGGCAACCTGCGCCTCGTCCCAGACAAGGCCGGCCTCGCCAGCGGCCAACATGTCCTTGCCGAACTTGTAACCCTCGGCCGATCCCGCGGCCCTGCCGATGACTCCGAAAAGGTTCGGCCCCACCTTGCCGCCTTTCACAATGACGTCGTCGCCGTTGACGATCATGTGGCACGCCTTGCATTTCTTGAACGTCTTTTCGCCCTTGGCGGCATCGCCTTCGGCCAGAACCGGCGCCGCGGCGACGCACAGGGCCGCGGCCAGGGCAGTGAAACTCCAGGATTTCATTATTTCGATACTCCGTTTTCTTGTTTGCGAGTCAGACAAAGTAATAGCCGATGACGACTCAGGTCTTGAACACCTTTTCATAGGCAAGCTTCAAGGCCACGTCGACGTCGGCCATGGTTACCGGCAATCCCAAATCAATCAGGCTCGTAACGCCATAGCGCGAAATGCCGCAGGGTACAATTCCTTCGTAATGGCTCAGATCGGGCTCCACATTGATCGAGAAGCCGTGAAATGTCACCCAGCGGCGGATGCGAACGCCGATCGCGGCGATCTTGTCCTCGGCGGGCGTGCCGTCCGAAAGCGGCGGCTTGTCCGGCCGCACGACCCAGACACCGACGCGGCCCTCTCTTCGCTCGCCGGCGACACCGAACCCGGCGAGCGTGCGGATCACCCATTCCTCGAGCTTTGACACGTATCCTCGCACGTCCCGCCCGCGCCGGTTCAGGTCCAGCATCGGGTAGACGACGCGCTGGCCCGGGCCGTGATAGGTGTACTGCCCGCCGCGGCGCGTCTGATGAACCGGGATACTACCGGCGTTGAGCAGTTGGCGCGGGTCGGCGCTGGTGCCGGCGGTGTAGACCGGCGGATGTTCGACCAGCCATATCCTTTCCGGCGCGCCGCCGGCGATCATCCTGCCGACATGCGCCTCCATTTCAGAGACGGCGTCGGGATAGGGCACGAGGCCGTTTCCGACCGCCCATTCCGGCGGCGCTGTTCGTGTTCGCGCATCCACTTCCCGCATCTCCCCGATGGCGTTCTTCCCGTCTGGTCGCCAAGCGCGCCCCGCATCCTATATGGCAACCGGCGGAGCGGGAAGACCGCAAACACCGCCACGGACGGACGTCGCACGGGCCGGGCGCACGCGAAACCTGCCGACGGCGAGAATGGCTCTTCACAAGCCCCGGCCGTCTTGCTATACGCCCGGCACTCTCAGGTGCGGTCGTGGCGGAATTGGTAGACGCGCAGCGTTGAGGTCGCTGTGGGGTAACACCCGTGGAAGTTCGAGTCTTCTCGACCGCACCAAAACCACCCTCTTGGGGGTCTGTTTTTCAAGCATTACAGACAGTTGACGCCCCTCCCGAGACACAAATTGGGACACAAAGGGGACACAAGAGATGGTGGTGGTGATGAAGCTCAAGTATGTGGATGAGCTATCAGGGAACTGCAAAAGGTTCCGTCGCAGGTATCCTAAAGCGGTCGCTGAGGTGCTTGGTGACG
>JBHHXR010000175.1:0-7834 GCA_046757205.1 Paracoccaceae bacterium
CGATAGGTCAAATTCGCCAGACAGGGCAGGCGCGATCCTTGTCAGTTCGGACAGGCGTTTCCATCGAAAGGCATCGTGTTCTAGAACAGATCGCCCTGCGGATCGTCCCGGTCGGTTTTGGGTGGAATGGCGGCGCCGCGGCGCGTCGTGCCCGGAGCGGCGGCGCGAACCACCGCGAGGCGGCCGTCGCGGAATTGAAGCTCCATCGCACGATGGCGCGAAGCCGCCGCCCGCGTGGTCAGAACACCGCCGGCGCTGTCGCGGACAATGGCGAAGCCGCGCTCCAGCGTTTCCACATGGCCCAGCGAGAGGCGCATCCTGTCCAGCGTCTCCAGCCGCACGTAGCGTTCGGCGATCTGCCTCCCGGCGATGCGCATGAAGGATTGCGCCAGGGCCGCGAAACTGCGCCGCGCCTCGGCGCTGCGGCTGCGCAGCGACTGGTGCCGCAGGCGCCTGGCGATGGCGAGGTACCGCTCCTTGCGGTCGCGGACCGCGCGCAGAAGCTCCGGCGCCAGACGGCGGGACATGCCCGCCAGCCTCGCGTCATGGCCCGCGAGCGCCCCGGCCAGCAGCCCCGGCCCCAATGCCCCGGCCTTGCCGCGCGCCAGCCGGAGGCGAAGATACCGGACATGTTCGCGAAGCGCGCGGGGAAGGCCGTTTCCCGCCATGTCAAGCCGCTGCCGTTGTTCCGACAACAGGGTCTCGGAACGGGGCAGCGCGCGCGCGAGATCGCGTAGGCGCTGCCGGCGGAGGTCCAGCAGCCGGCCCAGCCCGCTCTGGCGCCGTTCCTCCAGCTTGGCCAGATGCGCCATGAGGTCGAGGCGGACCGGCACGGCGATTTCGGCGGCCGCCGTGGGCGTCGGCGCGCGGCGGTCGGCGGCCAGGTCGATCAGCGTGGTATCGGTTTCGTGGCCGACGGCGGAGATCAGCGGTATCTCGCTGTCAGCCGCGGCGCGAACAACGATTTCTTCGTTGAATCCCCACAGGTCCTCGACCGAGCCGCCGCCGCGGGCGACGATCAGCACGTCGGGGCGGGGCACCGGCCCGTCTTTCGCCAGCGCGTTGAACCCACGGATCGCGGCGGCCACTTCATCGGCGCATTTCTCGCCCTGCACGGTCACCGGCCACAGCAGCACCCGGCGCGGAAAACGGTCGCGCAGCCGGTGCAGGATGTCGCGGATGACGGCGCCCGTCGGCGATGTGACCACGCCGACCACTTCCGGCAGATAGGGCAGCGGCCTCTTGCGTTCGGCGGCAAAAAGTCCTTCCGCCTCCAGTTGCCTGCGGCGCCGTTCCAGCATCGCCATCAGCGCACCGATGCCGGCCGGCGCGATATCCTCGATGATCATCTGGTAGCGGCTCTGGCCCGCGAAAGTGGTCAGCCGGCCGGTGGCGACGACTTCCATGCCTTCCTCCGGCCGGGTGCGCAGCCGCGCCGCCGCTCCTTTCCAGACCACCGCCGACAGCACCGCCCGGTCGTCCTTCAGATCGAGGTAGAGATGCCCCGAGGCGGGCCGCGACACGCGCCCGACTTCGCCGCGCACGCGTATCCGGCCGAACTCGCCCTCGATCACCCGTTTCACCGCACCGGAGATCTCCGACACCGAGTATTCGGGCGCATTCTGGCCGGGAACCGGATCGTCAACGAGATCGGACATGGCGCCTGCTTGCCTCCGTGTAGCCGCAACCTTAGAACGGCGGCAAGGCGAGGCCAAGGGGAACGCTGGCATGAACATTCTGATCCTCGGCGGCGGCGGCCGCGAGCACGCGTTGGCCTGGGCCGTCGCGCAGAATCCGAAATGCGACCGGCTGATCTGTGCGCCGGGTAACGCGGGGATCGGCGAGATCGCCGAATGTGCGCGGCTCGATATCGAAAGCGGCGCCGAGGTCGCCGGATTCTGCGTCGAGGAATCGATAGACTTCGTGATCATCGGCCCGGAGGCGCCGCTGGCGGCGGGCGTTTCCGACGAATTGCGGGCCACCGGCCTGCTTGTCTTCGGCCCGTCGCGCGCCGCCGCCCGGCTGGAGACCTCGAAGGCCTTCACCAAGCAGATCTGCGACGCCTGCGGCGCCCCGACCGCTGCCTGGAACCGGTTCACCGATGCCGCGGCGGCGCGCGATCATGTGCGCAACATGGCCGCGCCGATCGTGGTCAAGGCGGACGGGCTCGCGGCCGGCAAGGGCGTCGTCGTGGCGGCCGATACCGCAGAGGCCATCGCCGCCATCGACGACATGTTCGGCGGATCGTTCGGCAGTGCCGGGGCGGAGGTCGTGATCGAGGAATTTCTCGCTGGCGAGGAGGCCAGTTTCTTCGTCCTCACCGATGGCGAGAACATTCTGCCGTTGGCGTCGGCGCAGGACCACAAGCGTATCGGTGAAGGCGACACGGGGCCGAACACGGGCGGTATGGGGGCCTACTCCCCAGCGCCGGTGATGACAGAGGCGGTGACGCGACGGGCGCTCGACAAGATCGTCCGGCCTGTCATCCGTGAAATGTCGCGGCGCGGAATGCCGTATCAGGGAATCCTCTACGCCGGTCTGATGATCCGGGACGGCGAGCCCCGGCTGGTCGAGATAAACGCACGCTTCGGCGATCCGGAATGCCAGGTCCTGTGCATGCGAACCGGGGCGCAGATGCTCGATGTCCTGCTGGCTTGCGCCGAGGGCCGGCTGGCGGAGGCGAAACTCAACTGGGCCGACGACCACGCGCTGACCGTGGTCATGGCGGCCCGCGGCTATCCCGGAGAATATTCCAGGGGCAGCCCTATCGGCGGTCTTGCACGGGCTGGCGCCTGCAAGCACGTGGAAGTGTTTCACGCCGGTACCGGCATGCGCAACGGCGTCGTCGTCGCCACTGGCGGACGCGTTCTCAACGTGACGGCGCGCGGCGCGACGCTTCGCGATGCGCGCGACCGGGCCTACCGGGCCGTGCACCGCATCGACTGGCCCGAGGGAACGTTCCGCCGCGACATCGGCTGGCGCGCGCTGCAACGCGAACCGGCGTCGTGACCGGTCGCGTTTCTTCGCGCGGAGCATTTCAATTCGTTATCCGCAGGTCAGCGCTTTCCTGAAAGAGCCCTGGCCCCGGTTCGGCCCAAGCTCGCTGACCACCGGGCGGCCCTCGTGGAACACGACGCCGATGACGCGGGTCCAGCGCTGGTCGGCAACCACGATCACCGGCCGCTTGCCGTCGCAGCGGCGCACGCCACCGGAGATGAAATCGTCCCCGATGAGGTGATTGGCCAAACCCGCGACGCGCGCTATCTCGCGCAGACGCCTGCCGCCGCGCATGGACCAGATGCGCAGCGTCCCGCCGATATGCGGCGTTTCGACATAGGCGACGTCGGTATAGCCGTCGGCGTTGAAATCGGCGATCCCGACGGGAGCGAGCCAGCGGTGAGACCGGCCGATATTCGGCGTCGCCGCTATTTTTCGCAGCCTGCCGCCGACCACCGAATAGACCGCCAGCGAAGCGCCGGTGCGGATATCGGTCTCCACCGCCACGACGTCGTTCCTGCCGTCGTCGTTCAGATCGCCGATGCGCGGCGCCAGATCCTCGAAAACCGATTCGGCGCCGAGCAGGGCGAACAGCTCGCACGGGCCCTTGCCGGCGGTTCTGACGCGCAGACCGCCCGCCTCGATCCGGTCGCCCAGTATGCCGTGGTCGTAGCGCGTGGTGGCGTCGGAAAATCCGGCCCAGAGGATTCCGCTTCCCTCGGCGGTGGCCTCGCCGGAGCCGGGCGGCGGGCCGGGATAGTCGCAGGCGGCGGCAGTTCGCGCGAGCGCGAGCGCGAGAAGCGCCACGCCCGCCGCCGATTTCATATCTGCTTTTCCGGCAACTGGACGACGAGGCCGTCGAGCGCGTCGGTCACCTTGACCTGGCAGGTCAGCCGCGACCGGACCTCGTCGGGCTGCCACGCGAAATCGAGCATGTCCATTTCCATGTCGTCCTTCGCGGGCAGGCGGTCAACCCATTCGTCGGCGATGTAGACATGGCAGGTCGAACAGGCGCAGGCGCCGCCGCAATCTGCTTCGATGCCCGGAATGTTGTTGTCGCGCGCGCCTTCCATGACGGTCAAACCGCTCGGCACGTCGACGTCGTGCCGCGTGCCGTTGTGCTCGATATAGGTAATCCTGGGCATCGTTCCTCGGGGCGTACTGAAATCTTTCCGCTATCTAGTATGAGTTCCGGAGCGGTTCCAGCCCCAATATCCGGGCCGAATCGTTCGGGGGGAGGGGAACGCCGCGGCCGGCGCCGGGCTGCCGCGGATGCGCCGGGGCCGCCGGGTTTGACAGCCCGCCAATTCGTTCTATTTTTGTTCTCATGCTGGGGAATCACTCATGGCCACGTCCGCCATCCGCCCTGCCAAGCAACCGGCTCGACGAACCGCCCGAAGGGGCGGTGGTCACGGTGGCCGGGCTGGTGCTGGTGCGCCAGCGGCCGGGCACCGCAAAAGGCGTGATCTTCATCACGCTGGAGGACGAGTTCGGGGTCGCCAACGTGGTGGTCTGGGCGAAGACCTATGAGCGCTTCCGCCGGGCGGTGATCGCCGGGCGGCTGTTGCGGGTGACCGGGCCGATCCAGCGCGACGGCATCGTGGTGCATGTCATCGCGCGGCATGTCGAGGACATTTCCTGGATGCTCGACGATCTGGCGCGCGGCGCGGAGACGGCGACGCCGGGCTGATCCGGCGGCGGCGGCCGGAGGCGTGCCGAACCACGTGGCCGGTGTGTGCACACGCGTGTGCATGGAGTTATGATATTGATATTGTTTGCAAAGTCATTTTTCGGTATTGAAAGGCCCGCGCGCGGGGCCGGCGTTGCGGAAGCCTCCGGCGGGATATTTCCGGAACTCAGAAGAGGAAGCGGTCCGGCGGCGCGGCCGGGTGTGCCGGGGCATGCCGGGGCCGGCCCCGCGTTTCCCGCCACCGGTGAATTGCGGAGGCCGGCGGGAGCCTATAACAGCGTGCCGGGAAGTTGCGTGACCGGGATTCGCGCAGGGCGTTTTTTTTGCGCCCGCACAGGGGGAGCAGGGAGATGGCGATGACACCGCAGGAGGCCAGCCGGCGCGCCCGCGAAATCTGTTCGCTGGCGCCGATCGTGCCGGTTCTGGTGCTGAAGCGCGTGGCCCATGCGCGGCCGCTGGCCGAAGCGCTGGTGGCCGGTGGCTTGCCGGCGCTGGAAGTGACGTTGCGCACGCCGGCGGCGCTCGACGCGATCCGGGCCATGGCCGAGGTGCCGGGCGGCGTGGTCGGCGCCGGCACGCTGCTGACGCCCGACGACGTGCGGGCGGCGAAGGCGGCGGGGGCGCGGTTCGGGGTGTCGCCGGGGGCGACGGACGGGTTGCTGGACGCATGCGAGGCCGAGGGCCTGCCGCTTCTGCCCGGCGCGGCGACGGCGAGCGAGGCGATGCGGCTTTTGGCGCGCGGTTACGACATGGTGAAGTTCTTTCCGGCCGAGGCGTCGGGCGGGGCGGCGGCGCTGAAAGCGCTCGGCGGGCCGCTGCCGCAGATCGCCTTTTGCCCCACCGGCGGCGTAAACCCGGCGAATGCGGCGGACTATCTGCGGCTGGCAAACGTGATCTGCGCCGGCGGGTCCTGGGTCGCGCCGAACGCATTGGTCGAGGCCGGGAAATGGGATGAGATCGAGGCGCTGGCGCGCGCGGCCGGCGGGATGGGAGAACAAGCCGATGACAAGCATCCGGGATGAACTCAGGGCGCACCGCCGGGCGACGGAAAAAGTCACGCTGAGCGAACTACTGGCGGATCCGGCGCGGTTCGGCGCGTTTTCCGTCCGGCTGGACGACATGCTGCTGGACTATTCCAAGACCTCGATGGACGCGCACGCGCGCGACCTGCTGATCCGGCTGGCGGAGGCGAGCGGGCTGGCGGCGAAGCGCGAGGCGATGTTCTCGGGCGAGAGGATCAACACCACCGAAGGCCGCGCGGTGCTGCACACGGCGCTGCGCAACCGCTCCGGCACGCCGGTTTCGGTCGATGGCGAGGACGTCATGCCGGGGGTGCTGGCGACGCTGGAGCGGATGGCGGCGTTTTCGGAAGGCGTGCGGTCGGGCGAGATCGCCGCCGCCGACGGCGGGCGCTTCACCGACGTGGTGAACATCGGCATCGGCGGCTCCGATCTCGGCCCGGCGATGGCGTGCCTGGCGCTGGCTCCCTACCATGACGGGCCGCGTACGCATTTCGTCTCCAACGTCGACGGGGCGCATGTTTCCGATACGCTGAAGGGGCTCGATCCGCGGCGGACGCTGGTGATCGTGGCGTCGAAGACGTTTACCACCATCGAGACCATGACCAACGCCGAAACCGCGCTTCGGTGGATGCGGCAGGGGGTGGGCGACGCCGCCGGGTCGCATTTTGCTGCCGTTTCCACGGCGCTCGACAAGACCGCCGCCTTCGGCATCGGCGCGGAGCGGGTGTTCGGCTTCGAAGACTGGGTAGGCGGGCGCTATTCGGTCTGGGGGCCGATCGGGCTGCCGGTCATGCTGGCGATCGGCGCGGAACGGTTCGGCGAGTTCCTCGACGGCGGGCACGCCATGGACCGGCATTTCCGCGAGGCGCCAAAGGCGCGGAACATGGCCGTCATGCTGGGGCTTGCCGGGATCTGGCACAACAATGTCTGCGGCTACCCGACGCGGGCGATCCTTCCCTACGATCAAAGGCTTGCGCGTCTGCCGGCGTATTTCCAGCAGCTCGACATGGAAAGCAATGGCAAGCGCGTCACGCTCGATGGTTCAGAGTTGAACCAGTCTTCCGCCCCGGTTGTCTGGGGCGAGCCGGGAACCAACGGCCAGCACGCATTCTACCAGTTGATCCACCAGGGAACGGCGGTGGTGCCGTGCGAGTTCATGATCGCCGCCGAGGGCCACGAGCCGGAACTGGCGCATCAGCACGAGCTGCTGGTGGCCAACTGCCTGGCGCAGTCCGAGGCGCTGATGCGCGGCCGCTCGCTGGCCGAGGCCCGCGAGATCGTGAAGGCGAAGGGGATCGTCGAGGACGCCGAGGCGCAGGCCCGGCACCGGGTGTTTCCCGGCAACCGGCCGTCGCTGACGCTGATCTACCGCAAGCTCGACCCGTTCACGCTGGGCCGGATCATCGCGCTTTACGAGCACCGGGTATTCGTCGAGGGCTGCATCTGGGGGATCAACTCGTTCGATCAGTGGGGGGTGGAGTTGGGCAAGGAACTGGCGACCGCCATCCTGCCGATGGTGCAAGGGGCCGAGGCAACCGGCAAGGATGCCTCCACCGCCGGTCTGCTGGCGGCGCTTCGGGGGCTGCGGGGCTGAGTTTCGTCTACGATCCGCCGGCCGGTCCTCTGGCGGTGCTCTACCGCGACGACGACCTCTTGGTGCTCGACAAGCCGGCCGGGCTGTTGTCGGTGCCCGGCAAGGCAGCTGAACATCGGGATTGCCTGGAAAACCGGGCGCGGGCGGCGTTTCCCGACACACTTCTGGTGCACCGGCTGGACATGGATACCTCCGGCGTCATGGTGTTTGCGCTGAACCGCGCGGCGCAGCGGCATCTGGGGCTGCAGTTCGAGCGGCGGCACGTGCGCAAGACGTATCTTGCGCGGGTCTGGGGGGACGTCACCGGCGATAGCGGCACGGTTGACCTGCCGCTCAAGAACGACTGGCCGAACCGGCCGAGACAGACGGTCAGCGAAGACGGCAGGATGGCGCGCACCGACTGGCGGGTGATAGCCCGCGAGGAAGAGGAAACACGGGTCGAACTGACGCCGCTGACCGGGCGCAGCCACCAGTTGCGGGTGCACATGGCGGCGCTGGGGCACCCGATTCTTGGCGACCGGTTCTATGCCG
>JBHHXR010000176.1:0-7800 GCA_046757205.1 Paracoccaceae bacterium
GACTACGCGCAGGCGCGGATATCGGAGCAAGGAGATGCGGCGCGTTTCGCTTACGGGCTGACGCTGTTTTTCGAGGCGGTGGAGGGGCTCTCCGCCGACTTGTACCGTTACGGCCTCACCGGTCGCGGCGTCGATATTCCTTTCGTGCGGTTTCCTGTGCCGATCAACCCCTCGCCCGACCCGATTGACTACGCCAGGTTCCGGGCTGTCCTTCAGGACTTCGAAGACCGGTTGGCGCGGTCCGAAAAGGTTCTCGGCGAGATCACCGACCCTGATATTCAACTGCCGCTGCGGCCGGTACTTGCGCGTCTCGACCTCGACGGAAATAGTTTTTATGAAACGCACGAACGCTTGGCGCATGTGTTCTTTCCGATTACTTTCGGAAGGTTCATCGAACCTGATAGAGAATCGCGTCTATGGCAAGAGTTGGACCACAGTATAAAAGCCGGCGATCCGTCGACATTCGAGAATCTAGATATAATTTTCGTGCTTTACGGCTTGGACAGCGCCGATGCCGTGTGGCTTCAGGGATACTGCCACCTTCTTTCGGCGATGGTGGACATCCTGTTGGCGCACGACTGGGAAGATTCGTTCAACCAGAGCTTTCATGTGTTCTTCCCGCGGTCGGACCTGCCGTATTCGGCTCTGAACGAGGTGTTCGAGAAACCGGATGAATTTACTGGATTTGTGGGGACTCATGATGTTGCCGTTGCCTTCGACATCGCATCGTTCGCCGTGCACTCGCCGTGGAAAGTCGTGGAGCCCGGGAAAATGCGTGCTGCGCGTGGCCACCTGAAGGCGATGATCGCCACCAGCCGGCGCAGTTGGGATTTGATCCTCGGCGAAACGGACACCCTGCGAACCGAACCAAGACCCCGCGGCGCGACGGTCGAGTGGATATCGGCTCCCGACCAGCATCAGCCCGCCTGGCGAGGGCGCGTCACAAAACCGGTCGTGGATGGCTGGCTCAAGTTCCTCGATGCGTTCGAGGCAATGCTGGATGGTGTACTGCTGATCCCGCATTGGCGATTTGACGAGGGCATCAATGTCCGGCGCATGTTCGAGGACCCACGGCCATTGTCGCCGATTCTCCTGATTCAGGGAGCGGATGCCCTGCCGTACCTTGAGGACGGGCCAATGGCGGACGGTGCCTACATGGAAGAAATCATGATGCTGCTCGACGGCGACTTGCTGGGCTATTTCATCTGGTTCAACTGAGCGCGGATCACGGCCACTTGGCCACCGGCGGCAGGCTCATCAGCACCGCCTCGGGGTTGTGGCCGGTCTGCAGGCCGAACTGGGTGCCGCGGTCGTAGACCAGGTTGAACTCGGCGTAGCGGCCGCGCTTGACCAGTTGCCATTCGCGCTCGGCTTCGGTCCAGCTTTCGCCCATGTGTTTCTCGGTCAGCGGCACGAAGGCTTTCAGGAAGGCGCGGCCGACGTCCTGGGTGAAGGCGAAATCGGCCTCCCAGTCGCCGGTGCAGTGATCGTCGAAGAATATCCCTCCCGCGCCGCGCGGCTCGTTCCAGTGGCGGATCGTGAAATACTCGTCGGCCCATTGCTTGAAGCGCGGATAGTAGGCCGGGTCGTGCCGGTCGCAGGCGTCCCTCAGTTGCGCGTGGAAGAACGCGGTGTCGTCCGCGACCTCGACCATCGGGGTGAGGTCGGCGCCGCCGCCGAACCACCAGGCATGCGGCGTCCAGAACATGCGCGTGTTCATGTGCACGGCCGGTGTCTTCGGCGAGCGCATGTGCGCCACCAGCGATATGCCCGAGGCCCAGAAGCGCGGGTCGTCGGCGAGGCCTTCGAGGCCGGGGCGCGAACTCATGCTGCGCTGCGCCGCCGCGCCCAGCGTGCCGTAAACCGTCGAGATGTTGACGCCGACCTTTTCGAACACCCGGCCGCCGCGCATCACCGACATCTCGCCGCCGCCGGCGTCGGAGCCGTCGTCGCTGGCGCGCGTTGTCGCCTTGCGCTCGAACCTCCCTGCGGGCAGGTCCGCGAACGGCCCGGTGTCCTGCGCGTCCTCCAGCCGTTCGAAGGCGGCGCAGATATCGTCGCGCAGCGCCGTGAACCAGGCCGCCGCGCGCGCCTTTTGGGAAGTAAGATCACCGGACATCGGCATACCCCGACTGTGACATGGATACATCAGCCCCGTCTTATCCCGACTGATGGTAACGGGCACAAGACCGAAATGGGGGTGACGGCGGCCGGTTTGGCGGCTATGTCACCGGCCACGCTCTGAACGGGGGACTGTAAATGCACAACATCCGGAAAAATCTGACGGCCTGACCGGCTCCGGATGGGGCCTGTCATCGGCCCGCCTTGGCATTTTCTTCAGTCGCTATCCCCGAGAGGGCTTTCCCAATGTTTCTTATGTCAGATCATCTGCGCGACCCGCGTGTCGCGTTGCGCACACCGTCATCCGAGCCGCGTGTAACTGCTTCTTCAGGCGGTGACAGCGTGCCGGTTTCGTCCCGTGCCGCCTGGTTTTACCGCGATTTCGGCGGGCTCGGGGCGGCGGAGGCGGAACCGGTCGTCGTGCCCGAAAGAAAACCTTTCCGCGCCGGTTTCCGCGCCGTTCTGGTTCGCCTTTACCGGCGCATCAGCGTATAACCCCGTAGGTTGAAGCCATGTATCGCCAGTTTGAAAACCTTGTTGATCCGTTTGCTGACACGCCGCGCGAAACGCCGCCGGCGGAGCTGTGGCCCTACGTAAAAACCCAGCTTCGCGCGTTCAAGAAATGGCTGCCGCTGATGGCGCTGACCGGCGTCGTCGTAGCCTTCGTGGAAAGCGGGCTGATCTTCTACTCCGGCCGCGTCATCGACCTGATGAACACCACCGGGCAGATCGAATTCTGGACGCTCCATGGTCTGGAACTGCTGCTGGCCGCGCTCTTCATCCTGTTCCTGCGTCCGGTGATCATCACGCTGCAGCACCTGTTTCTGGAGCAGACTCTGGCCGGCAACATGCAGGAGCAGGCGCGCTGGCAGGCGCACCGGCACCTGTTGGG
The DNA here is from genome assembly GCA_046757205.1 of Paracoccaceae bacterium. Classification (GTDB taxonomy): domain Bacteria; phylum Pseudomonadota; class Alphaproteobacteria; order Rhodobacterales; family Rhodobacteraceae; genus JBHHXR01. The sequence continues at coordinate 3,014 of JBHHXR010000176.1, forward strand.
CCAGTCGCGCGGGTTTTTTCAGAACGACTTCGCCGGCCGCCTCGCCAATCGTGTGATGCAGATGGGACCGGCCATCGAGGACAGCACCTACATGGCCTTCGAGGGTATCTGGTACGCCACCTCCTACGTCCTCGGCGCGATGATCGTGCTCGGCCAGATCGACTGGCGCATGGCGCTGCCGATGGCGATCTGGCTGGTGGTCTACATCTTTTGCACCCGCTACATCGCCATCCGCGTTGCCGTGGCGTCCGAGAAACTGTCGGAAATGCGCTCGATGGTCACCGGCCGGGTGGTCGATGCCTATGCCAATATCGAAACGGTGAAGCTGTTTGCCCACGGCAAGCGCGAGGAGGCCTATGCCCAGTCGGCCATGCGCCGCCAGCGTCTGCGTTTCCTGCGCTTCCTGCGGCTGATGACCAGCCTGACGCTCGGCCTCGTCACAATCAACGGCGGGCTGATCGTCGGCGTTCTCGGCCCGGCGGTGTGGCTGTGGTCGCGCGGCACCGTCACCGTCGGCGAGGTGGCGGCGGCGGCGGCGCTGACCATCCGGCTGAACGGCATGACCGGCTGGATCATGTGGGTGACGATCCGGCTCTTTGAGCATGCCGGCGTCATGCGCGAGGGCCTGCAGTCGATCTCGGTGCCGCATTCGGTGGTTGACAGGCCCGACGCGGCCGATCTGGTTCTGACCGAGGGCCGCATCACCTTCGACAACGTCTCGCACCACTACGGCAAGCGCGACGGCGGGCTCGATCACGTGTCGCTGGCCATCGAACCCGGTGAGAAGGTCGGGCTTGTGGGCCGCTCGGGTGCCGGAAAGTCGTCGCTCGTCAACCTGCTGCTACGGTTTCAGGACGTGGAACGCGGCACCATCCGCATCGACGGGAAGGACATTGCCTCGGTCGCCCAGGACAGCCTGCGCCGGCAGATCGGCATGGTGACGCAGGACAGCTCGCTCCTGCACCGCTCGGTCAGGGCCAACATTCTCTACGGCCGGCCGGAGGCCAGCGAGGCGATGATGTTCGAGGCGGCGCGGCGTGCCGAGGCGCATGAGTTCATCCTCGGGCTGCAGGACCCGAAGGGCCGCACCGGCTACGACGCCTTCGTCGGCGAGCGCGGGGTGAAGCTTTCCGGCGGACAGAGGCAGCGCATCGCGCTGGCGCGCGTCATCCTGAAGGACGCGCCGATCCTGGTGCTCGACGAAGCCACGTCGGCGCTCGATTCCGAGGTTGAAGCGGCGATCCAGAACACGCTTTATGGTGTCATGGAAGGCAAGACCGTGATCGCCATCGCGCATCGGCTGAGCACCATTGCCCAGCTTGACCGGATCGTGGTCCTTGACGCCGGGCGGATCGTCGAACAGGGCAGTCACGTGGCGCTTCTGGCACATGGCGGGCTCTATGCCGGGCTTTGGAATCGGCAGTCCGGCGGGTTCCTCGGACTGGAGGCCGCCGAATGATCCGGTTTTCCGAGCTTATCTCGGCCTTCGCGCCGGCAGACGGCCCGCCGCCGGCCACTCTGGCGGCTTTCATGCGCTGGGCGCTGAAGGGAAGCTGGCGAATCGTCGTTCTGGCCGCCTGCGCCAACGCGCTTGCCGGTATCATGGAAGCCGGCAACGCCTTCATCGTCGGCTGGGTGATCGACGGGGCGCTGCTCGCCGGACCGCAGACCTATTTTGCCGAAAACTGGCCGTGGCTGGCCGGGATCGTGGTCTTCTTCCTGCTGATCCGGCCCAGCATCCTCGGTCTTACGGCGGTGATGAACTCGGTCACCCTCGGGCCCAACCTGTCGCAGCTCGTGCTCGGCCGCGTTCACCGCCACACGCTGGGCCAGAGCGTCGGGTTCTTCGACGACGACTTTGCCGGACGTATCGCGCAGAAGGAGATGCAGACGTCGCGGGCCGCTACGGAAGTGGTGCTGGAAGTGGTCAACGTCGTCACCTTCGCGTTCTCGACACTGATCGGCGCGGCGGTCCTGATGGCCACCATCGACTGGCGGCTGCTGATCGTGCTGGCAGTCTGGCTGTTCCTCTATTTTGTGGTGATCAGTTGGTTTCTGCCACGCATCCGGTTGCGCGCCAAGGCCCGCGCCGCGGCGCGCGCCGCCGTCACCGGGCAGATCGTCGACACCGTGACCAATATCAAGACGGTGAAACTGTTCGCCCATGCCGGGCACGAGGATGCGGCGGCCGTCAGGGCGATGGCGACATACCGAGAGACGCAACTCGATTTCGGCCGCCTCGCGTCGCTCTTCCGGTTCGTCCTGATGGCAACCGGCGGGCTGCTGCCCGTGCTGCTGATCGGCGGCGCGCTGTGGATATGGCGGGGCGGCATGGCCAGCGCCGGCGACATCGCGATGGCGGGCCTGATCTCCACCCGCATCGCCCAGATGACCGGCTGGGTTTCGTTCACCGCGCTCGGCATTTTCGCCAATGTCGGCGAGGTCGAGGACGGTGTGCGAACGCTCAGCCCGGCGCATGGCATCACCGACGCGCCGGTGGCGCGGGAAATCGCCACCACCCGCGGAGACGTGGTGTTCGACAACGTCCGCTTCACCTATGGCCGCGAGAACGGCGGCGGGCTCGACGGCTTTTCGCTGCACGTGCGCCCCGGCGAGAAAGTCGGCCTCGTCGGCGCATCGGGAGCCGGAAAGTCGACCGCCGTGGCGCTTCTCCAGCGGCTCTACGACGTGGAGGGTGGGAAAATCCTGCTGGATGGCCGGGATATCCGCGAGCTGACCCAGGACAGCCTGCGCCGCCAGATCGGCATGGTCACCCAGGAAACGGCGATGTTCAACCGGTCGGCGCGCGAAAACATATTGTACGGCCGACCGGATGCCGACGAGGCGGAAATGCTGGCCGCCGCGACGCTGGCGGAAGCGCACGGGTTCATTCTGGAATTGCGGGATTTCGCCGGGCGCAAGGGCTACGAGGCGTTTCTCGGCGAACGCGGCGTGAAGCTTTCCGGCGGCCAGCGGCAGCGCATCGCGCTGGCCCGCGCCATACTGAAGGACGCGCCGGTCCTGGTGCTCGACGAGGCCACCTCGGCGCTCGATTCAGAGGTCGAGGCCTCTATCCAGACGGCGCTCGAAAGCGTCATGGCCGGCAAGACCGTGATCGCCATCGCGCACCGGCTCAGCACCATCGCCCGGATGGACCGGATCGTGGTGATGGAGGAGGGGCGGATCGTCGAGGAAGGCACGCATGACAGCCTGCTGGCGAGGGGCGGCCTCTACGCCCGGTTCTGGCGGCGCCAGTCGGGTGGTTTCATCGGCCTCAGCGCGGCGGAATAGATGGGCGGGTTGCTGCGGCTCGATCAGGCGCTGGTGGCGCGCGGGCTTGTCGAAACCCGCAGCCGCGCGCAGGCGCTGATTTCCGCCGGCGTGGTCCTCGTGAACGGCCAGCCGGCGGCAAAGGCCTCGACGAGGGTGGACGGCGGTGCGGTGCTCGGGCTCGCCGCCGACCCGATGCCATGGGTCTCGCGGGCGGCGGCGAAGCTCCTGCATGCGCTCGAAACCTTCGATCTCGACCCCGCCGGCGCCACGGCGCTCGACCTCGGCTCTTCCACCGGCGGTTTCACCGAGGTTCTGCTGGCGCGCGGCGCGGCGAAGGTCTTTGCCCTCGATGTCGGCCATGGCCAGTTGCACCCGAAACTCGCCGCCGATCCGCGGGTGGTGGCGATGGAAGGCGTCAACGCGCGCGACATCGACCCGGCGATGTTCCCGCCGCTCGACTGGATCACCGCCGATCTGTCTTTCATCTCGCTGGAAAAGGCGCTTCCGGCGGCGCTGGCCTGCGCGGCGCGTCCGGCCCGGATCGTCGCGCTTGTCAAACCGCAATTCGAGGCCGGCCCGGAGGCCGTCGGCAAGGGCGGCATCGTCCGCGATCCGGCGGCGCGGCAGGCCGCCTGCGCCCGCATTTCCGGTTTCTTCGCGCGGCACGGCTGGCATCCTTACGAGCCGGTCGAAAGCCCGGTCACCGGGGCCGATGGCAACCGGGAGTTCCTGATCACCGCCACCCGCCGCCCGGCTTGAGCCGGCGCCCCGGTTCCGCTAGGCTTGCCGGATGGAACCCTCGAAGCGGTTTTCGTTTGCCGCCGAGCGCGGGATGATCGGAACATCGTGCAAGAGCCGAGGCCTCGCCAGGAGGCCCCCGCGCGGGGCCGGGGCCGGCGGTGTCTGCCGTCGGGGAAGATTTGCGACGGCGGCGCTGCTGGCCGCCGCGGCGCTCGGCTTCGCGGCCCCGGCGCCGGCGTGCGACCTGTCGCTGGTGCTGGCGGTTGACGCCTCTGCAAGCGTCGACGAGGACGAATATGCACTCCAGACACTGGGCCTCGCCAACGCCCTGCGCTCGCCCGACGTCATGTCGGCGATCCTGGCGAGCGGCGGCGTCCATATCAGCATTTTCGAGTGGAGCGGCCGCTGGCAGCAAGTCATGATCGTGGAGTGGAAGGAGTTGGACACGCCGGTTGCGATCCTTGCCACCGCCGCCAGGATCGGCGCCAACCCGCGGCAATATACCGAATTCCCGACCTCGATGGGCGCGGCACTGGGCTTTGCGCAGCGGATCATGGAACGCGCCCCCGCCCGCTGCGTCCGCAAGGTGATTGATGTCTCAGGCGACGGTGTCCACAACGAGGGTTACGGGCCCAGATACGCCTACAAGTACTACGATTTCAGCAACATCACGGTGAACGGCCTGGTCATCCGCGGCGCCACGCCGGACCCGTTGCCCTTCTACTATCAGGAAGTGCTGCACGGCCCCGATGCCTTCGTCGAGGAAGCCGCCG
>JBHHXR010000177.1:0-7765 GCA_046757205.1 Paracoccaceae bacterium
GAAGTCTTCACCTTCTTGGTGCGCTTCTCGAGGTCCGCGATGGCCTTTGAAACCGCAAGCTCGACGCCGCGGCGCAGATCCATCGGGTTCATGCCGGCGGCAACCGCCTTGGCGCCTTCGCGCACGATAGACTGGGCCAGAACCGTCGCGGTGGTGGTGCCGTCGCCGGCGATGTCGTTGGTCTTGGAGGCCACTTCCTTGACCATCTGGGCGCCCATGTTCTCGAACTTGTCCTCGAGCTCGATTTCCTTGGCGACCGTGACGCCGTCCTTGGTGATGCGCGGCGCACCGAAGGATTTGTCGAGCACAACATTGCGGCCCTTCGGGCCGAGGGTCACCCTGACCGCGTCTGCAAGGATGTCTACACCCTTCATCATGCGGTTGCGGGCGTCCAGATCAAACTTGACGTCTTTTGCAGCCATTGTCTGCTACTCCGTTCGAATTGTTCGTGTTGGGCGGGACTGCTCAGGCAGCCTTGGAAGCGGCGCTGTCGGTCAGAATGCCGAGTATGTCGCTCTCTTTCATGATCAGCAGGTCTTCGCCGTCGATCTTGATCTCGGTTCCGGACCATTTGCCGAACAGGATGCGATCGCCGGCCTTGACGTCCATCGCGATCCGCTTGCCGTCATCGTCACGGGCGCCTTCGCCGACCGCGATGATTTCGCCCTCGGAGGGCTTTTCCTTGGCGGTGTCAGGAATGATCAGACCGCCGGGGGTCTTTTCGTCGCTTTCGATACGGCGAACCAGAACACGATCATGTAATGGTGTGAAGTTCATGGAAGTCCTTCCTCCTGCAGTTTGGCAGCTTCTGGTGGTTCTTACGATTTTAGCACTCGCCACCAGAGAGTGCTAACAGCGGGCTAGTTATGTTTCCCGGCAGCGTGTGTCAACCGAATCCGAAACAAAAAAGTCCGGAAAAGGACAGAATTTTCCGGTGCGCGGCGGGCATGGATATGCAACAAGGTCGGCGCGCCCGAAACACGGAATTACCAGTTGCCGCCGATCCTTTCGTCCTTTGCCGACGTTGCGCACGATTACGACGTGATGCTCTGCGACCTCTGGGGCTGCCTGCACGACGGCACGCGGGCATTGAAACCCGCCGTCGACGCCCTTGTGGCGTTCCGCAAATCCGGCGGCAGGGTCGTTCTGCTGACCAACGCGCCGCGCCCGAGCCGCGTGGTGCGCGCCCAGCTCGACAAGTTCGCCGTGCCGCGCGCCGCCTACGACGCCGTTGTCAGTTCCGGCGACGCCGCCCAGGCCGCCATGGCCGAGGGGCGGTTCGGACGGCGCGTGTTCCACCTCGGCCCGGCCAAGGACGAGGGATTTTTCTGGGACGACGCCGGCGCGCCGGTCGACGTGGAACGCGTCCCGCTGGAGGAGGCGGAGGCGATCGTCTGCACCGGGCTGTTCGACGACCGGACCGAAACACCCGACGACTACGCCGATATTCTTCGCCGCGGCGTGGAGCGAAACCTGCCCCTTCTGTGCGCCAACCCGGACATTGTCGTCGATTACGGCGATGCCCGCCTGTATTGCGCCGGGGCAATAGCCCGCGCCTATACCGGGGCCGGCGGGCGAAGCCATTACTTCGGCAAGCCGCACCGCCCGATCTACGATCTGTCGCGCGCGAGACTTGCGGAAGCCACCGGAGATGGCGCGGCGAAGCGGATCGTTTGCATCGGCGACGGGATCGAGACCGATATAGCGGGCGCCAATTTCTGCGGCTTCGATTCCGTTTTTGTATCGGGCGGGATCGCCGCTGAGCAGACCGGCACTGTCAACGATTCGCCCAACCCTGCGAAATTGCTGGAATATCTCAAGGATTCCGGACAGCTTCCGACATATTCAATAGGATTCTTTCGCTAGCGCGTGCAAGCCTGCGTCACTATGTGTCAAAAATCCGGACAATTTCGTAATTTTGTTGCGCGGCTATTGCTTCGCCGTTATCCGTTTCGGAACGCAACGGGAGCAGGGCGATGCTCGATATGCCCAAGCACAGCATAACGGTCGGTACGATTTGCATCGAAGACCTGGAGATCGGCATGACGCGCTCACTGTCGAAGGTCATCGGCGACCGGGAGATCAGCCTGTTCGCCGATGTGTCGTCGGACAACAATCCCGTGCATCTCGACGACGACTACGCCCGCGACACCATTTTCGAGGGCCGGATCGCCCACGGCATGCTGACGGCGGCGCTGATATCGGCGGTGATCGGAGAACAGCTTCCGGGCCACGGATCGGTGTATCTGGGCCAGAACCTGCGCTTTCTGGCGCCGGTGCGGCCCGGCGATCTTGTCGAAGCCGTGGTGTCGGTCACAGAGATCGATCACAGCCGCCGCCGCGTCACCCTTGATTGCCGGTGCCGGGTGGGCGATACCGTCGTGCTGAAAGGCGACGCACTGGTATTGGCGCCGAGCAACAAGTTTGACTGACAAGGCGCGGGCGCCGTCCGCGAGGGCGGAATGAAGATTCACCGCACGTATCAAGGCCTGCCGGAGGAAGACCGAAACGCCGCCGTGGCGATGGGGAATTTCGACGGCGTCCATCTCGGCCACCAGTCGGTCCTGTCGGTTGCCCGCGCGGCGGCAGCCGAAAAGGACTGTCCCTTCGGCGTCGTCACCTTCGAGCCGCATCCCAGGAGCTTTTTTGCGCCGGACGCGCCGCCGATCCGTCTGATGAACGCCGAAGCACGAGCGCATCGACTGGCCAAACTCGGCGTGGAGCAACTGTACGAACTCCCGTTCGACCGAAGCCTGGCCGAACTGAGCGCGGAAGAGTTCGTCGGCAAGGTTCTGAATGACGGCCTGGGCGTGCGCCACGTCGTGATTGGCGCGGATTTCAAGTTCGGCAAGGGTCGGGCGGGCAACGCCGCCCTGCTGAGCGACCTCGGCCAGCGGTTCAATTTCGCGGTCACCCCGGTGCCGCTGGTTTCCGATGAAAAAGGCGACTTCTCGTCGAGCAAGATCCGCCTGGCGCTCAGCGAGGGAAAGCCTGAGGATGCGGCGCGAATCCTGGGTCACTGGCACCGGATCGAGGGCCGGGTGGAAGAAGGCGACCGGCGCGGGCGCGACCTCGGCTTCCCGACCGCCAATCTGTCGCTGGTCGGTCTGCACAGGCCGCGCCACGGCATCTACGCCGTTCTCGTGGACATACTCGAAGGCCCCCATGCGGGGAGCTACCGGGGATGCGCCTCGATCGGGGTGCGGCCGACCTTCGGCGAGAACAGCCCCAACCTGGAAGCCCATATCCTGGATTTCGACGCCGATATCTACGGCACTGACATATCCGTCGCGCTGGTGGCATTCCAGCGGCCGGAGCTGAAATTCGACAACGTCGCGGACCTCGTCGCGCGGATGCGGGAGGACGTTCTGGAATCCCGGGCGATACTGGCCGGGATCGACCGATGACGGAGCTATCACCTTGATCTGTCTTCCCACAGCCGCTCGGTGCGGAACACCGCCATGAGCATCCAGACGCCGCCTGACATCCGGCCCCGTTTCTGGGAACGCATCCGCCTCGAGGACCTGACGTCGGCCGAGTGGGAGGCGCTGTGCGACTGCTGCGGCAAGTGTTGCCTGCTGAAACTCGAAGACGAGGATACGGGCGAAGTGTCCTACACGTCGGTTGCCTGCCGCCTGCTGGATGACCAGACCTGCCGCTGCGGCAATTATCCGCTGCGCCGGCAACTGGTGAAAACCTGCATTGTGATGTCGCCCGAAACCCTGGCCGACAGCCTGGACTGGATGCCGGCCACCTGTGCCTACAGGCTGCGCGCCGGGGGCAAGCCGCTGGCCGGCTGGCATCCGCTGGTTTCCGGCGATCCCGAAAGCGTGCATCGTGCCGGGGTATCGGTCCGTCACCGGACGATCCCCGAGTACGATGTCGACGAAGACGACCTTGAACACTTCGTCATAGAGGAAATTCTGTGATGCGGTTCGCGTCCGACAATTCCGGGCCCGCCGCGCCGGAAATCATCGAAGCCATAGGGCGCGCGAACCAAGGTTACGCGGCGTCGTACGGCGGGGATTCCCTTACCGCGCGCGTGCAGGAAAAGATCCGGGAAGTTTTCGAGGCCCCCGGGGCCGCCGTGCATCTGGTCGCCACCGGCACCGCGGCGAACGCGCTTGCGCTGGCCTGCCTTTGCCCGCCATGGGCCACCGTCTATTGCCACGATCATTCGCACGTGCAGGCGGACGAATGCGGTGCGCCGGAGTTCTATACCGGCGGCGCCAAACTGACGCCGCTGCCCGGACCGCACGGCAAGATCGCCCCTTCCGCCTTGCGCGAAGCGCTCGAGGGCAGTGCCTCGCTCGGTGTGCACAACGTGCAGAACGGGCCGCTATCCCTGACCAACACCACCGATTTGGGCGCCGTTTATTCGGTCGCCGAAGTCACGGAACTGTGCGAGATGGCGAAGACGCACGGCGTCGGCGTCCATATGGACGGCGCCAGGTTCGCCAACGCCATCGTGCAGCAGGGATGCTCGCCCGCCGAGATGACATGGAAAGCCGGCGTCGACATCCTCTGTTTCGGAGGAACCAAGAACGGCCTGATGGACGTCGAGGCGGTCGTCCTGTTCGACCCCGGCCTGGCGTGGGAGTTCGAGCTGCGCCGCAAGCGCGGCGGGCATCTGCTGTCCAAGCACCGCTTCCTGGCCGCCCAGATGGATGCCTATCTGAACGACGGCCTTTGGCTGCGGCTCGCCGGGCAGGCGAACCGGATGGCCGCCCGGCTGGCGCGCGGCCTGGAGACGGCGCCGGGCGGGCGGCTGGAACACCCGGCGGACGCGAACATGGTTTTTGCCGGACTGCCCCGCGCCAGCCACGCGCGCGCCAGAGGCGCCGGCGCCGAGTATCATTTCTGGCCCGTCGACCAGAACCCGGAGGGAGCCGGCGAAGAGGTGCTGACGGCGCGCATGGTGTGCAACTGGGCCACGACGGAAGCCGAGGTGGACCGTTTTCTGGAACTGGTTTCCTGAGGCCGCCCGCGGTTCAGTTCTCGCGCTCCAGTTCCGCCTCCAGATAATCGAGCCGGTCCTGCCCCCAGAACACCTGGTGATCGAGAATATAGGTGGGCGAGCCGAAGACGTTCCGGCCCAGTGCCTCGTTCGTGTTGCGCTCGTACACTTCCACCGCGCTCAGCATGTCGCGATCGGCCAGACCGGCGTCGAAGCCGTTCGCCTCCAGGCACTCTTTCACCACATGGTCCTGTGCAATGTCCTTTTCCTCGGCCCAGCAGGCACGAAGAAAACTCTGCACAAGCCCGCCGACATCGCCGCCGCCATGCGCCTGGGCGGAAATGATCGCCGTGGAGCTTGGCACCGGGTTGGTCGGCCAGTGCGCCGGATGCACGTTGATCGGCATGGCGTGCTTGCGCGCGATCCGCTGCAGTTCCTGCATCCGGTAAATCCGCCGCGATTCGTGGCGCTCGGGCACCGGCGGCGTGCCGGTTTCCCTGAAGACGCGGGAAATGTCGAACGGCCGGTAATCGATCCGGACGCCGTGCTTGCGGGCAATCTGTTCAAGCCGGTCGCCGGCCAGATACGTGAAGGGCGAAAGGGTGGAGAAAAAGTAGTCAATCTGGGTCATTTTCCGCGCTCCAGCAAATATTCCACACGTTCCGGCAAAGTCGCGCCGGCGACTCTTTGCAAGAGTGTATGGCAATGCTAAAGCCGCAGCCAGACGTATTCCCGTGCCGACGGAAGGAACAGACCGTGATGCGAAGCAAGGGTGATCCGAAGCTTATTTCGGGTAACGCCAACCGGCCTCTGGCGGAAGCCATCGCGAAACGGGTCTCGATCCATCGCGGCGAGCGGATCGAGCTGGTGAAAACCCGCGTCGAACGTTTCAACGATCAGGAAATCTTCGTCGAGGTCTACGAGAACGTGCGCGGCGAGGACATGTTCATCATCCAGCCCACGTCGAACCCGGCCAACGACAACCTAATGGAACTGCTGATCATGGCCGACGCGCTGCGCCGGTCGTCGGCAACAAGAATCACCGCCGTCATTCCCTATTTCGGATACGCCCGCCAGGACCGCAGAACCAAGGCGCGGACACCGATCTCGGCGAAACTGGTTGCCAACCTGATAACCCAGGCGGGGATAGAGCGCGTGCTGACGATGGACCTGCACGCCGGACAGATCCAAGGCTTTTTCGACGTTCCGGTGGACAACCTGTACGCCGCGCCGATCTTCGCTCTCGACATCCGCCACAATTTCAAGAGCCTCGACGAAATCACCATCGTTTCGCCCGACGTCGGCGGCGTCGCGCGCGCCCGCGACCTGGCCGAACGCATCGGCGCCGACCTGGCCATCGTCAACAAGCGCCGCTCCGCGCCGGGCGAGGTGGCGGCCATGACCATCATCGGCGATGTGAAAGAGCGGGTCTGCATCATCGTCGATGATATCGCCGACACTGCCGGCACCCTTTGCAAGGCGGCGGACTTGCTGGTGCAGTTCGGCGCCAAGTCCGTGCACGCCTATGTCACGCACGGCGTGCTCTCGGGCCCCGCGATCGAACGGATCAGGGGCTCCGTCATGCAGTCACTGGTAATAACGGACACGATAGAGCCTACCAGGGCGGTCAAGCGGGCGCGGAGCATAAGGGTGGTCCCGACGGCGCCGATCCTGGCGCAGGCAATCCTGAACATCGCCAACGGAACGTCGGTGTCGTCGTTGTTCGACGACACCACGCTGGGCCCGATTTACGAAGCTTCCTATCCCTGCTGAAGCCCGGCTCCCGGCGCCGGCGCCAAGAAGAGGCCCGGTGCGTCACCAGGCCCGTCAAATCGTTCGACGGGATCGAACGATCAGCCGATCTGCGCCATCAGTTCCGACATATCGTTCACCCGCAGCGCGGCGGAAGCCTTGATCTCCGCCGGCGCTTCGGCAAGCACGGCCTTGGCATCCTCCAGCGCAGCCTCCAGAAATTCCCTTGTAACGTCGGCCTTCGGCAAGGCCTGTTCGGCCAGCACCGTCGTCGACTGCGCCGAAATCTCGGCGAAGCCGCCGGTCACCACGTATTCCGCGACCCCGCTACTGGAATGGACGGTTATCACGCCCGGCCGCAACGTCGTGACGAGGGGCGAATGGTCCGGCATCGCCGTCATGTCGCCCTCGGCGCCGGGTATCTGGACTTCCGTCGCCTCCACCGAGGCAAGTTTGCGCTCGGGCGACACCAGATCGAATTGCAATGTATCCGCCATGGGCTCCCCTAGGCCGCCTCGGCAGCCATTTTCTCCGCCTTCTTGACCACTTCGTCGATGCCGCCCACCATGTAGAAAGCCGCTTCCGGAAGATGGTCGAATTCGCCGGCGACCACGCGCTTGAAGGAATCGATGGTCTCCTCGAGCGGAACCTGAACGCCGGGCGAGCCGGTGAACACCTCGGCCACATCGAACGGCTGCGACAGGAACCGCTGGATCTTCCGGGCCCGTGCCACCGTGATCTTGTCGTCTTCCGAAAGCTCGTCCATCCCCAGAATTGCGATGATGTCCTGCAGCGCCTTGTAGCGCTGCAGCGTTTCCTGAACCCGCCGCGCCACCTGATAATGCTCCTCGCCGACCACCGCCGGGTCGAGAATTCGCGACGTGGAATCGAGCGGATCGACCGCCGGGTAGATGCCGAGTTCCGAGATCGCGCGCGACAGCACCGTGGTGGCGTCGAGGTGGGCGAACGAGGTCGCCGGCGCCGGGTCGGTGAGGTCGTCGGCCGGCACGTAGATCGCCTGCACCGAGGTGATCGAGCCGTGCTTGGTCGAGGTGA
>JBHHXR010000178.1:0-7764 GCA_046757205.1 Paracoccaceae bacterium
TGATCGCGGATCATGTCGAGATCGAAATGGCCCGAGGCCATGCGCAGGCCGCTGGTGTCCAGTGCTGCCCTGACTTCAGCAAGCGCCGTCAGACCGGAAAACAGCCCGCCATAGCCTTCGACCTTACGGTATCCGGCTGCCGCAAGCATGGCGAAGGAGCGCGACAACGGCGGAAAGTTGCGCGAGGAATAGAGCTGGTAGGAATAATCCGTCATGTCACCCACCCCGCCTGCGGATCAGATTTGACCGCGCCGCCGATACCGGCCGAACATTCGTTTCACCGGACCATGTATCGGTATTCATAGTGCGCCGGAATAGGAGCCGCCAGATGAAATGCCGGCGGGCCAAAAACCCTTTTGACGCCGCCTTTCGGCGGTGGATTGCGGTCCGCACTTGCCTTTCTCACGCCTTTGTCCGAGGCTGAAGGCGGATTTGCCCGACAATGGGTCAAGCAGACATATTCGGGGGTATCTGAGCCATGCAATGCGAATTTCTTCAACCGTCGAAGACGGCCGTCGTGACCGGCGCAGCGTCGGGCATTGGCCTGGCTGCGTGCAGGCGTTTTGCCGCCTTGGGCATGAATGTGGTGATGGCCGACATAGAGGCCGAAGTACTGGGCGAAGCGGCGGATCAGTTGACCGGGGAGGCATCCCGCGCCGGGGGCGAAGTTGCTGCCAGACCAGCCGACGTTGGCAAGGCGGACGATGTCGCCGCACTGGCGGATTTCGCATTCGACCAGTTCGGCAGGACCGATTTCCTGATGAACAACGCGGCGATCCGCGTGGCCGGTGGCGATACCGAGGATATCGCCAACTGGCGGCGAACCATGGGCGTGAATTTCTGGGCCGCCGTCTATGCCGAACGGGCATTCCTGCCCCGCATGCTGAAGCAGGGCGAACCGGCGGCCATCGTCAATACGGGATCGAAACAGGGCATCACGAACCCGCCGGGAAACCTGATCTACAACGTCACGAAATCGGCGATCAAGACTTATACCGAAGGACTGCAGCATCAGTTGCGCAACACTAGGGGGTGCCAGGTGAACGCGCATCTGCTGGTACCCGGCTGGACCACCACGGGCGACCGGGAACACAAGCCCGGCGCCTGGCTGCCCGAGCAGGTGGTCGACCGTCTGGTCGTGGCGCTGGAGAATGGCGATTTCTACATCATCTGTCCGGACGACGAGGTCACGCCGGAGATGGATCACCGCCGCATGCTGTGGGGCGTCGGCGACATCATCGAGAACCGGCCGCCGCTGTCGCGCTGGCACCCGGACTGGAAAGACAAATTTCGCTAGGCGGTCGCGACATGGACGCAAAGGCAACGATACTGTCGACATTGGCCGCCGAAGAGCCGCCTGACGACCTTTCATCGCCGCTCAAAGCGCTTTGGTGGCTGAAGAAGGGAGAACTCGGCACAGGTGCGGCATGGCGGCGCGCGCACGAAATCTGCCAGTCCTCGCAGGGTGTGCCGGAGTTCGATTTGGTGCACGCGCTGGTGCACGTGATCGAAGGCGATACCGGCAATGCGGCATACTGGTTCCGCCGGGCCGGAGTGCCGCCCACCGGCGGCGGTATCTCGGCGCAGTGGGAGCGCATCGTTGCTGAGCTTGACCGCTGACTGAGCCACGCGGCCGCCCTGGCAGGTCGTGACGCCGGAGTACTTCGGTGAACGGATCGCAAGCGACCTGCGCCACCATTTCCTTGCGATCCGGACCGTCGCGCCGGACATGATCGCGGCCGGCGGCGGTTCGATCATCGACATGGGATCGAATTCATGGTGGGAAGCGGACGGCGTATTCCTCGCCTCCGACGACGCCGCCATGTGCGCCGCGAACAACTGCACGGTCGAAGCGGGGTCGATCTGACGCCGTGCATCTTGCGGGTTTTCCGCGGCCCGCCGGCGGGCGGAGCGTTGCCCCGCAGCTTGATATAGGTCAATGTCCGCCTGTTAGCCGGCGGCTAAGAAAGCCGTGGAGTCAGCCGCAATGTTCGAAATACGTTTGCATGGCCGGGGAGGTCAGGGGGTCGTGACAGCGGCGGAGGTGCTCTCCGTCGCCGCGTTTGACGAGGGCCGCTTCGCGCAGGCCTTTCCCAGTTTCGGGTCCGAGCGCATGGGCGCCCCGGTCGCATCCTTCTGCCGCATCGACGACCGGGAAATCCGCATGCGCGAGCCGATCATGGAGCCCGACGCGCTGATCATCCAGGACCCGACGCTGCTGCACTCGATCGACGTGTTCGCGGGCCTGAAACCCGACGGGTACGTCCTCATCAATTCGGGCCGGAGCCTGGTCGACCTCGGCATCGCCGATTTCGCGGAGAAACTTCCGCGCGGCCATGTCTGCACCGTCAGGGCCAGCGAACTTGCCATGAAACATGTCGGACGGCCGGTTCCCAACGCCGCCTTGCTGGGCGGGTTCGCGGCAATCACCGGGGTGGTCGCGCTGAAGTCCGTCTGCAAGGCGATCAAGGAGAAGTTCCCGGGCCCGGTCGGCGGCGCCAACGCGGCGGCGGCGCGCGAGGCCTACGAGAGCGCCCTGGCGGCGCGGAGAAAGTGAAATGCTGAAACAGATAGAAGGGTCGCAGGGAGTTGCCGAGGCGGTGGCGCTCAGCCGTCCGCAGGTGGTCTGCGCCTACCCGATCACGCCGCAGACCCATATCGTCGAGGGCGTCGGCGCGCTGGTGAAGGCGGGCACCCTGAAGAACTGCGAATTCATCAACGTGGAATCGGAGTTCGCGGCCCTCTCGGTGGCAATCGGCGCCTCCGCCGCCGGTGCAAGAGCCTATACGGCGACGGCCAGCCAGGGGCTGCTGTACATGGCCGAAGCGGTCTACAACGCCGCCGGTCTGGGCCTGCCCATCGTCATGACCGTCGGCAACCGCGCCATCGGCGCGCCGATCAACATCTGGAACGACCATTCCGACAGCATGGCGCTGAAGGACGCCGGCTGGATCCAGCTTCACGCGGAAACCAACCAGGAAGCGGCGGATCTGCATATCCAGGCCTTCCGGCTGGCCGAGATGCTGTCCTGCCCGGTGATGGTGTGCGTCGACGGTTTCATCCTGACGCACGCTTTCGAACGGGTGGACATCCCGGCGCAGGAACAGGTCGACGAATTCCTGCCGCCGTTCGACCCGGTGCAGCAGCTCGACGTCGCCAACCCGTATTCCATCGGCGCCATGGTGGGGCCGGAGGCGTTCACCGAAGTGCGGTACCTGGCCCATCAGAAGCAGATGGAGGCGCTGGACAGCATCCCCGCCGTCGCCGCCGATTTCGCCGCCCGTTTCGAACGGCAATCGGGCGGCCTCGTCCGGCCCTACCGGATGGAGGACGCGGAAACCGCCGTCGTCGCGCTCGGCTCGGTCAACGGCACCATCAAGGACGTCGTCGACCGGCTTCGGGAGACGGGAGAGAAGATCGGCTGCGTCAGCATCGTTTCGTTCCGCCCGTTTCCGCTGGCGGCGCTGCACGACCTGCTGTCGAAGGCCAGGCGCGTGGTCTGCGTTGAAAAGTGCCTTGCGCCGGGCCTTGGCGGCGTGCTCGCCTCCAACACCCGCATGGCGCTGCGCGGCAACGATACGCCGGTCTACACGGTGATCGCCGGTCTCGGCGGCAGGGCGATCACCGGCGCGTCGCTGGGCGAGGTGTTCGGCTTTGCCGCCAAGGACGAACTCGACGACCTGACGTTTCTCGATCTCAACTGGGACGTGGTGCGCCGGCAGATGGACCGCGCCCGCGAGACGCGGCATTCCGGCCCGATAGCGGAATACCTGCTGAAGGCGCTCAACCCCGGCCTCGTGCGCCGGCATCCGCAGCAAGGGAGGCAGGGCAATGGTTGAGCGCACCGCCATCCAGAAGGTCAAGTTCTACCAGACCGGCACCCATACCGTCGGAAACCGCCTGATGGACGACGGCGCCCGGACGGTGCAGGCGTCGATGGACCGCTCGAACGCCATAACGTCCGGGCACCGCGCCTGCCAGGGCTGTGGCGAGGCGCTCGGCGCGCGCTACGCGCTGGACGCCGCGATGCGGGCGGCGGGCGGCAGGCTGGTGGCGGTCAACGCCACCGGCTGCCTGGAGGTGTTCACCACGCCATACCCCGAAACGTCGTGGCAGATCCCGTGGCTGCATTCGCTGTTCGGCAACGCGCCGGCGGTTGCCACCGGGGTCGCCGCGGGGCTGCGGGCGCTGGGCCGAAAAGATGTCCGGGTGGTGGCGCAGGGTGGTGACGGCGGCACCGTCGACATCGGCTTCGGCTGCCTGTCCGGCATGTTCGAGCGCAACGACGACGTGCTCTATGTCTGCTACGACAACGAGGCCTACATGAACACCGGCGTGCAGCGCTCTTCCGCCACGCCGCCGGCCGCCAGAACGGCCACGACGCCTGCCGTCGGCGACGCCCCGGGCAACGTGTTCGGCACCGGCAAGAACCTGCCGCAGATCGCGATTGCCCACAATATCCCCTATGTGGCAACGGCAAGCGTGGCGGATCTTCACGACCTCGAAGCCAAGGTGTCCAGGGCGATGAGCATGCACGGCGCGCGCTACATACACATCCTGGTACCCTGCCCGCTGGGCTGGGGGTCGGCCGCGGAAAACACCATCAGGATCGCCCGGCTGGCGGTGGAAAGCGGTTTTTTCCCGCTCATCGAGGCGGAGCACGGCGAGATCGTCGCGGTCGGAAAAATCCGCCGCAAGGTACCGGTCGAAGATTATCTGAGGCTGCAGCGGCGCTTTGCGCATCTGTTCAGGAAAGGCGCGGAAGACCGTGAAAGGGTCGATGCCTTGCAGCGCATGGCCGACGCCAACATCGCGAAATACGGCCTGCTGGCGCCGGAGGACGAAGAATGAACGACACGCCGCTTCCGTTCGCCATCACGCTCGATCCCGGTTCCAGCCTGCACAATCTGACCGGGACATGGCGGTCGTCGCGGCCGGTCTATGTCGACCGGCTGCCGCCCTGCAACGACGCCTGCCCGGCGGGCGAGAACATCCAGAAATGGCTGTATCACGCGGAGGAAGGCGATTACGCGGCGGCCTGGCAGAGCCTGATCGAGGACAATCCGCTGCCCGCCGTCATGGGCCGGGTCTGCTACCACACCTGCGAAACCGCGTGCAACCGCGCGAACCTGGACGAAGCCGTCAACATTCACGCCGTGGAGCGGTTTCTCGGCGATTATGCCATCAAGACGGGGCTGAAGCCGGTGTTCGATGCCCCGGCCGGCGGCCGGCGCGTGCTGGTGATCGGCGCCGGTCCCAGCGGCCTGTCGGCGGCCTATCACCTGCGCCGCCTCGGCCACAGCGTCACCATCCGCGAGGCCGGGCCGATGGCCGGCGGCATGATGCGTTTCGGTATCCCGAAATACCGGCTGCCGCGCGAAGTCCTGGATGCCGAGATCGAGCACATCGTCGCCATGGGCGTGACGCTGGAGCTTGGCACGAAAGTCGAGGATATCGAGGCCGCCTTTGAAATGGACGGGTTCGATGCCGTCTTTGTCGCCGTCGGCGCGCATCTGGCCAAGCGCACGGCGATCCCGGCGCACGCGGCGGGCAAGATACTCGACGCCGTCTCGGTCCTGCGCGAGATGGAAACGGGCGCGGAGCCGCCGCAGCTCGGCCGCCGGGTCATCGTCTATGGCGGCGGCAACACGGCGATGGACGTCGCCCGCACCGTGAAGCGGCTGGGAGCGGAAGAGGCGATGATCGTCTATCGCCGCTCGCGCAAGGAAATGCCCGCGCATGATTTCGAGGCCCGTGAGGCCGAGGAGGAAGGCGTGATGATCCACTGGCTGCGCACCATCAAGCAGATCGACGAATCCACCTTTACCGTGGAAAAGATGCGGATCGACGAAGAAGGCCGCCCGCAGCCGACCGGCGAGTTCGAGACGCTGGAGGCCGATACGCTGATCCTGGCGCTCGGTCAGGATGTCGATACCGGGTTCCTGACAAGGGTTCCCGGCGTCAGGGTCGCGAAGGACGGCGTGGTCGAGGTCGACAACCGGATGATGACCGGCCGCGACGGGCTTTTTGCCGGCGGCGACATGGTGCCCTCGGAGCGCACCGTCACCGTGGCGGTGGGCCATGGCAAGAAGGCGGCGCGCCATATCGACGCCTGGCTGCGCGGCAAGCGTTACGAAAAGCCCGCGAAACATGAACTGGCAGGCTTTGAATGCCTGAACACCTGGTACTATGACGACGCGCCGAAGCGGGTCCAGAAACAGCTTTCCGTCATCCGCCGCCAGTCCGGGTTCGAGGAGGTGGAAAAAGGCCTCGACGAGGAAAACGCGCTGTTCGAGGCGCGCCGCTGCCTGTCCTGCGGCAACTGCTTCGAATGCGACAACTGCTACGGCATCTGCCCCGACAACGCGGTCGTCAAGCTTGGGCCCGGCAACCGGTTCGAGTTCAACTACGACTACTGCAAGGGCTGTGGCATCTGCGCCGCCGAATGCCCCTGCGGGGCCATCGTCATGGTGCCCGAGGAAGTCTGACGTCAGATACGGTCGCCGACAGCTTCGCGCCAGTGCCGACGGCACAGCGAGACATACGTATCGTTGCCGCCGACAAGGATCTGCGCCCCCTCGGTCAGCGCCTTGCCGTTCTCGTCCTGCCGGATCACCATCGTCGCTTTGCGCCCGCAATGGCAGATGGTGCGGATCTCGCGCATTTCGTCGGCCAGCGCCAGGAGTGTGGCGGAACCCGGAAACAGTTCGCCGCGGAAATCCACCCGCAGCCCGTAGCACATCACCGGCACGCCCAGGTCGTCCACCGCCCGGGCCAGTTGCCAGACCTGGTCGCGCGTCATCCACTGCGCCTCGTCGATCAGCACGCAGGCAACCCGGCCTTTGGCCAGCCGCCGCTCGATCATGGCAAAGAGATCGTCGGCCTGTGAAAACGTGTCGGCCGGCGCCGAGATGCCGATCCGGCTTGCCACCTTGCCGGGGCCGGAGCGGGTGTCGATCTCGGCCGTCAGCAGGTAGGTCTCCATACCGCGTTCGCGGTAGTTGTAGGATGCCTGCAAGAGGATCGTCGACTTGCCGGCATTCATCGTCGAGTAGTTGAAATAGAGCTTGGCCATGGCGGGGACTTTGTGCCCCGGTCCTTCACCGGGCGCAAGCGGCGCGGCGCAGGCGCGACACACAGGAACGGATTACTCGTTACTCCACAATTGCCCCCACAACGCCAAACACATCCGTCCCCGTGTGCCGCCGCCCTTAGACAGCCGAAGTGCGGCACAAAAGCGGACGGCGAGTGGCCATTTCGGGGTTTCTTGCCCGGTCACGACGATGTGATTTTCGACGGTCGCGATGGCTGTGGTTGCACAAGGCCCGGCTTTCGCGGTGTTCACCGGTAGAAGATGTTGCCACCGAACCGGCCGGTGCGCTGGCGGGTGGCGAACCAGCCGGGCGGCATCGAGGCGGCGTGGAAAAACAGCGCGCCGCCGGTGATGTCGCGTTCCTTCGCGCTCAGAACCAGCCGCGCCGTCTCGCCGGACTTCCGGTACTCGTACGGGTCGCGGATGCGCTCGGCGCGGCCGTCGCAGCGGTAGGAGAACTGGCAGCCGCTGCCGTTGCCCTCGCCCTCGTGCACGACGCCGCAGATGCTGGAGGGAAAGCGCGGATCGGCGGCCCGGTTGAGGATCACGTACCCGACCGCGCGGCGGCCCGCCTCGCCGGTGCCGCCGGCCTCGAAATAGATCGCTTCCTGGAGGCAGGCGAGGCCGGCCGCGCCGCCGCCGGTGCGCGAGATCGGCTGCGGCGCCGGGTC
>JBHHXR010000179.1:0-7737 GCA_046757205.1 Paracoccaceae bacterium
CGAGCTGGTGCAGTTCGTGATCTATTCGGTGATGGTGTCGGGCGCGGTCGGCGCGCTGTCGGAAATCTGGGGAGAATTGCAGCGCGCCGCCGGGGCGACCGAGCGGCTGGTCGAACTGATCGAGGCCGAGGACGTTATCCGCGACCCGGAGAATCCGGTGCCGGCGCCGGACCCCGCGGTCGGGCTGATCGAGTTCCGCGCGGTAACTTTCCGCTACCCCGCGCGGCCTGAAATCGCGGCGATCGACCACCTGTCGCTCACAGTGAAACCAGGCGAAACCGTCGCTCTCGTCGGGCCTTCGGGGGCTGGAAAGTCGACGATATTCCAGCTTCTCATGCGGTTTTTCGACCCCGACAGCGGAAGCATCCAACTCGACGGGATAGAGTTGCGCGACATGCGCCGCGAAGATCTGAGGCGAAATTTCGCGCTGGTTCCGCAGGACCCGGTGATCTTTGCCACGACGGCGCGGGAAAACATCCGGTTCGGCCGCAAGGACGCCGGCAACGCGGAGGTGGAGGCGGCCGCGAAGGCCGCCGCGGCCCACGAGTTTCTCGAACGCCTGCCGAAACGCTACGACACTTATGTGGGCGAGCGTGGCGTCATGCTGTCGGGCGGCCAGAAGCAGCGCATCGCCATAGCCCGCGCCATCCTGCGCGATGCCCCGGTTCTGCTGCTCGACGAGGCGACCTCGGCGCTCGATGCCGAGAGCGAGCGCGCCGTGCAGCAGGCGGTGGAAAACCTGGCGGAAGGGCGCACAACGCTGGTCATCGCGCACCGTCTCGCCACCGTCAAGAAAGCCGACAGGATCGTCGTGTTCGACGAGGGCCGCATCGTTGCGGAAGGCACCCACGACGATCTCGTCGCACAGGACGGTCTCTATGCGCGCCTGGCGCGTCTTCAGTTTTCCGAGGGTTCCGGATAGGCGTTGCCACACTGCTCCGCCGCGCCTAGGCTTCGGGAAACGAAGCCGAGGCGGGAGGTGTCCGGTCATGTCGATACGCAATGTCGCCGACAAGCAGGCGGTCGAGGCCGAAATGCCGTGGAGCGCGCGCCAGAAGGCGCCGACGGTCTACCAGTTGCTTTCCCTGACCGCCGAGCGCTTTTCCGACCGGCCGGCGATGAGCTTCCAGATTAAATCCGGGCCGAACGACAAGAAAGAGACCCTTGCATGGGCGCAATTCCGCGCCCGCGTCACCCAAGCCGCCAATCTTTTCCGCCGGCTGGGCATCGGCGATAAGGATGTGGTCGCCTACGTCCTGCCGAACAGCAACGAAACGGCCGTCACCCTGCTGGCCGGGGCGACCGCCGGGATCGTCAATCCGGTAAATCCGCTGCTGGACGCCGGAGAAATCGCCGCGATCCTGCGCGAGACCGGCGCCAGGGTTGTCGTGACGCTGGCGCCGTTTCCGAAAACGGACCTTGCCGCCAAGGTCGCCAGGGCTGTGGCCGATGCGCCGGAAGTCAAGACCATCCTGCAGGTGAATCTCGCCCGCTACCTGTCGCCGCCGGTATCGTGGCTGGTGCCGTTGCTGCGGCCGAAGCCGGTGGGCGGACACAATGCGCAGGTGCTCGACTTCAACGCGGAGGCCGATCGCGAAAACGACGCCGCGCTCGATTTTTCCGAGAGCGACGAGGACCGTATCGCCGCCTATTTTCATACCGGCGGGACCACGGGGATGCCGAAAGTCGCCCAGCACAGGCATTCCGGCATGATCTACAACGGCTGGTGCGGCAATTTCTACATCTTCACCGAAAATGACGTCCTGCTGGCGCCGCTGCCGCTGTTTCATGTTCTGGCCGCCTATCCGATCCTGATGTCGTGCGTGCATTCCGGCGCCCATCTCGTCATGCCGACGCCGGCGGGGTATCGCGGCGAAGGAGTGTTCGACAATTTCTGGAAGCTGGTCGAGCGATACGGCGCGACGTTCCTGATGACGGTGCCCACGGCGGCGGCGGCGCTCATGCAGCGGCCTGTCGACGCCAACGTTTCGACGCTTCGGTACGCGATAAGCGGTTCGGCGCCATTGCCGGCGGATTTGCTGCGCAAGTTCGAGGATTCCACCGGGATCACCATCCTGGAGGGCTACGGGATGACCGAGACGACGTGCCTGATCTCGATCAATCCGCCCGACGGCGAACGCAAGATCGGCTCGGTCGGCATCCCGTTTCCCTACACCGACGTGAGAATTCTGTCATGCGACGCCGGGGGCAATGTCGTTAAGGAATGCGGGGTCGGCGAGGTCGGCGAGATCTGCATTGACAATCCCGGCGTCGTCACCGGTGCGACCTACACCGATCCCGACAAGAACAAGGGTCTGTTCGCCGATGGCAGATACTTACGCAGCGGCGATCTCGGGAGGGTCGACAAGGACGGCTATATCTACATCACCGGCCGCGCCAAGGACGTCATCATCCGGGGTGGCCACAATATCGACCCGGCGACCATCGAGGAGGCGCTGTCTTCCCATCCCGATGTCGCCTTCGTCGGCGCGATCGGCGAGCCCGACGAGAAGGCCGGCGAACTTCCCTGCGCGTATGTCGAACTTGCCGAAGGCGCTGAAGCCACGGCGGACCAGTTGCTCGAGCACGCCGGGAAACACATCGGGCAGCGCGCCGCGATCCCGAAATATGTCGAAGTGGTGGACGAATTGCCGAAAACGGCGGTCGGCAAGGTTTTCAAGCCCGACCTTCGAAAGCGCGCCATCACGCGGGTATTCAACGAGGCCTTGCAGCGCAAGGGCCTCGATGCGCGCGTCGCGCAGGTCGTCGAAGACAAGAAGCTCGGCCTGGTTGCGGAAATCGGTTGCGGGGAAAAGCAGGAAACCGACAAGGCAATCAATGTAGCGCTGGGCAGGTTCGCGCGGCCCTGGCGCCGGGCGGAGTGAAGCGCCGGTTCGTTACATTTCGCTCCGGACCTGCGAGAGTTCCGGAAACACCGCGGTGTCGGGCATTCGCCTCGGGCAGGACGCCCCGCCGGTGCCGCCGGTACCGCGCTTCAGCCCGATAACCGGCCGCGCCGCGGTCATGCGGTCCAAACGCCGGCGGCGGGACCGAACGGCTACCCATGCTGTCGCGTTCCGGCTGGAAGATGCGCGCATCACCCGGCAATCGCACAGATCGGCCGCGCCGGCAAAGGCTGGACAACCGGCCACGAAACGGGTTTCGTCGAGCTCTTTCGCTGTGCACCGCAACCGCATTTTGAGGTGATTTGGCCCCGGTTAGCGAAAAAAAAAGGGATAACGGTTAATCACGGTGCCGTTTTCCTGTCTGACGAAGCGGTGAAATCAGGCGAAATTCACGGTTTCGGACCCGATGTTAGGCGAAAGGTGGACCCACGATCGCATGGCGAAGGAGCGAACGAAACATGACGCTTGAGTTGCGAACCGAACAATTCCCGGCCCGGGACGGCACGTCGGCGATCCCGCCGGCCGGCAAGGGCCGCATGCCGGGGAAACCGGGAAACGGTGGCGCCGGCGCTCCGGGGCGGGTCGGCGCCGGTCCGGGCCGGCACGGTCTGCTGCTGAAATTCGCATTGTTGAATCTGATCGCGTCCGCCGTCTTCGCGGCGGCGGTGATGCAGGGCTGGGTCGGCCGGATCGTGCAGGCCGACCATACCGGGCTGTCGATCCTGATCGCCGGCGTGTTCCTGTCCGGTCTGCTGATATGCGGCTACAAGGTCTGGCGGATATCGAATGAACTGAACTGCGTTCGCAGGAGCGACCCGTGCGACGCCTCGTGGGCGACGCGGTACATCGCAGACGTTGCCGGGCGCGGCGCCGGAAGCCGGAGCATCGCCGCCGCTTCGCTGCGCACCAAGCTCGGCGGCTGGATCGCCATTGTCCGCCAGTTCGCCAACAGCCTGGTCATTCTCGGCATGATCGGCACCGTGGTCGGCTTCGTGATAGCGCTGTCGGCGATCGACGCCGACTCGGTGAGCGACGTCAGCCAGATATCCGGCATGGTCGGCAGCCTTCTGACCGGCATGTCGGTGGCGCTCTACACTACTCTTGTCGGCGCCGTGCTGAGCCTGTGGCTGACCGTCAACTACAATCTTCTGAGCGCGGGAACCCAGTTTCTGATGACCGCGCTGATATCGCTTGGGGAACAGAATGCCCGGTCTTGACGAACATGAATTCGACCAGGACGGCACGGTTTTCCGCGACGTGATAACGCTGGCGCTCCTGGGTTTCGTGACCATCGTCGTCATTCTTCTGCCGCATCTCAACCCGCCGGTGCAGGCGAACGACATCGCCTCTCCGGGCAATCTGTACGTCCAGGCGGTCTGGGCGCCCGGTCTGGACACCGATGTGGACTTGTGGGTGCGTGCTCCCGATGACAGGCCGGTAGGCTACTCCGCCAAGGACGGCAGGATTTTCAACCTGTTGCGCGACGATCTCGGGCGCAAGGGGCCGGAAGATACCTCGAACTTCGAAGTGGCGTTTTCGCGCGGCGCTCCGGCCGGCGAATACGTCGTCAACCTGCATCTTTACTCCGACCGCGAGCGCGTCTATCCGCTGCCCGTGGACGTGGAGGTCAGCCTGCGCGGGGCGGGCGGCAAACTGACGACGGTGTCGAAGACCCGGGTAACGCTCACCCATATCGGCCAGGAAATTACCGTGATCCGGTTCCGCCTCGACCGGCGCGGCCGGCTGGTCACCGGCAGCAGGCACAACCTGCAGATCGCGCTACGTGGCGGCGGGACAAACGGCCAGAGCGGAGGCTGAACGATGTTCGCGCTGTTCGTTTTCCAGGTTCTGGCTGCCCTCGCGACGGGCGGGCTTGCCCTGATCGCGATACGCGGGACAGCAGGATTTCCCGCCAAACTGGCGGCGCTGGCGCTTCTCGCCGGTATCGTCGGTCTCGGATACACTGCCTTCGCCGAACTGTTGGGGCGCCCGAAACCGGCCCGGTTCGAATGGCTCGCCTCGTTCGGCGAGGAGGTGCCGGTGATCGCCTCGCTCGCAGTCGAGGACGAGGCGATATATCTGTGGCTCCAGCTCCCCGAGGACGACGGCGCTCCGCGCGGATACCGGCTGCCCTACAGCCTGGAGAACGCGAAAAAACTGCAGCAGGCCCGGCGCGAGGCGGAAAGGCGGCACGGAACCTATTCGCTGCGCCGCAACGACGGCGAATGGGTGTTCTCCGCCAAGCCGCCGCCGCCGCTGCCGCCGAAACCTGATTCCTGACCTTGCATGAATACCAGGCGCGCCTGCATCGGCGCAGAAACATGAACAGCAGGACGCCCGCTCGGCGCCTTCACCGCAGGCCTGCGGAAACCAGCCCCGAAACCGCGTGGAGAGACCGTGACGAAGCCGGCAAGGCGTGCTTCAATGAAACCCGAAATCCACCCCGTCCGGCCGCTGGTTTTCCCGTTCCACCCGCAGGATGTGCCCGCAAGTAGGAGGGAGCCGTGCTGACAGCTGACAGGCGAAGAGATCGTGGAGATCAGGGTCAGCTTTGCATCGGCGCCGGCAATACGCAGCGGCGCGAAAACTGCCGGTTCCGGCAACGCTCGACGCTCATGCAGGGCAGGAACCAGCGAACGACGACCAAGAAAGGCAGTTCGATGTTGTCGGGCGGCCGAACGCACGAGAAAACCGCGCAAAGCGCGCTGTGTTATTCGCCTGAGTCGATCGTAAGCAATTGATTTCTTTGGTAGCGGAGGAGGGACTTGAACCCCCGACACGCGGATTATGATTCCGCTGCTCTAACCGGCTGAGCTACTCCGCCATGGCAGGCGGTGTTTAGGGTCTGGGGAGGTGGCCGTCAAGGGGGGGGAAGGCGCTTGCGAGGCGCGCCGGCCACCGGGAAGGTTGCGGGCGCTAGTTGGAACCGTCCCGGGCTTCCTGCCGCTTTTCCGCTATGTTGTTTGCGGTCCAGCTGGTCGGGATACCCAGGGGATACAGGATCACCGCCACCAACAGCAAGATGTCGATCCAGCGTGGCGATCGCGCGGCGACCCTGACGGGCATGTCGGGCCGGCGCGGGTATCTTGACAAATACCAGAACATCGTCAAACCGACCGCCGCCAGGAAGAGATTGAAAACCTGGCCGGTTCCGATGCCGAGCCAAGCAGCTTCATAGTCACGCAACACATCGACGGCGAAACGCAGGCCCGCGTAAAGGAACAGGAACATGCTCAGCACAATGCCGCGCCCCGCCGGAAACAGGCGAAGCGCCACGATGAGGATCGGGAGGATCAGAAAGTTCTTGGCGCTTTCATACAGGGCGACGGGGTGCCTCGCACCATCGAGGTCCGGGTAAACGATGCCCCACGGCAGTTCCGTCACCGAGCCGACGACGCCGCCCTCGACGAAATTGCCGAGTCTGCCAACCGCCAACAGAAAAGCGCCCGGGACCACGATCTCGTCCAGCAAGGCAACCAACGACAGGCGACGGGTGCGGGCAAAGAGAAGAATCGCAATCAAGCCGCCCAACAGCACGCCGTGCGACGCCATCCCTCCTTCCCACCAGTTCAACGCCGCAAGGGGATGCTCGCGGTAGTAGTCAAGCTCGTAAACGAGAATATCGAACCCGCGCGCACCCAGCAAAACACCAACGCTGAACACAACGGAGAGCGAGAAAACGTCTCTGTCGGACAGGCCCCGGGCCCGCCGCCGGTACCAGAACCAAACGAAGACGCCCAGAAAGCCAAATGAATAAACCGCACCGTACCAGTAGATTGCGCCGTAAGGCGTCGCAAGAATGGCGGGGTCGATGTGGTGAATCAAGGAACGCCTCCAGGATATTCCAGCAGCCGACTATGTGGCGGTTGTCGAAAACCGGCCTTGACCCGACCCGAAAAACTCGCGCCGCCCGGCAAGTCGCGTCGCATGTGCCGATCTGCGAATCGGATAACGCATGTTCCTGGATCCCAGGAAGATCACTCGCCAGCCGCAAGCAACGACATGGCCATGCCTGACCATACGCCAAGCCCTGCCGGTTTGGAACCGGACGCCGTGATTGAACCGGCGCCGGCCTTGTCGGCGGCGCTGGCCGTGTCGGCCCCTCCGCCGGGACGGGCGGATGGTCGAACTTGACGTCGGCGGCGAGAGGCCCGCGGGTACCAACCGGTGGTCGATCAAGTACTGGTTCTGCCATCCTGGTCACGTATGCCGCGCGGGCAGGCTGAGGCCGTCCCGGACATGCCGCAAGCCCGAATGCTACCCGCGAAACGCGCGCGCGAAATAATCGGTAAGCGGTTTCGTGAGAAACGCCATGGGCGAGCGCTCCCCGGTCTTGATGAACGCTTCGACCGGCATGCCGGGCAGCACGACCTCCTCTCCGAGTTTTCCGAGTTCGCCGTCCCCGGGCAGGATATCCACGGCGTAGAAGGCCAGACCGGTTGCCTCGTCGGTAATCACGTCGGCCGATATCCTCGAAACGTACCCCTCGAGTTCCGGTGTGCGGCGCTGGTCGAATACCGTGAAACGAAGGGCGACCTCCTGCCCGAGGCGCACCTGGTCGATGCTGTTGGTGTCAACGCGGGCGGCGATAAGCAGTGGTTGATCCTGTGGGATGATGTACATGATCGGAGCCCCCGGCTGTACCACCGACTTCAACGCGAAAACCTTGGTGCCGAAGACAATCCCGCTGACCGGAGCCTTGACGTCGAGACGCGACAGGGTATCCACCAGCGCGGCGCGGCGCTCGGCCAGTTCGATCTCCGTGTACTGAATGTCACGCAAGGTTGATATCGCTTCACGAGCCTGGCCGGTTCTGAGTTTGACCAGCTCG
>JBHHXR010000180.1:0-7677 GCA_046757205.1 Paracoccaceae bacterium
ATGTCCATTTCCTGCCGCTTGCAGCGTGCGAACATGTCGATCAATAGGGATGGAAATATTTCCGCCACCAGCGATCCGCCCTCGAATTGGCGTATCGCGTCGTGCCAGTAGGTGGGCAGCCGGGGCAAATCCGCACCGTAGGTGTTCCCCGTTACCGGGTCCGGCGGCGGCATTTCGCGTTCGATCCCCAGCAAGGCCGCCCCGAGCAACGACGCCAGCACCAGATAAGGGTTGGCGTCCGCCCCGGCGACGCGGTGCTCGATGCGCCGTGCAGCCGGCGCACCACCGGGAATACGGATCGCGGCGGTCCGGTTTTCGTAGCCCCAGGCAACGGCGGTGGGCGCGTGGCTGTCCGCCTCGAAGCGCCGGTAGGAGTTCAGATGCGGCGCAAAGACGAGGGTCGATTCCTGCATCGCCGCGAGACAGCCGGCGACTGCGGAATGGAGCGCTGCCGACCCGGCTGAGGTTCCATCGTCAAATATGTTCCGCCCTCCGCCATCCAGCACCGAAAAGTGGATGTGCAGCCCGTTGCCGGCCTGCTTCAGCCGCGGTTTGGCCATGAACGAAGCCGCCATGCCGTGGTTGCGGGCAACGCCGCGCACCAGCCGCTTGAACAGCGCCGCGTCGTCGGCTGCCGCCAGCGCGTCGTCGCGATGGTCGAGGTTGATCTCGAACTGGCCGGGACCGCATTCGGAAATCGCCGCGTCCGCAGGAATGCCGAAGGCCCGGCAAGCGGCATAGACGTCGTCGAGAAAACCGTCGAAATGATCCAGTTCGTCGACCGACAGAATGGCGTCCGAAGTGAGGTCGCGATAGGTCAGCGGTGAAATCGCGGCGGACGGGGCGCCCGCGCGCTGTCCGAAAAGGCAGAACTCGAGCTCGGTTCCGACAACCGGCCGCCATCCGCGCGCGGAATATCGGCTCAGGACCCGGGCCAGCACCTGACGCGGGTCAGCCTCGAAGGGTGTGCCGTCCTCGTTGAACATCCAGACCGGTACCAGTGCGGAATCCTCGCTCAGCCAATTCATCCGGAACGGTCCGCGCCCGGTCGGACGGCAGATGCCGTCGGCGTCGCCGCTGGCGAAGACCAGCGGGCTGTTGCGGATATCGGATCCCCAGATATCGACACTGGTCACCGACAGCGGCATGCGCAAACGGCCATCGGCGACCTTGCCGCACTGCGCGACCGGCAATCGCTTGCCTCGCAGGGCGCCGTTCAGATCGAACAGCCCGGCGCGAAAGTTCGTCAGATCGGGATGGTCCGAAAACCACACGTCGATTGCCGTAGTTGTCACGCCATGTCCCAAGAAGCAGCCGCCGGGAAACGACTAGCATGTCCCGGCGGCGTGTCAATCACGGTTCCGGCGGCGGGCACCGAGCCTCAGGCGTGTTCGTCCAGCGTCTTTCGGAAAATTCCCACTATCTCGTCGATATGGCTATTTTCGGCGACGAACATCGGCGCCACGATCCCGGCGTCGCCGGTGAATTTCACGTGCAGGCCGTTCCAGAACATGGCCTTCTGAAGCGCGCCGCCGAGTTTGCCGGCGCCCCCGCGCGCATGCATCTCGACGCCCGACAGCAACCCGCAACTGCGAACGTCCTTCACAAGGGGATGGTCGGCCAGCGAATGGATGGCGTCCTGAAAATAGGTGGCCATGTCCGCGGCGCGCTGGAACAATCCGTCGTTCTGGTAGATGTCCAGAGTGGCCAGCCCGGCGGCGCATGCTGCCGGGTGGGCGGAATAGGTGTAGCCGTGGAAGAACTCGATTGCGCCGGGCGCGGCGGCATCCGTGACGGCGTCGTAGACCGCGTCGGTGACGGCAACCGCACCCATCGGGATCGAACCGTTGGTAAGCGCCTTCGCCATCGTCATGATGTCCGGTTTCACGCCGAATGTCTGCGCAGCAAAATTGGCGCCGGTCCGGCCGAATCCGGTGATCACCTCGTCGAAGACCAGCAGGATGCCGTGCTCGTCGCAGATCTCGCGCAGCCGCTCCAGATATCCGACCGGCGGCACCAGCGTGCCGGTCGAACCGGCGACCGGCTCCACGAAGCAGGCCGCTATCGTCTGGCCGCCGAACGTCTGCGCGGCCCGCTCCAGGTCCTCGGCGAGTTCGCCGCCCTTCTGCGGCTGGCCCCTCACGTTCAGTTCCTCGCCGGTCCAGGTGTGGCGCATCATCACGATATTGGGCATGACCGAGGGGAAGGTCCTGCGGTTGTTGACCATGCCCGAAAGCGACACGCCGCCGATGTTGACGCCGTGATAGGCGCGTTCGCGGCTGACGAACCGGGGCCGGTTCTGCCCTTGCGCTGCGTGGTACGCCATCACGATTTTTAACGCTGTATCAACGGCTTCAGAGCCGGAATTCACGAAAAACACGTGGTCGGTCCCGTCTGGCGTCAGTTTCGCGATCTGATCGGCAAGCGCGAAACTCAGTGGCTGCCCGAGGCCGAACGGCGCGGTGTACGTGTTCTTTTTCATCTGCGCGTTCACGGCTTCGACGATCTTGGGGTGGCAGTGCCCGGCGGGCGAGCAGAACAGACCCGACGATCCGTCGATCACGCGCCCGCCGTGATGGTCGGTCATGTATTGCCCGCTGGCCTCCACGACCATGCGGGGTTCCGCCTTGAAACCCCGGTTGTCGGTGAACGGCATCCAGTGGTTTTCGAGGGAGTTCGGTTGAACGTCATAGGCCATGGCTCCACCTTTCAGAAAAGCCGCACGGGTGCGCCGGTTGAGAGAAATCCTGACCCGACGCTAGGACCGAAAATACTGTTTCCTTACATCCAGTCCACGCGTTATCTATGTCCAGATTCCATGCGGGAGCGGCACCTGGCACTTTCCGAGCACATGTTCTTTCTGGACCCGGAAGCCACTGGCTCGCTGCAGATGCAGATCCGGCAGATCGTCGCCTCGGCGATCCTTTCGGGGCGCTTCCGGGTCGGGGAAAAGCTGCCCTCGAGCCGCAAACTGGCCGCTCATCTCGGCATTTCGCGCATAACGGTGACGTTGGCCTATCAGGAACTGATGGCCGACGGATACATCGCGTCGTCGGGCCGTTCGGGCTATTTCGTGGCCGATACCGCGCCCTCTCCGCAGCCCAGGCCGCGGGCAGGGCGCAGGCAGGGACCGCCGGTCGCATGGGAGCGCTTCGTCGAAGAGCGATACAGCGGCGCCCGGACGGTGGCGAAGCCGCTGGACTGGCAGAAATACCGCTACCCGTTCATCTACGGTCAGGCCGACCCCGGGTTGTTCAATCATTCGGCCTGGCGGGCCTGTGCGCACCGGGCACTGGGTCGGCGCGACTTTACCAGCCTGACGACCGACTATGCCGAAGCCGACGATCCCGAGCTGGTGAATTTCATCGCGAGGCAAACCCTGCCGCGCCGCGGCATCGACGCGCGGCCGGAGGAAATCCTGATAACCATGGGCGCGCAGAATGCTCTCTGGCTGGTCGCCGAGATTCTGCTTTCGCGCGGAACCGCGGCCGTAATCGAGGAGCCGGGATATCCCGGCCTGCGCGAGATACTCACGCACCGAAAATGCCGAACCGTTCCGTTGCAGGTGGATGACCGCGGACTGCCGCCGAAACTGATACCGGAGGGCACGGGGCTGGTTTTCGCCACGCCCAGCCATCAGGCGCCGACAACGGTGACCATGCCGATGCGGCGCCGGCACCGGCTTCTCCGGCTGGCGGCCGAACGTGATTTCCTGATCGTCGAGGATGATTATGAATTCGAAATGAGCTTTCTCAAACCGCCGACGCCGGCTTTGAAATCCCTCGATACCGGGGGCCGGGTGATCTATATCGGAAGCTTCTCGAAGTCGCTCTTTCCCGGCCTGCGGCTCGGCTATCTGGTCGGCCCGGAAAACCTGATCCGCGAGGCGCGCGGCCTGCGCAGCATCGTTCTGCGGCACATCCCCGGGCACATCCAGCGCACCACCGCGTATTTCCTCGGGCTGGGGCACTACGATGCGCTGGTCCGGCGGATGCGCGAGGCGTTTCAGAAAAGACGGGAGGCGATGGCTCGCGCCATCGACCGTTACGGCCTGTCCCCGGTCCATCGCTCGGTTTTCGGCGGGACCAGTTTCTGGATGGAAGCGCCGGCCGGAACCGATACTGCCGATCTCGCGGAAACGCTGAAGCGCGACGGCGTCCTGATCGAACCCGGCACGGCATTTTTTCACGGCGAGAACCCGCCGCGCAATTTCTACCGGCTCGCCTACTCTTCGATCCCGGCAGAGCGTATCGACGCAGGTGTCGCCCTGATAGCAAACGCGTGCGGCGTCTGAAGCATCCCGGCTACAGCGGTTCCGGCACCGGTTCCGGCGCCGAGGCCGCGACTTCGAGCGCCTCCGCGAGATCGACGGTGCGCTCGAACAGCGCCCTGCCCACGATTGCGCCCGCGATGTTGTAGACGTATTTCAGAACCGAAATGTCGTCGATCGTCTTTACCAGCCCGCTGGAGATGACCGGCGAACGCGATTCCGCCGCAAATGCTGTGGTCAGCGCGACGCTCGACAAGGGTTCATCCATATCCCGGTCGATATCGGTGAAGATGATCGCCGCCAGCGGGTCGTCCCGAAAGGTTCTCATGAAATCGACCGGCGCAAAGACGCTGGCCTCGGTCCAGCCGTGCGTCATGACTTCGCCCCGCCAGACGTCGATGGACAGCACGACCTGATCGGGGTGCCGCCGCGCCGCCTGGTGGACAAGGTCCGGCGTCAGAACCGCCGCGGTACCGATCACCGCGCGGCCCACGCCGTCTTCGACCCAATGTTCGACGTGTTCAAGCGTACGAATACCCCCGGACACCTGGACGGGAATGCCCGCGTGGAGAATGATTTCCTGGATGATGTCGCGGTTCGATCCGTCACCGGACACCGCATCGAGATCAGTGATGTGAAGCCATTCCGCGCCCGTATCGGCAAATTCCTTGGCCTTGGCGACAGGATCGACATGCCAGATCAGCGGCTCGTCGAGCTTGCCGCGCCGGAGGCTGACGCACCTGCCTTTCTGAAGTTCTATTGTCGGATAGATGAGCATATACTTCTCCCCGTGGCGCGGACGTGAAATCTTGCAGTGAACAGCGTGGCGGGACTGCGTTGCTGCATATTAGCACAGATCGCGCGGGAATTGTTCGATTACGACATCCTCGGAAGCAAAGTTGACTCCGAATGCTGGCCATATCACTGAATCAAACTGGCCCTAATTAGAGGCAGAAGCTTCCACGATGTTGGCGCCGAAACGCTCTGCGGTCACGGGAACTCGCCGGTGCGGCCCGCGCCAGGACACATTCAGGGGAAAAGAGGACACGCGACGATGAAAATGACAACGGAAGAAGCCTTTGTGAAAGTCCTGCAGATGCACGGCATCGAGCATGCCTTCGGCATCATCGGCTCCGCCTTCATGCCGATCTCCGACTATTTCCCGCAGGCCGGAATCAAGTTCTGGGACGTGGCCCACGAATGCAACGGCGGCTACATGGCCGACGGGTTTACCCGCACCACCGGCAAGATGGCGATGATCATCGCGCAGAACGGCCCCGGAATCACCAATTTCGTCACCTGCGTCAAGACCGCCTACTGGAACCACACGCCGATGCTGCTGGTCACGCCGCAGGCGGCCAACAAGACCGTCGGCCAGGGCGGCTTTCAGGAAGTCGAGCAGATGCGCGCCTTCGCCGACATGGTGGCCTATCAGGAAGAGGTGCGCGATCCCACGCGCATACCGGAGGTTCTGAACCGGGTGATCACCAAGGCGCGCCGCATGTCCGCCCCGGCGCAGATCAACGTGCCGCGCGATTTCTGGACCCAGGTGATCGACGTCGAACTGCCCGCCATCGTCGAGTTCGAGCGCCCCGCCGGCGGTGAAGAGGCCATCGCGGAAGCGGCGAAGCTGCTCTCCGACGCCAGGTTCCCGGTCATCGTCAACGGCGCCGGCGTGGTTCTCGGTGGCGCCATTCCGGCCAGCCAGGCGCTGGCGGAGCGTCTCGATGCGCCGGTCTGCTGCAACTACCAGCACAACGACGCCTTCCCCGGCTCGCATCCGCTGTTCGCCGGGCCGCTCGGCTATAACGGCTCGAAGGCGGCGATGAACCTGATCGCGCAGGCCGACGTGGTGCTGGCGCTCGGCAACCGGTTGAACCCGTTTTCCACGCTGCCCGGTTACGGTCTGGACTACTGGCCCGTCGACGCGAAGCTCATTCAGGTCGACATCAATCCCGACCGGATCGGGCTGACCAAGCCGGTAGACGTGGGTATCGTCGGCGACGCCAAACTTGTCGCCGAAGGCATTCTTGATCGACTGAGCCGCGACGCCGGCGACGCCGGGCGCGACGAGCGCAAGGCGCTGATCGCCAGGACGAAATCCGCCTGGGCACAGGAACTGACCTCGATGGACCACGAGGAGGACGACGAGGGAACCACCTGGAACGCCCGCGTGCGCGCCCGCCAGCCCGATCACATGAGCGCCCGCATGGCGTGGCGCGCGATCACCGCCGCCTTGCCGAAAGATGCGATCATCTCGTCGGACATTGGCAACAACTGCGCCATCGGCAACGCCTACCCGACCTTCGAGACGGGCCGCAAGTACCTCGCGCCGGGGCTGTTCGGGCCGTGCGGCTACGGCTTCCCGTCGATCACCGGCGCCAAGATCGGCAACCCGGACACGCCGGTCGTCGGCTTCGCCGGCGACGGCGCTTTCGGCATTTCCATGAACGAGATGACGGCCATCGGCCGCGAAGACTGGCCGGCGATCACCATGGTGATCTTCCGCAACTACCAGTGGGGCGCCGAGAAGCGCAACACAACGCTGTGGTACAACGACAATTTCGTCGGAACCGAGCTGGACCCGCAGGTCAGCTACGCGAAAATCGCCGAGGCCTGCGGCGTCAGGGGTGTCGCCGTGCGCACGATGGAAGAACTGACCGATGCGCTTGCCGCCGCAACCAGGGCGCAGATGGGGGACGGGCAGACCACGTTCATCGAGGTGATCCTGAACCAGGAACTCGGCGAGCCGTTCCGCCGCGACGCCATGAAAACGCCGGTGAGCGTGGCAGGGATCGACGCCGCCGACATGCGCCCGCAGAAAGGAGCCTGACCGCAACGTGAAACAGCCAGGGCAGACCCGGCAGTCCGGCGCCATACTGGTCGTCAACGCCGGCTCGTCATCGATCAAGTTCGCGGTCTTCGGGAGCGGCGACGACCCCGTTCATGCTGGTTCCGTCTCGGAGATAGGCGGCGCGTCCGTGCTGTCGCTCGACGGCGATCGAAAGCCCGCCGATGCGCCCGACCACGTCACCGCCATTGAACTGCTGCTGGCGGCGCTCGCCAAGGCCGGCACCAGGCCCGAAAACCTCGCCGCCGCCGCCCACCGGGTGGTGCATGGCGGCGAGGCGCTGAAGGCACCGGCAGAGATCACGCCACGCCTGATCCGGCAGATCGAAAGCTGCATTCCGCTGGCCCCGTCGCACAACCCGCACAACCTGGCCGGTATTCTGGCGCTGGCGGAGGCGGCGCCCGGCCTGCCGCAATTCGCCAGCTTCGACACCTCCTTTCACGCGACGAATCCCGATGTCGCGGTGAAATACGCGCTGCCCGACCTGCCCGAGATAGCCGGCATCCGTCGTTACGGCTTTCACGGGACCTCTCATCGCTACGTAGCACATCGCGCG
>JBHHXR010000181.1:0-7668 GCA_046757205.1 Paracoccaceae bacterium
GCCAGCGTCGACTTGCCCTCGCCGGGAACCGAAGACGTCGTCAGGACCACCCGCGGCGGGTTTTGCGCGTCCCGCAGGAGCAGGGACGTGCGCAGGTTCCGCACCGATTCGGCCAGCCCCGAGGACGGGTGACGGCCGACATAGCCGAGCAGTTTCTCGCGGCGCCGGACCGGCGCCAGCGGCACCGAGCCAAGCACCGGCAGCAGGGTTTCCGCCTCCAGATCGCCGCTGGTGGCAAAGCTTTGCGAAAGCCGTTCCCTGCCCAGCACAAGCACGCAGCCGAGAAACAGCCCGAATACCGCTGCCAGCGTGAAGGACTGGACGATTTTCGGCTCCGCCGGGTCGGGCGGCGTCTCGGCGCTGGAAATGACCCTTGCGTCGGGCCGCTGTATGCCCTGTTGCACCGAGATTTCCTTCAGCCGCGACAGAAAGTGCTTCTGGATTTGCAGGTTCGCCTCGGCCTCGCGCTGAAGCCGGCGGAGTTCCAGGAGGTCCGCCGCCTGCGCCTGCCGCCTGTCTTCCAGCGCCTCGATCGAGGCGTCGAGCGCCGCCGCCTGGGGGCCGGACGCCTCCGAAACCGCCAGCTCCCGGCGGCGCCCGCGCAGATCCTTGATCCGGCCCTGCAGGGCCGCCAGTCCCTCCTCGCTTACCAGCGGTGTCGCCGCGAGATGGGAATCGACGGCCGCCTCGCTTTCCTCGAGCCGCTCGGTCAGGTTCGATACCTGCCCGCGCAGCCAGTCCGCCGCCTTGTCGTTGGCGGCCGCTTTCACGTCGAGCTGATCGACGATGTAGAGCTCCGCGATGCGGTTGGCGATCTGTGCGGATTTGCCGGGGTCGGCCGTCATCGCCGTGATCCGGAACACGTAGGACTGGCGCACGGCTGTTATGCTCAGGCTGTCGAGAAGGGCATCGATCACCCGCTGGCGGGTGCCGTGGGCGGCCGCGCGCCGCTGTTGCCCGATGCCGGCGTAGCGGGCCACGGCGCCACGGATACCGGCGAACCGGACGGGGCGCAGCGCGGCATTGAATTCCGGGTCCCGGTCCAGCGCCAGATCGTCGGCGACACGACCAAGAAGGTGCCGCGAGCGCATCACCTCGATTTCCGTGTTGATGGTCGCAAGATCCGACGACAGCCCGGACATGACGCTTTCCAGATCGACCACGGATTCCTGACGGGTGTTCAGCATGACCACTGCGGTCGCGGCGTATCTGGGCGTCGCAATCGCGAACAGATAGGCGGCGCATGCCGCCAGCGCCGCGGCCAGAACCCCGGCGACGCGCCATTTTTCGCGCCAGAGGGCGGCTGCGACCTCGGCCATGTCGAAAGCCGGAAGGCCGGGGCCCGAAAGCACCGAATAGGGCGGCCCCTCGAGAGAGGCACGGCGCTGCCGTTCCGCCTTGAAATCGGAAATCACGCTCATGTTCCAGGCACCCGGATCCGTTCCGGCGCCAGACTGGCGGGTAATTGGGAAGACAAGGTTAAGCGCCCAGCGCTGCCGAGCCAAAGACCGCTAAAATTGTCCGTTTTCCGCTTCCGCCAGAAGCGCGCGCAGGCCGTGGCGGTAATCGGGGTGGATCAGGGTCACGCCAAGCTCCTCCCTGATGCGGCGGTTCGAGACGCGTTTCGACTCGGCGTAGAAGCTGCGCGCCATGGCGCTCATCTCCGCCTGCGCGAAGGGTTCCGCCGGCGGAACCGGGACGCCAAGCAGCCGGGCCGCCTCGGCGATAACGTCCTGGGGCGGCGCGGCGCAGTTGTCACAGACATTGTAGACAGCGCCGGGATTCGGGCGGGCAACGGAGGCGCGCAGCACCTGGGCGATGTCGTCGCGGTGGATGCGCGAAAACACCTGGCCCGGCTTGACGATGCGCCGCGCGGTGCCGGCCAGGACCTTTGCGAAGGGGCCGCGGCCGGGCCCGTAGATGCCGGCCAGACGGAAGACGTGCACCGGCAGTCCGGGAACCGACAGCCAGGCCTTTTCCGCCGCCACGCGGCGCCTGCCGCGTTCGGTCGCCGGGGCCAGTGCTGAAGTCTCGTCCACCCAGCCGCCCTGACGGTCGCCGTAGACCGCCGTCGTGGACAGGTATCCCACCCACTCGAACCGTCCGGCGCGCCTCGCGATGGCGTCCCGCAGGCGGGCCAGCACCGGATCGCCGCCGGCCTCGGGCGCGGCGGAGATCAGGAGGTGGCTGGCAGCATCCAGATACGCGGTCATACCGGCGCCCGGCCATACCACTGCCTCGGCGCCGGTCGCGGCGATTCTCGCGGCGCCTTGGGGTGAGCGGCTGGTGCCGATTACGCGCCAGCCTTCGCCAAGCAGCCGCCGGCCGAAGGCGCGGGCGGAATAACCGTGGCCGAAACTGAGCAGGACCGTCAATCTTCAAGCCTCCCGATCGCCCACTCGGCGGCGTCGCGCACCGTCGCGTCGCCGTCAAGCAGCAATGGACGGGCATGGCCGGCGAGATAGGTCAGCCCGGAATTTCCGATGGCGTATAGCACGTTGCGGACAAACCGGTTTCGGCCGATGCGTTTGATCGGCGAACCCCGGAAGACCTGCCGGAAACCGGTGTCGTCGAGCGCCACAAGGTGGCGCAGCTTCGGGCGCATCAGCTCGACCCGCGCCCAGTAACCGGCCTCGTGCGACGCCCGGGCGAACTTGTTCCACGGGCAGACGGCGAGGCAGTCGTCGCAACCGTAGATCCGGTTTCCCATCTTTTCGCGCAAGTCCCGGGGCACCGGGCCGTCATGCTCTATGGTCAGGTAGCTGATGCAGCGCGTCGCATCGAGACGGTAGGGCGCCGGGAAGGCGTTGGTCGGGCAGATGTCGAGGCAGGCCCGGCACGAACCGCAGTGGTCCCGCGCCGCCCGGTCGCGGGGCAGTTCAAGCGTTGTGAATATGGCGCCGAGAAAGAACCAGTTGCCAAGCTTCCGGCTGACCAGGTTGGTGTGCTTGCCCTGCCAGCCGAGGCCGGCGGCGGCGGCCAAGGGCTTTTCCATGACCGGCGCGGTATCGACGAAGACCTTGATCTCGCCGCCGGCCCGTTCGATCAGCCAGCGGCCGAGCCGTTTGAGGCGCTTTTTCACCAGATCGTGGTAGTCGCGGTTGCGGGCATAGACCGATATCGAGCCGCGCTCGGGCATGTTCAGGATTTTCAGCGGGTCCTCGTCAGGCGTGTAGGGCTCGGCCAGCATGATGATGGAGCGCGTCTCCGGCCAGAGTTTCGCCGGATCGGAACGCCATGCCGCACGGTTGGCCATCCAGGCCATCTGCCCGTGGTAGCCGGCCCCGAGAAACGCCGCCAGGTGTTCCGGCGCCCGCGGTATCGCGTCGGGACCGCAGATCCCCATCGCGGCGAAGCCCGCCGCCTCGGACTTCCGGCGCAGCGCAGCAGTCAGGTCCTCTGCTGCGCCGGACATGGTCAGAAATCCAGGTCCGCGTAGTGTTCGGGCGGGGTGAATCCCGGCACCAGGTCGGCGAGGATCGAGCGGAAGGCCGGGCGCGACTTGATCTTGGCGTACCAGGATTTCATGTTGTCGCTGCGCGACCAGTCCACCAGCCCGATATAGTCGAGGCAACTGAACTGCGCGGCGGCGGCGAAGTCGGCGATGGTCATGCGGTCACCGGCCAGCCAGCGGCGCTGGTCGATCAGCCAGTCGATGTAGTCGATGTGATATTTTATGTTCCTGGAGCCGTTCTTGATCTTCTCGCTGTCGGGGTGCCCTTCCTTGGCCATCCGCTTGTTCACCCGCTCGTAGAGCAGATTGGCCGTCACCTCGTGGTGGAACTTGTCGTCGAAGAACGCAGCCAGGCGCCTGGCCTCGGCCTTGCCGGCCGGGTCGGCGGGCAGCAGAGGGGCGGCCGGGTACTTTTCCTCCAGATACTCGAAAATCGCCATCGAATCGGACAGCGTCAGGTCGTCTATCTTCAGCATCGGAACCTTGCCCGAGGGGTTCTGGCGCAGGAATTCCATGCGCCGCTCCCAGGGTTTTTCCTCGACCAGTTCCACCTCGATCTTCTTTTCCGCCAGAACCAGCCGGATCTTGCGGCAGAACGGCGACAGCGGCAGGTGATACAGGCGGCGCATGTTGTGTCCCGTGCTTTGATCGACGCACTCTTCTTGCAGGCAGCTTGGGGTTTTTCAAGGGATGCTCCATCAGGCGCCGGTATCGGGCGGGAGGAAACAGTCGGCCCTGCCTTCCTTTCGCAGCGTTTCGGCACCCGAAACGATCGCTGCCGACCGGCTGCGCATGAACCGGCTCTGCCGGTTGGCGGACCGGCGTTTCGGGTCCGGCAGGATCGCCATCAGCCGCGCTGCCTGCGCCGCTGAAACGGCAGACGCGTCGCGGCCGAAATAGTGCTGCGCCGCCGCCTGCACACCGAAAACGCCCTCGCCGAATTCGGCGACATTCAGATAGACCTCCATGATCCGCCGTTTCGGCCAGGTCAGCTCGATCAGCACGGTGAACCCGGCCTCCAGCCCCTTGCGGAGCCAGCTTCGCGCCGGCCACAGGAAAACATTCTTTGCCACCTGCTGGCTGATGGTCGAGGCGCCGCGCAGCCTGCGTTCATCGGCAAGTGCGTCGCGGATGGCATCGAAATCGAAACCGTCATGGCGGCAGAACCGCGCGTCTTCCGCCGCGGCGGCGCTGAGCGGAAGCGATTCCGACATTTCACTGACGGGAACCCACTGCCGCTCGATATGCCCGAGCCGGATCCACTCCGCTGCCATGAGATAGGTCACTGGCGGGTCAACCCAGCGCAGTCCGATCACAACCACCAGCACCAGGGCGACGCAGCGCAGAGTCCAGCGGCGGAGAAACCGGCATATCCGGCCAAGCCGCCGGCGCCGGCGCAACACCGCGGCCAGCCGCCGCCGTCTGCGCACGGTCCTGCGGTGCCGCCTGCTTGGTCGTGCCGGTGTGCCTGCCATTGCCGTTGCGTCCGTGTGGTTGGAATCTTCGCGGACGAGGCTTCTTGGCACCCGGTTCCGGGCGCGGCAACCGCAGAGCAAGGCGCAGCGTCGTTTTGGTCTCAGCGGTGCCGGCGGATCACTGTACCGCCGCCTTGCCGGCGCCGCCCTGCACAACGCCCTGCAGAAGCCTCGCCTCGCCCGATTTCAGAACCGGCCGCGCCGACGGGATCGCGGCGACGCCATCTGCGTCGAGTTCGGGAAAGAGCGACAGAACCTCTTCGCGGATACTGTAGTCGCTTTCCATGATGTAATCCCCGGGCAGGAAGCTTTCGCTGGGGATGCCCTCGGAAAAGATGATTTCGTGCCGGTCGAACATCACGTGATAGTAGGTCACGCGGTCAGCGGGCTCGGAATAGACAGTGGTGCCGTTGCACAGGTGCCTCGCGGCGGCGAGCACCGCGGTCGCGCCGAAGTACAACTCGGCGCGCCACCCCGACAACAGCAGCCGATGCTGCGGCGATACCAGCATCCGGCGGCGGTTTCCGAGCGCCTCTTTCTCGATGCAGACCGGCGCGTACCGGCCGCGGCCGTCAACCGTCCTGAACCCGATCCAGCGTACCGGTTGCGGCCCGTGATCCAGGGTTTCGACAAGATCGCCCAGCGACAATGTCTCGACCGGGACGTCGCCGTGCGGCGTTCGGATGAGTGTGCCCCTGGCGAAGCAAGGCGGACCAAGCTGCGGAATCGTGACCTCGGTGCTGGTCGTTGTCCAGGTCGATGCGGTGGCCGTGCCGTCCTGGAGAACCGATCCGTCAACGGCAGTGAAATAGCGCCCGCCGCCGGCGGTATAGAAGGTCACGCCGCTTATCTGGACGCCGTCCACCGTCACCGTGTCGATAATATAGACCTGCTCTACCGCAGCGCCCTGCACGGTGTCGCCCGGCTCGACGATCCCGTTGTCGTTTTCATCGATGATATTGAGCGTGATCACCGTTACCGCCTGCGGCACAGCAAGTTGGTAAGGATCGATGGCGTAGGCCTGGTCGGTGTAACTCGTCGGCATCGGGTCCCTCGGGGCGGCGCTGGCTTGCGGAGCCAATTCTGGCGGCAGGCGGCCGGAAATTCACACCCGGTTCGGCGGAGCGGGCGAGATTTCCCGCCGCACCGTGGCAAAAAAGACTCAGCGGCCCGAGGCGTTCGCCCTATTGGGCGGGGATCACCTGGTCTCTTTCCGACAGTGGATGTTCGAGACGGCCGATCATCTCTTTCGGGCAGATTTGCCGGAACCTGGTCAGCGCCGCATCCCAGTTGCGCAGGATTTCCCTCGCGATCGGGCTGCCGGTCTCGGTCAGATGCGTTTCGATCAGGCCGCGAAGGACGCCTTCCCAATGGCTCGATTCGACGGCCCGGGAA
This sequence comes from Paracoccaceae bacterium, assembly GCA_046757205.1. Lineage (GTDB taxonomy): Bacteria > Pseudomonadota > Alphaproteobacteria > Rhodobacterales > Rhodobacteraceae > JBHHXR01. The sequence goes on from JBHHXR010000181.1 coordinate 6,325, forward strand.
ATAATCGACTGCGGATTCATCCGCGTCTCGACAACATCGTCGGGGTCGAAGACAAAGGCCATTCCGCCCGTCATGCCCGCGCCGAAATTGTCTCCGACCGAACCGAGGATGACGGCGACACCGCCGGTCATGTACTCGCAGCCGTTCGAGCCGCAGCCCTCGACCACGACCTCGGCGCCGGAGTTGCGCACGCAGAAACGTTCGCCGGCCTGGCCGCTGGCGAAAAGCCGTCCGGCGGTCGCGCCGTAAAGCACCGTGTTGCCGATGATCGTGTTGCTTTGCGGAACCAGCGGCGAGCCGAGTTCCGGTCGCACGACGATTGTCGCCCCCGACAGCCCCTTGCCCACGTAGTCGTTGGCGTCGCCCTCGACCTCGATTTTCCGGCCGGGCGCCGCGACGGCGCCAAGGCTCTGGCCGGCGGAGCCGCTGAGCGTGATCGTCAGGTGGTCGGGCTGAAGCTCGTTGTTCATGCCAAAGCGTTTCACGATGTGCGAAGAGACCCGCGTGCCGACCGTGCGGTCCGTGTTCTGCACCGCATAGGAAAGCTGCATCTTCTCGCCGTCCTTGAAGAACGGCTCGGCGTCGGCGACGATCTGCGAGTCCAGCGTGTCGGGAACGAATTGCCGCGGCTTGTCGCGGTCGTAGACGATGTCGTGCCCGGCATCGACCGTGATCAGCAGCGGGTTGAGGTCGAGATCGTCGAGATGCGCCGCGCCGCGGCTGACCTGCGACAGCATATCGGCGCGGCCGACGATTTCGTTGAGGCTCCGGACGCCCAGCGACGCCAGGATTTCGCGCACTTCGTGGGCATAGAAGGTGATCAGATTCACCACCTTTTCCGGCGTACCGGTGAATTTCTCGCGCAATCGCGGGTCCTGCACGCAGATGCCCACGGGGCAAGTGTTCGACTGGCACTGGCGCACCATGATGCAGCCCATCGCGATCAGCGCCGCCGTGCCGATGCCGTATTCCTCGGCTCCGAGCATGGCAGCGGTCACGATGTCGCGGCCGGTCCGCAGGCCGCCATCGGTGCGCAGCGTCACCCGGTCGCGCAGATTGTTGAGGCTCAGCACCTGGTGTGTTTCGGCGACGCCCATTTCCCACGGCAGGCCGACGTATTTGATCGAAGTCATGGGGCTGGCGCCGGTGCCGCCGTTGTGCCCGGAGATCAGGATCACGTCGGCCTTGGCCTTGGCGACGCCTGCGGCGATGGTGCCGACGCCGGACTGGCTGACCAGCTTGACGCAGACCTTGGCGCGCGGGTTGATCTGCTTGAGATCGTAGATCAACTGCGCCAGGTCCTCGATGGAATAGATGTCGTGGTGCGGCGGCGGCGAGATCAGC
>JBHHXR010000182.1:0-7553 GCA_046757205.1 Paracoccaceae bacterium
GTGGTTGTGCCGATTGTCCGGCGCCATGCTTGCGGCGATGTGTTACGAACCCTATGTGACTACAGATTTCGCTGCCCATGCAATTGTGGCGCCTGGCGGCGAGTTGGAACGGCAGAACAGGAATTCTCGATGCGCCTGGTTCCACTCCTTACTTCCGCCATCGTGGCACTGGCGCTCTATGTCGTGATCATGGAGCGCGACGCGCTCCGTGCGTTTTCGGGCGCGGAGGCGGCATCCAGCCAACCGGCGACGGCGCAGCCAGAACAACCCGCTCGCGAACAGCCGCCGGTTTCCGTTGTCGTGCTGCGCTCCACGGCCAGAACCGTCGAAAGCGGCATGGTTCTGCGCGGCCGGACCGAAGCGGCCCGGAAAGTCGACGTGCGATCCGAAACCAGCGGTCTGGTGATTTCCGAACCGCTCCGCAAGGGTGCCCGCGTCGCGGCCGGGCAGGTGCTGTGCGAGCTCGATCCCGGCACCCGCAACGCACAGTTGGCCGAGGCCCGCGCCCGGCTGGCCGAAGCCGAGGTGAACAATCGCGCCGCCGCGTCGCTGGCCCGGAAAGGCTTCACCTCCGAAACCACGGCCATCGCGCGCAGGGCGGCGCTGGAATCGGCGATGGCGGCAGTCGAGATCGCCGAAACGGAGATCGCCCGGCTCAGGATCCACGCGCCGTTCTCGGGCATTCTGGAAAACGACGCCGCCGAACTCGGCTCGCTCCTTCAGCCGGGCGGCCTGTGCGCGACCGTGATCGATCTTTCGATGATCAAGCTGGTCGGCTTCGCGCCCGAAAACGCCGTCGCGCGGATAAGCGTCGGCAGCCCGGCCCGGGCGCAGTTGCTGACCGGCGAACGCCTGGTTGGCGAAGTGTCCTTTGTCGCGCGCTCCGCCGACCCGCGGACCCGTACCTACCGGGTGGAGGTCGAAGTGCCCAATCCGGACCTTTCCATCCGCGATGGCTTTACCGCGGAAATAGTCATCGCGTTCGACGGGGAAAAGGCGCACCTGCTGCCGCAGGCGGCGCTGACGCTCGACGATCAGGGCCGCCTTGGCGTGCGGACCGCGACCGCCGCCGGAACCGCGAAATTCATGCCCGTCGAGTTGATCCGCGACAGCACCGACGGCGTCTGGCTGGGCGGCCTGCCTGAAAGCGTCGACGTCATCGTCGTCGGGCAGGAATTCGTCGAGGACGGCCGCCGGCTCGACATCACCTACCGGGAACCCGGGCTGTGACGCGCATCGTCGATTGGGCTACCGCACACGCGCGAATGGTGATCGCGCTGGTGCTGCTTTCGATTGGCGCCGGAGCGATGTCGTATATCGGGCTTCCCAAGGAGGGCGAACCGGACATAGACATCCCGGCACTCTTCGTGTCGGCGTTTTTCCCCGGCATTTCCGCCGAAGACTCCGAAAAACTGCTGATCCGCCCGCTGGAAACCAAACTGCGTGACCTCGATGGCCTGAAAAAAATGTCCGCCACCGCAGCCGAGGGGTATGCGGGCGTCGCGCTGGAGTTCGAATTCGGTTGGGACCGCGCGGCGACGCTGGCCGAAGTGCGCGACCGGGTCAATCAGGCCGAGGCGCAGATGCCGGATGGCGTCGACCAGATCCTGATCAACGAGATCAACTTCTCCGAATTCCCGATCCTCGTCGTCTCTTTGTCGGGAGCCGTCCCCGAACGCACGCTGCTGCGTACTGCCAAGAACCTGCAGCGCGACCTGGAGGCCCTGCCGCCGGTGCTGGAAGCCGGCCTCGCCGGGCATCGCGACGAGATGCTGGAGGTTCTGATCGACCCGCTGAAGCTGGAAGCGTACAACGTTACGGCGGGCGAGCTCATCAACGTGGTCACGCGCAACAACCAGTTGATCGCCGCCGGCGAACTGGAGAGCGGTTCGGGCGCCTACTCGGTCAAGATACCTTCCGCCTTCAACGACCCGAAAGACGTCTATAACCTGCCGGTGAAGGTCAACGGCGACCGGGTCATCACGCTGTCGGAAATCGCCGAAATCCGCCTGACCTTCGAGGACCAGAGGGGCACCGCACGGTATAACGGCGAAAAAACCGTGGCGCTGCAAATCGTCAAGCGCAAGGGCTTCAACGTCATCGAGACGGCCGCACTGGTGCGCCAAACCGTCGCGAAATCCGCGGCGGAATGGCCTCCGGAACTGCGCGAGGCGATCGCCGTTTCGACTTCGATGGATACCTCCAAGGAAGTCGCCTCGATGGTCAACCAGCTCCAGGCTTCCGTGCTGACCGCCATCGCGCTGGTGATGATCGTCGTTCTGTCCGCGCTCGGCACCCGCGCCGCCCTTCTCGTCGGCTTTGCGATCCCCACTTCGTTCCTGCTGTGCTTCGCGCTGCTCGCCGTGTTCGGCATGGCGATTTCCAATATCGTCATGTTCGGCCTGATCCTCGCCGTCGGCATGCTGGTCGACGGCGCCATCGTGGTGGTCGAGTATGCCGACAAGCGCATCTCCCAGGGCCAGGGCCCGATGCGTGCCTATGACGAGGCCGCCTGCCGCATGTTCTGGCCAATCGTCTCGTCCACCGCCACCACGCTGTGCGCCTTCCTGCCGATGCTGTTCTGGCCCGGCGTGGCCGGCGAGTTCATGGGCAACCTGCCGGTGACGCTGATCTTCGTGCTGTCGGCTTCGCTGATCGTGGCGCTGGTCTTCCTGCCGGTTATCGGTGGTGTCGCAGGCCGCCTGTCGGCGATCCTGACCCGCGCCTCCGGGTTTTTGCACGAGAACTGCCACATCTTCCTGCGCCTGCTCTTGGTGGTGGCAGCCGCCGCCGTGTTGTTCGCCGGCATCATGGCCGTTTTGCGGGGCCAGTTCGTACCCGGCCCGGTGCTTTTCGTGGTCGGCTGTTTCGGCCTTGCCGTCGCCGGAGGGTCGGTCGGCAAACAACGGTCCGTCACCGTCGAGGAAACCGCCTATCGCCGCAGCCGCTTCGGCTCGGTCATCCACTTCATCTCCGGCAACCCGATAATGCCCTTCGTGGCCATCGGCCTGACGGTTTTCTTCATCGGTTTCGTGTTCAGCTACTTCAGCGCGCACAACAACGGCGTCGAATTCTTCGTCGAAACCGAACCCGAACGCGCCATCGCCTACGTCCGCGCCCGCGGCAACCTGTCGCTGGCCGAGAAGGACCGGCTGGTGCGCCAGGCCGAGGCCGAGATCGCCGGCACCGACGGCGTGAGGTCCATCTTCGCTTTCGCCGGAACCGGCGGCCTCAACCAGAACAACGGCGGCAACATGGCGCCGGTCGACGCGGTCGGCCAGGTGCTGATCGAACTGGCGCCGTGGCAAGAACGCCGGCTCCTGGGCAAACGAGGCAAGGGCGGGGCCATTCTCGCCGAGATCAACGAAAAACTTTCCCGAATACCCGGCGTAATCGCGGAAATCTCCGAACAGGCGATGGGCCCCGCCGAGGGCAAGCCCGTGCATCTGCGCCTGAGGGGCCAGAACTGGCAGGACCTTCTGGACGCAACCCGCATCGTGCGCGGGAAATTCGACCGGATCGGCGGGCTGACCGACATCGAGGACAGCCGTCCGCTGCCCGGCATCGACTGGCAGATCGACGTCGACGTGGAAAAAGCCGGCCGCTACGGCGCCGACGTCGCCACCGTCGGCGCCATGGTGCAACTGGTGACGCGCGGCCTGATGCTCGACACCATGCGGACGGACACGTCGGACGAGGAAATCGACATCCGCGTCCGCCTGCCGGAAGAGGACCGGCTCCTTTCCACGCTGGACACGCTGCGCGTGCGCACCGCCGACGGTCTGGTCCCGCTTTCCAATTTCATCGAACGCAAGCCCGTTCCCAAGCTTGGCAAGATCGACCGCTTCGATTCCCAGCGGCGGTTCGACGTCAAGGCGGGTCTCGCCGAGGGCGTGAACGCCAACGACAAGATAGCCGAACTCACCGCCTGGCTTGAGGACGAGCGCCCGCTCCCTGCGGGCATCAGCTACGAATGGACGGGCGAACAGCAGGACCAGGCCGAAAGCCTCGCCTTCCTGCAAAAGGCCTTCCTCGGCGCGCTGGGGCTGATGTTCGTCATCCTGCTGGCCCAGTTCAACTCGTTTTACAACGCCGTACTGGTGCTGTCGGCGGTTGTCATGTCGGTCACCGGCGTCCTGATCGGCATGCTGGTGATGGGCCAGACGTTCTCCGTCATCATGACCGGCACCGGCATCGTGGCGTTGGCCGGGATCGTCGTGAACAACAACATCGTACTCATTGATACCTATCAGGAATACGCCCGCTACATGCCGCGGCTGGAGGCCATCGTGCGCACCGCCGAGGCCCGCATCCGCCCGGTGCTGCTGACCACCATCACCACCATGGCCGGTCTGACACCGATGATGCTGGGGATTTCCGTCGATTTCATCAATGGCGGAATTTCGTGGAATTCGCCGACCTCGCTGTGGTGGAAGCAGCTCGCCACCGCCGTCGTCTTCGGCCTCGGCCTTGCCACCGTGCTGACGCTGGTTGTCACACCGGCGATGCTGTCGATCAGGGTCTGGTTCTCCAAGGGCGCCTATGGCTCGCTGACCATGCTTCTGGCGCTCACGCGCGGGCGCGACAGCGCCATCGCGCAGGACCTCGCGCTTCGCCGCAAGGCCGCCAAGGAGCCCTTGCCGGAAATCACCTGGGGCGAAGATCAGCCCGATCAGGCGCCGCCGCCGTCACCGATCCGCGCAGTGGAATAGCCGCCTTTCTCGGCGGCGCGAGGCAGCGCGCGGCGGTCGAACGCGATGCTCTTGACCAGCGCGAACACCGGCGAACCCTCCGCGAGCGACAGATCGCTCACCGCCGCGCGGGTGATCCTGGACCGCAGCCTCTGCCCCTCGCCGATATCGACCAGGACCTCGGCGAAGGCGGTGTCCGCTTCGACGACGATCTCGGCCACGTGGCCGGACAGGATGTTGCGGATGCTCAACCCCTCGGGGCGGATGACGGCCAGCGCCACGTCGCGCGCCCGGACCCGCAGGCGCAGCGTCTCGCCGACCGGCTGCGCCGTGCCGGGCATCCGTATCGTCTGTCCGGCGACCGCGATCTCGGTCAGCAGGAACCGCCGGTCGATGCCGGTTACCCGCCCCTCGACCACGGCGCCGGCCTCGAACCTGCCGCTGGCCGCCGTCAGATCGAGCTTCTCAAGCGTCTCCGCGACACCGCCGGCCGCCAGCAACCGCCCGTCGGCAAGCGCCACGATCCGGTTGGCCAGCCGCGTCACCTCGCCGATCGAATGGGTTACGTAGATCACCGGCAACCCGAAAATCTCGGGCAGGTTGCCGATATGGGGATAGAGATCGGCCTTGCGCCCACGATCCAGCGCCGCCAGCGGCTCGTCCATCAGCAGCAGTCGGGGGCGCGTCAGCAGCGTGCGCCCGATCGCCACCCGCTGACGCTCGCCGCCGGACAACGATGCGGGGCGGCGAGCCAGCAGCGGCCCGATGTCCAGCGCCCCGATCACGTCCGGCCAGCGGATCCGGCCGTCCCCGCGCGACGAGCGGCGCTCGGCGTACCGCAGGTTTCCTTCCACGGACAGGTGAGGAAAAAGCCGCGTGTCCTGAAAGACGTATCCGACGCCCCGCAGGTGAGGCCGGACGAACAGGCGCTCCGCCTGCCACGTCTCCGAACCGAAAGCCACCCGCCCGTCCGCGCCCCGCTCCAGCCCCGCGATAACCCGCAGAACCGTGGATTTGCCGCAACCGCTGGGCCCGAACAGGGCTGTTATTCCGGACAACGGGAAGTCATGCGCCAGCGCCAGCGAGAACGCCGGGAAGTCCAGTTGCAGATCGACGCGCAATTCCGTCATGGCCGTCCCGCATGCACCGGGAACCGCCGGTTGACGGTGTAGACGGCCACCAGAACGAGGAAGGAAAACACCAGCAGGATCCCCGACAAGGCATGCGCCTGCGCATATTCCAGGGTTTCCACGTGCTCGTAGATGGCGATCGAGATGACCTTGGTCTTGCCCGGAATGTTGCCGCCCACCATCAGGACCACGCCGAATTCGCCGATCGTGTGGGCGAAGCTCAACACGATGGCCGTCAGGAAGCCGCGCAGCGCCATCGGCGCCGCGACCGTGAAAAATGCGTCCAGCGGCGAGGCGCGCAGCGTCGCCGCCGCTTCCATCGGCGCCCTGCCGATCGCCTCGAACGCACCTTGCAGCGGCTGAACGGCGAAGGGCATGGAATACAGCACCGAGGCGATGACAAGGCCGGAGAAGGAAAACGTCAGCGCGGTGCCGGTGACGTCAACCCAGGCGCCGCCGAGGGGGCTGGCCGGACTGAGGAACACCAGAAGATAAAAGCCCAGCACCGTCGGCGGCAGCACCAGCGGCAGCGCGGTGACCGCTTCGACCACCGACCTGATCCTGCTGCGGGTGTGCGCCAGCCACCACGCCAGCGGCGTTCCCAGCACGATCAGGATCAGTGTCGTTACCGCCGCCAGCCGCAGCGTCAGCCAGAGGGGCGCGAGTTCGGGCAGGGTCATGCGATCAGTCCACCCCGTAGCCGAAGGTTTCGATCACATCCCTGGCGGCGTCGGTCCGGAGAAATTCCAGAAACGCTATGGCCGCCGGATTGGCCGCCCCCGCTGACAGCAGGACGGCGTCCTGCCGGATCGGATCGTACAGGTCCGGCGGCACGTCCCACCGGCTGCCCGGCGTGCCGTTGCGCGGCGACAGCGCATAGGATTTGGCGATCAGGCCAAGCTCCGCGTTTCCGGTCGCCACCATCGAAAACACCTGCGCGACATTCTGTCCCATGACGATCCGCTCGCCCAAGGCGTCCCAGAGCCCGAGCGCCTGCAACGCCTGCCGTGCCGCCAGGCCATAGGGCGCGAGGTCGGGATTGGCAATCGCCAGAAACCGGAAACCGCCCGCGGCAAGCAGCGCCGCTCCATCCTCGCCGATCAGCCCGGCATCCGGGCTCCACAGGGACAAGTGCCCGACCGCGTAAGTGAATCGCGAACCGGCGACGGCAAACCCGCCGATTTCCAATAGCTCCGGCCGTACCTGATCCGCCGCAAGAAGAATGTCGAACGGCGCACCGTTGGTGATCTGCGCGTAGAGCCTGCCGGTCGAGCCGGCGGTGATATTCAGGTCGTTCCCGCTGGCGGCCTCGAACACGCGCTCCAACGCCGTCGCGGTCTCCGCGAAATTCGCCGCCACGCCGATCAGCGCGCTTCCCGCCCGCGCGCCTGCGGCGGGCTGCAAGGCAGCGAGGGCGGCCAGCGCCAGAACAGCGCCAAACCGCATCGCGCGCGCGCGCGCCGCAATGGCATCGTCCGGAGATGTTTCCCGACACATGTCAACTGCTATACCGGCGTAATTCCGTCAGGCAAGCGCTCATTCGCCGGCGCCACCGCCAGGCGGCCGACGCACGGCCGGCCGCCGGTTGCCGTGCCGATCCCCGATGTCTCGGTCGCGCCCGGGCCCTGGATCATGCTACCTTTCGACGGAAACGCCTGTGCGGATGGGCAAGGATCGCGCCTGCCCCGGGCTGGACGGCCGGGCGGGGGCGAATCGTGGAAAGGGCATCGTT
>JBHHXR010000183.1:0-7549 GCA_046757205.1 Paracoccaceae bacterium
CACGCCCGACCGCGAGGGGCTGCAAAGCCAGGTCTGGCCCGCGCACCTGCCGCGCATCGCGCAGGGTGGTGGCAATCTGGGCCACCGCAGGGTGGCCGTGTTCCGGGCCATGCCGCCGGGGCCGGTGCTGATCGTCGGCACCGACATTCCGGGCCTGCGGGCGCATCACGTGGCCCGCGCGTTTTCGCTGCTGGGCCGCCACGACGCGGTGTTCGGCCCCGCGACCGACGGCGGTTACTGGCTGGTCGGCATGAAGCGTGTGCGCGGCTGCCCGCCGGGGCTGTTCGAGAACGTGCGCTGGTCCACGCCGCAGGCGCTGGCCGACAGCGCGGCCAGCATGGGGGGCTTGCGAATCGGCTATGCGGACACGCTTCACGATGTGGACGATATCGGCGATCTTCGGCGGCAGATTGGAACTGGTACGCAGCATTAAATTCTTGCACTAAAAGGTTAAAATACGATATTCATCCGGTTGGTTGACAATCAGTCACGCCCATACATTATTCATCTCCATGGTTGAATATCATCAATCCCAGGCGCTCAGCGACATCCTCAAGGCGGCTAGCGATCCGACCCGGCGGTCGATCCTGACCACGCTGGTGCAGGAAGGCCCGACCCGCGTGACCGATCTGGCCCGGCATTACGAGATGAGCCTCAATTCCGTCTCCAAGCACATCAAGGTACTGGAGGCGGCGGGGCTGGTCAGCCGCAAGACCCACGGCCGGACGCATATCATCGAAGCGCAGCTCGACCCTCTGGCCGAAATCGACCGCTGGTTCGCCAGCCTGCGCTCGATCTGGGAGATGCGGCTGGAAAAACTCGACAACATCCTCAACAAGGAGACCAAGAATGACTGACCTGTCCCTTACCGTCAGCCGCACCATAGATGCGCCCATCAAGGCCGTGTTCGACGCCTGGCTCAACCCGCGCATGCTGCCCATGTTCATGCTGCCCGGCGACGGCATGAGCGTGCCGCGCGCCGAGGTCGATGCCCGCGAGGGCGGCCGTTTCGATATCGTCATGGCCGCTGGCGACAGGGAAATGCCGCACGGTGGAACCTATCTGGAGATCACGCCGCACAGCCGCATCGTGTTCACCTGGGAAAGCCCGTTTTCCATCGACGGCAGCACCGTTACCATCGACCTGAAGGAAAGCCCCGGCGGCACCGACATAACGCTGAGGCACGTGAAGTTCCCGGACGAGGAGTCGCGGGCCAACCACGAGGCCGGATGGGGACGCATAGTAGATACATTGTCCGGTGTGCTGGCCTGAACCGGCCGGACAGCCGAAGAGGAGAAATCGCAATGGATGCAGCAGAACCGCTCAACTGGATTGCAATCATCACCGGCACCGTCGTGGCGTTCCTGGTCGGCTGGGCTTGGTACAGTCCGAAACTGTTCGGCAAGGCCTGGGCCGACGGCTCGGGCGCCGAGCTTGGCAGCGCCGCCGGCATGCCGGTCTTTGCCATGCTGATGCAGGTGGTGGCGTTGTTCCTGCTGGCGCTGGTGGTTGGCGTCACCGCCACGACCAGCGCCCTTTACACGGCCATTCTGGCGATCCTCGCAGCCGGTGCGTTCGTGGTTTCGGGTGGGGCGTTCGTACGCAAGCGTGGCGCCGCGCTGATGATTGATTTCGGCTACGTCATCGTAGCCGGCGTCGTGATGATCGTGGCGCAGGGGATTTTCTGAACCGGCGGCGGCGTATCGCCACCGGCCGGGGCGGCCCGTCCTTCCGGCCGGCGGTGAACGGTTCGGGGACTTGCGTTTCCGGCCGGTCCCGACGATACAGTCGGGATTCTGCCGCGGAGTTGCCGATGATCGGACGCCTGAACCATGTCGCCATTGCCGTGCCCGATCTGCCTGCGGCGGCGGCGCAGTATCGCGATCTTCTTGGCGCCGAGGTGGGCCCGCCGCAGGATGAACCGGCCCACGGCGTGACCGTGGTCTTCATAACCCTGCCCAACACCAAGATCGAGCTTCTCCACCCGCTTGGCGAGGCGTCGCCGATCAGCGGATTTCTTGAACGCAACCCCGCCGGCGGCATCCACCACATCTGCTACGAAGTCGCCGACATCCGCGCCGCGCGCGACCGTCTGAAGGCCGCCGGGGCGCGGGTGCTGGGCGGCGGCGAACCGAAGACCGGCGCCCATGGCAAGCCGGTTCTTTTCCTGCACCCAAAGGATTTCAACGGCACCCTGATCGAGCTGGAAGAGGTCTGAGCGCATGACCATTACCGCCGCTCTGGTGCTGTTCGCCTCGATCTGGTTTCTCGTTCTCTTCGTCGCCCTGCCCTTGGGCGAAAGGAGCCAGGAGGAAGCGGGCGACGTGGTGCCCGGCACGCCGGCCTCGGCGCCGGACGACCCGATGCTGAAGAAGAAAGTGATCTGGACCACTGTCATAACGGTGGCGATCTGGGCGCTCTTGTCGGCCTTCATCATGTCGGGCTGGCTGACGGTGCGGGATATCGACTTCTTCGACCGCATGTCACCGCCCTCCGGCCAGGAGGAATGACCGCCTAGCCCGCGAGCCGCAGCCGGTGGAACATGTGGGTGAAGGCGGCGACGGCGATGATCGGCACCAGAAGGTTGATCAGGGGGATGGTCAGCGGCACGGCCATCAGGATGCCGGCCGCCCAGACCTGCCAGAAATGGCGTCGCTGCAACCGGCCGGCGCCCTCCAGCCCGACCCGGCGCGCCGCCACAAGCTGAAAGTATTCCCGCCCCAGGAGGAAGCCGTTGACGCCCCAGAACACCAGGGGCGCGAATACCGTGGCGACCAGATAGACCAGCAGAGCCAGCAGGTTGGCGGCCACCATCAGGCCGAGAAAGCGCAGGCTGTCACCCAGTTGCTCGCGCAATGGCAGGCGCAGCGGTTCGGGCAGCGCGGGGTAGTGCCGCGCCTCCACCGCGTCGGCGATGTCGTCAAGGAAGATGCCGACGAAAACCGAAGCCACCGGGAACATCAGCACGAACGACAGGACCAGCATGCCAAGAAGCGTCACCCAGGATATCGCAATGCTCAGAAAGCCGACCTCGCCGATCCACGGCAGGCTGAATGTGTCGGGCAGCACAAACCGCAGGCCGACGGCGACCAGCGCGTAAAACAACGCCAGCAACAGAACGGTCAGCCCCAGCGAACGGAAAAGAACGCCCAGAAACCGGCGGTCGAATATCTGTCCCAGGGCCCGCGCGACATCGTCAAGGATGCTCATTCCCCGATCCAGGTCGTCAGCGCGGAAACATCGGGCCGGGGCCGTTCCGGCGGCACGATCGTCTCGGTGCCGATATGCACGAAACCGACGACGAATTCCGGCGGCTCGATGCCAAGGCCGCGCGACAGGAACCGCCGGTCCGACGCCATCCAGCCGGTGAGCCAGTTAGCCCCCCAGCCCGACGCCAGCGCCGCATTGAGGAGCGACAGGCAGGCCGCCCCGCCCGACAGAAGCTGCTCCCGCGTCGGGACTTTTTCGGTTTCGACTGGCGAATGCACCACGGCGACCACCAGATCGGCATCGGCGAACTGGCGGCGGGTCTTTTCCGCCTTCTCGGGCGGCTCCGGCCGCACTGCCCCCAGCTCCGCGGTCAGCGCCGCCAGCCGTTCGAGCGCAGGTTTGCGCAGCACCAGGAAACGCCAGGGCTCCAGCTTCCCGTGATCCGGGCAGCGCCCGGCGGCGGTCAGCATGGTCAGGATTTCGTCGTCCGAAGGCACCGGCGCGACCAGCGTCTTGGCCGGGCGCGACCGTCGGGTCAGCAGAAACCGCAGGGCTTCATCGTTGCGTTCTGGCATGGACACCACCTGAAGAAATCACCGGGCCACTGCCTGCGGCCCGGTGGTTCATCTCGCCCCGATTACCGCGTCTGTCAATATCACGCGGCCTTTTTGGCCGTCAGCGCCCCGGCCCTCGACCGCGCCGCGCGCGGCGCCGCTTCGTCGCCAATGGCGCGGGCGGAATATCAGTGCCCCCGAAAGCTGTCCAATGCCGCGCCGGTCAGTTCGGAAAGCGCCGCGCGCTGCCGGCCCGCGCCGTCGAAATTCCCCGGCGCCAGCCACGCCTCGAACGCCGCCGAAAGCGCCGGCCATTCCTTGTCGATCACGGCGTACCACGCGGTATCGCGGTTGCGACCCTTGACCACCGCGGCCTGCCGGAATACGCCCTCGAAGGTGAAACCGTAGCGCAGGGCGGCGCTGCGCGAGCGCGCGTTCAGCGCGTCGCATTTCCATTCGAAACGGCGGTAGCCGGCATCGAACGCCCAGTCCATCATCAGGAATATCGCCTCGGTCGCCGCCGGCGTGCGCTGCAGCCGCGGCGCGAGGTTGATGTGCCCGACCTCGATCGAGCCGGCCTCGGGCGCGATGCGCAGATACGAGGCGACGCCTCCGGGCAGACCGGTTTCCCGGTCGATGACGGCGAAGAACATCGGATCGCCGGACTCCGATATTTCCGCCGCCCAGACCCGGTAGTCCTCAAGACTGTCGAACGGCCCGTAGGGAAGATAGCGCCAGATGCGGCCGGCGGCGTCCTCACGGTTCGCCTTGTGCAGGGCGGCTGCGTGGCGGGCCGGGTCGAGGCGCTCCAGCCGCGCGTAGCGGCCTTCGAGACAGCCGAAATCCGGGCGCGGCGGCGGCGTCCAGTCCGGCACGGGTTCGCCGAGGGGCGTCTGCTGGTGCGTCATGGCGCCAGATACACGCGGCGCTTTGCGGAAGGTCAAGCCCGCAATGCCGCCGGCGCAAAAAAAGCCCGCCTTGCGGCGGGCTACCGGGGGAAAACGCGCGGGGGCTTACTCTTCCAGCACCAGCCGGTCGTCGGCCACGGCCTTGAACGCCGACACCGCCTTGTCGACCGTCACCTTGGTCTTGGCGCGCTCGATCTCGATCTTGCGTTCCGACAGGGCGAGCAGGATGAACGCGCTCAGAAGATCGGCGCATCTTTCCGCCTCCTCCTCGCTCATGGTGTCGGGGTTGCGGCTGAACACGGTGGCCACGCCGCGGCGGTTCTCGACCAGTTGCGGCGGCAGTTCGCGGCGCAGGAAGTCGATCTTCTCGTCCATGGTCAGCCGGTCGAAATCCGCCTGTTCCATCACCAGATCGGCGTTTTCGAAGCTGCGGTCGATCAGCCGGCCGAAGACCCGGCGCAGATAGGACACGGCGCCCAGATGCGCGCCGCTCGAGGCAAGCTGCATCGACTTGGCGATCTCCGCGCGATCCTTGGCCGGCAGGAACGCCTCGTAGGGTTCCAGGCTGCGCGTGGTCAGTTCCGCCAGCGACGGGTACTGCCCGGTCTTGATGATCTCAGCGCCCTGCATCAGGCGGTTGCCGAGCTTCGACTTGACCAGGATCGAGCGCAGGTGCAGCGACAGGTAGATGGCGTGGCTCGGGTTGTTCTGGCAGGCGAGCTTCGCGTTCCTGACACCCGTCACGTCCTGCGTGGCGCTGCTCTCGTCGAGGCTGCGGGAGTGGAACAGGCACTCGGTTCCGCACTCCACGCAGGCGCCGCGTATCTTGACGCCGTCATCGGTGAAGAGCGGCCGGATGTCGTGAAGGTTCTTGGCCTCCATCGGCTCGTAGAGCGGCAGGCTGAACACCAGCCGCGCGAAATTGAACACCGGCGCCCGCGCTTCCGTCAGCCGCCCAACGCTGGCGCCCAGATGCAGACGCCTTTCCTGACCCTTGTCATCCATGACCTAGCCCCGCTCGTGCCTCGGCGCCGCGCACCATGCGCGGCCCCCTGCCGTCCGCGAGCCGATGACGGCTGCTGCGGACTCCCGGTCTGCGACATGTCTTTGTGCACCCCCGACCGGGTTCGGACGACACAATAGCAAATCTTTTCCCCGATGTCCCGCGCTTCCGCCAGGAATCGGCACGTCGGGAAAAGAACGACGCCGGTACGGGATAGCGCGTGAAATTGATGTTCATGGGAAAAATCTTGCCGATAGACGTTAATGTTTCGTTTACCGCGACGGAATCGATTCGCGGCGGCGCGGCGGGACAGCGCAGCGCACGTCCGAAGCACGACGCCCTTTCCACGATTCGCCCCGCCCGGCCGTCTGTCCCCGGGGCGTCAGCCCCGGATCGCCCGCCTCGGGGCAGGCGCGGCGCTTGGCGCTGGCGGGCTTGCAGCCATCGGCGTTCCGGTTCCGCTCCAATTCCGCATGGATCGTCCCGCGATGCCGGCCCATGCGGCGCGCAATCTCGGATTTTGCAAGTGCCATGTCGATCAAGGCGCACAAGCGGCATCGTTCCTCAGGCGTTAAGCGGTTGTATCTCTGTCCCATGGCGATCCCGGATATCCCGGGTGTCGCACCTGGATTTGGAATCTGGATATAAGGAACGTCTGATCAACGCCTCGGCTTCGCCGTTTCGGTCTGATTTTGGCGTGGTGCGACCGGTTTCACCGTAGTTCTGGCCGTTTGGCTACTGTATTCGCTGCCGCCCGCCTGTTTTGGACGGACTCCCCCATCACGCCATCAACCGCCTTCGGACCAGATACAGATTGCCGAGGGCGAACAGGCTGAACAACTGCGCCCGGTTCTTTGCCAGTCCGCGATACCGGGTCTTGATGTAGCCGAACTGACGTTTCAGCACCCGGAACGGATGCTCGACCCGTGCCCTGACCTTGGCGATCAGGCGGTTGATGTATTCGTCGTCCGCGTGCAACTCACCGCCCTTGGGGGCCTTTCTCATCACGCCCCAAAACTTGCCGGGTCCGGCGAAGGCTTCGGCCCGCTCGGCGCTGACATAGGCCTTGTCCGCCCAGATTGAGGTCTCGGCACCGTGCAGAAGATCGTCCCAAACGCGACTGTCATGGACTTTGGCCGTGGTCGTATCCAAGCTGTGCACGATGCCGCTGTCGGCATCCACCCCGACATGCGCTTTCATGCCGAAATACCAGTCATTGCCTTTCTTGGTGCTGCTCATGTCGGGGTCGCGCTTGCCTGCCTTGTTCTTTGTCGAAGACGGCGCGTCGATGATCGTCGCATCGACCAGCGTGCCCGAGCGCAGCGTCATACCCTTCTCGGTCAGGTATTCGTTCACCTCGGCGAAGATCGCCTCGCTCAGGTTGTGGCGTTCCAGAAGGTGGCGGAAGTTCAGGATCGTTGTTTCATCGGGGATACGGTCATCGCCCAGCTCCAGTCCGGCGAAACGGCGCATGGCGTCACTGTCATAGAGGCTCTCCTCGGCCATCGGATCGCTCAGCGCATACCATTGCTGCAGGCAATAGATGCGTAGCATCACCGCCAATGGAATCGCCGGGCGACCACCCTTGCTGCCCATTTTCGGATAGCGCGGTTCGATCAGTGCCAGCAGTCGTGGCCACGGCACCACCACTTCCATCTCGCTCAGGAACTTCTCGCGCCGCGTTACCTTCTTCTTGGAGGCATGGGCAAGAGAGGCAAACGTTATCTGCTTGGGCATCAACAGGCTCCTTGATCGCTCAACCCGAGCCTATCAGATCACGGCGTCGTGCCTAGGTTTTTCAGACGCTCCTACACCGGAAGCGCATGCGCTGATGGATTTCCTGAAGACCCCGATCGCGCATGAGGTCTGGATGG
>JBHHXR010000184.1:0-7517 GCA_046757205.1 Paracoccaceae bacterium
CAGGCAGACGGCGTTGCAGCCGGGGGAGTTGGTGGTTGCGGTTCATGTCCCGGCTCACCCGGAAGGCGCGTTCAGCAGGTTTGGCAAGCTCGGCTCCCGGCGCTATCTGGTGATATCCGTGGCGATGATCGCCATCACCATTATCCCCGACGCGAGCGGCCGGATCGGGGACGCGCGGATAGCCGTCGGCGCCTGTTCGCCGGTGGCGCGCCGGATTCCGGCGCTGGAAGCGGAACTGGCGGGCCAGCCGCTTGCCGGTGATCCCGGCCGACTCGTCCGCAAAGAGCAGCTCTGTGTGCTGGCGCCGATCGGCGATGTCCGGGGCACCGCCGAGTACCGGCTCGACGCCGTGGCCGAGATGCTGCGGCGCATGCTCGGCGCTCTGGCGGCGCGGGAGAGCGCGGCATGAATGTGCGGGACAGCGATACCCAGCCGGGCCTTTGCGGCTTCGTGCTGAACGGCCGCGCCGTCGAGGCCGACGCGCCGGGACAGGCGCGACTTTCCGACGTGCTGCGCGAGACGCTCGGCGCGCGCGACGTCAAGGTCGGCTGCAATGCCGGCGACTGCGGCGCCTGCACGGTACTGCTCGACGGCCTGCCGGTGTGCGCCTGCATCACGCCCCTGGCGCAGGCGGCGGGGCGGCGGGTCGAGACCTTGTCGGGCCTCGTCGAGGCCGAGCCTCTGGCCGCATCGCTGGCACGCGCCTTCCTGCGCCACGGCGCCGCGCAATGCGGCATCTGCACGCCGGGGATGCTGGTCGCCGCCACCGCGCTCCTGCGCGCCGACCCGGCGCCCGGCGCGGCGGCGGTCGAGGATGCGCTGAGCGGCGTGCTGTGCCGCTGCACCGGCTACCGCAAGATCGTCGATGCCGTGCTCGACGCCCGGAGCGACGGCGGACCATCGCCCTCGCCCGAAGGCTCCGGCCATGTCGGCGAATCGCCCGTGCGGTTCGACGGCAGGGCCAAGGTCGAGGGCACCGAAGGTTTCGGCGACGATGTGGCACCAGCCGATGCGCTACATGTCAGGGTCATCCGCTCGCCCTATCACCGGGCCCGGTTTTCCTTCGGCCGTATCGACGATTTCGTTATGTTGAACAAGGGAATAGAATGCGTTCTTACGGCGAGTGACATCCCCGGACGCAACGCTTTCGGCGCCATTCCCGCATTCGTCGATCAGCCCGTCTTCGCCGAGCGCGAGGCGGTTTTCCGCGGCGAAGCCGTGGCCGCCGTCGTCGGAACCGCGAGGGCGGTGGCAGAGCTGGACCCCGACGCGTTTCCGGTCGAGTGGACCGAACTGCCCTGTGCGCTGACCCCCGATGAAGCGGCGAGCGGCAGTGTGCCGGACATGCACGCGGGCCGGCCGGGAAACGTGATGTGCAGCGGATTCGTCCAGAGAGGCGATGTGGCGGCGGGCCTGTCGGGCGCCGACATCGTGGTCGAAGACCGGTTCGCCACGTCCTTTGTCGAGCACGCCTATATCGAGCCGGAGGCCGGGTTCGCCCGCCGCGTCGGCGACCGGATCGAAGTCCATGCCTGCACCCAGGCGCCGGTGATGGACCAGGAGACGATCGCCGATATTCTCGGGTTGGAAAAATCAGCCGTCCGGGTGGTCCCGACGGCGACGGGCGGCGGTTTCGGCTCCAAGCTCGACGTTTCGCTGCAGCCCTACGTGGCGCTGGCCGCGTGGGTGCTGAACCGTCCGGCCCGGATCGCCTATTCGCGAACCGAATCGATGCAGTCGACGACCAAACGCCATCCCTCCGACATCCGGCTGAAGATCGGCGCGGACAAGACGGGCAGGATCACCGGGTTCGATTTCAAGGGCATTTTCAACACCGGCGCGCATTCGTCCTGGGGGCCGACGGTGGCCAACCGGGTGCCGGTCCATGCCGGTGGGCCTTACCGGATCGGGAATTACCGGGCGAAGGCTACGGGTATCTACACCAATTGCCCGCCCGCCGGGGCGTTTCGCGGCTTCGGCGTGCCACAGGCGGCGATCGCGCAGGAAGTTCTGTTCGACGAACTGGCGGAACGGCTCGGCCTCGACCGGCTGGAATTTCGTCTGCGCAACGCGCTCGACAACGGCGTTGCGACGGTTACCGGCCAGGTGTTCGAGAGGGGCGTAGGCATCCGCGCCTGCCTCGAGGCCTTGCAGGCGCACTGGCGGCGGGCGTTGGCCGCGACGGCGGAATTCAACGCGCGGGCCGGCGCATCGCCGCTGCGCCGCGGCGTCGGTATCGCCTCGGGGTGGTATGGCTGCGGCAACACCTCGCTGCCCAACCCATCGACCATCAAGGCCGGGCTGCGACCGGACGGCAAGATAGTGCTGCACCAGGGCGCGGCCGATATCGGCCAGGGCGCGAATACCGTCATCACGCAGATATTCGCCACCGCGCTCGGCGTGCCTGCCGCGGATATCGAGATCGTCGGCGGCGATACCGACGTGACGCCCGACGCCGGCAAGACCTCGGCTTCGCGGCAGACTTTCGTGTCCGGCAACGCTGCGCGGCTGGCGGGCGAAGCGCTGCGCGCGCAGCTTCTGGCGCTGTGCAACGTGTCCGAAATCGCAAGCATCCGCTTCGAAGACGGCGTTCTGGAGCTTTCCGAAGCGGGGCGGGTTCACCGCTTCGGCCTTGCGGAGCTGAAAACGGACGCCGAGGGCTATGTGCTGCGCGCCGAGGAAACCTACGACCCGCCGACCAGGCCGCTCGACGAGAACGGCCAGGGCATCCCCTATGCGGTGTTCGGCTACACGGCGCAGATGGCGGAACTGACCGTCGACACGGGCCTCGGCACGGTGAAACTGGACAAATTCACCGCCGCCCATGACGTCGGCAGGGCGATAAACCCGGTGCTGATCGAAGGACAGGTGCATGGCGGCATCGCGCAGGGCATCGGCATGGCGCTGATGGAGGAATTCATCCCCGGCCGGACGGAAAACCTGCACGATTACCTGATCCCGACATTCGGCGACATACCCCCGATAGAGACCATAATCATCGAAGAGGAAGACGCGCACGGACCCTATGGCGCCAAGGGCCTGGGCGAGCACGTGCTGATCCCGACGGCGCCGGCGATCCTCAACGCGATCCGCCACGCCACCGGCGCACGCATCCGGCGGCTGCCGGCGACCCCGGACCGGGTGCTCGCCGCGATCCGTTCGGCAAGGAAGGGCTGAGGCATGGTTCGCCAGAAAGTCGAGGAAGCCTATCAGGGCAAGATACGCTGCGATGCCTGCCCGGTGATGTGCTACATCGCCGACGGCCGCGCCGGGGCATGCGACCGCTACGCCAATGACGGCGGCGAACTGGTGCGGCTCGATCCCTTCACCATCATCGAGCAGAAGGTGGCGGACGGCGCGAAACTTGTGCCGTTCCTGCAGAATATCGAGGCCGACGACTGGGACGGCGACATCGTGCAGGGCACGCGGCCGTTCGTCACCGCGGTCGGCGCGGGCACCACCTACCCCGACTACAAGCCGGCCCCCTTCATCGTCAGCCAGGAGTTCGAGGGCATCGACATGGTGACGATCGTCACCGAGGGCATCTTCAGCTACTGCGGCGTCAAGGTGAAGATCGACACCGACCGCCACCTCGGGCCTGAAAGATCGATCGTGCGCGTCGAGGGCGAACCCGTCGGCCACGTGATGACCGGCGAGTACGGTTCCCAGATGCTGTCGCTCGGCGGCGTCAATCACCTGACCGGCGGGTCAAAGAAGGAGGGCCGTGTAACCTGCGACACGCTGCTGAAACTGTGCAACCGCGAACCGGTTGAAGTCGCTATCGACGACGGGGCGCGGGTCCGCATCCAGGCCGGCAAGGCGCCGGTGGTGAACGGTGTCGAGGAACACCTGATGCGCGTGGGCTGCGGATCGGCGACGATCGGCATGTTCGCGCGGCAGTGGGTGGCGTTCGTCGATGAGGTTGTCGTCGTCGACGACCATATCACGGGCGTGCTGTCGGAGCATCAGGCGGGCAAGCAGCTCGACGTGCCGCGAACCGGCATCAGGATCAAGGGCCGCCGCTCCACCCCCGGGCGCTACTTTCAGGTCGCCGAACCCGGTGCCGGCTGGGGCGGCACCGATATCGATGACCCGCTGACGATCCTCGGCGATTTCGACCCGAAATACGCCAGGCCCGGGCTGCGGATGCTGATGGTTTCCACCACCGGAGAGCAATGGGGATATTACGTTCTGGACAAGGAACTGAAGCCGGTGCCGGCAGACCTGCCGGATGCCCTGAGCTTCTCGGTCGAGAGGATCGCGGAAAACTGCGAACCGGCGCTGTGCTCGGTGCTGTTCATGGGCGGCGCCGGCGGTTCGCTTCGTGCCGGCGTGACCGACAATCCGGTGCGCCTCACGCGTTCCGTCAAGGAAAGCGTCGCCTACGTCTCGGTCGGCGGCGCGCCGGCCTATGTCTGGCCCGGCGGCGGCATCACCATCATGGCGGATGTCACCGAGACGCCGGCCAACGCGTTCGGCTACGTGCCGACACCGGCGCTGGTGGCGCCCATCGAATTCACCATGCGGCTGTCGGATTACGAAAAGCTCGGCGGTCACATGGACCACGTGATCGGCCTCGAAGAGGTCGCGAAACAGGTGGAGCGGCGGGTCTCGCGGGACCCGGCGATGCCCTGGCCGTTGGATACCCGGCATTTCCGCTGGTCGGGACGCGGCTGACCGGCGGCCATGGAAACCCCGCGTGCCTATGTTTCGGAAAACGGAACGCGCCTGCGGCTGGTTCACGGCCCGATCGACATCGTCGCCGGCGCCGACGGCGCCGACGGGGACGCGCGGCTGCGCGCCTTCGCCGCCGCACGCGAGCGGTTCCGGACCATCCTGAGCGAACTGGTGGCGGAGCTTCCGATCCTGCGCAGCAGGTGTTCGCCGGGCGGGCTCGGGCTGCGCGGACCGGTCGCCCGGCGCATGGAAGCCGCCGTGCTGCCGTTCGCCGGCGACACCTTCGTAACGCCGATGGCGGCGGTCGCGGGGGCCGTCTCGGCAGAGATCGTCGAGACCATGCTGAAGCCGGCGCCCCTTACCCGCGCCTTCGCCAACAACGGCGGCGACATCGCGGTTCACCTGTCTCCCGGCGCCGTATTCGAAATCGGCATGGCCAGGTTCGCGAGCGGCGCGCTCGGCCGCATAAGCATCTCCGCCGGAGACGGTATCGGCGGCATCGCCAGCAGCGGCGCGACGGGGCGCAGCCTGTCGATGGGCATTGCCGATTCCGTCACGGTTCTTGCTGCCGACGCGCCATCCGCCGACGCCGCCGCCACGCTGATCGCCAACGCGGTGGACCTGCCCGGCCATCCCGGCATCGAGCGTCAGGCCGCCGACCGTCTGCAACCGGATACGGACCTTGGAAATCGGCTCGTGGTGACCGGGCGCGCGGGCCTTTCCGACGCCGACATCGAAGAGGCGCTGGAGCGCGGCGCGGCGCAATCGGAGGAAATGCTGCGGCGGGGGCTGATCGGCGCCGCCGCACTGTTTCTGGAAAACCGCAGCCGGTTTGTCGGCGGGCCCGCGGCGCGCGCCTTTCGAATCTCCGCGCGCGGCTGAACGGCGGCGCTCAGGCCAGCTTGCCGAGCAGCTCCAGAAGCCGCGTGCGCTCCGTCCCGGTCAACGGACGCAAGGTTTCCTCGGTGACGATCCTTGCCTCGGTCACTGCTTCTTCGATCAGGGCGCGTCCCTGCGGCGTCAGGAACACCAGCAAGCGCCGCTTGTCGGTTTCGCTCGGGCGGGTCCGCACAAGATCGCGCCGGGCGAGCCGGTCGACCACACCCTTGGTCGTGGCCGCGTCCATGCCGGCCATCCGCCCGAGACGGTTCTGCGAAACCTCGCCGCTGTCGGAAAGTTTCGCCATCACCGCGAACTGGGTGGGCGTCAGGCCGTCGATATGGCGCGCGAATATTTCCAGATGCCGCTGGTTCGCAAGGCGCAGCTTGAAGCCGATCTGGTCTTCCAGCCGATAGGGCGGGAGTTCCGCCGCGGCGGACGTGAATTCGGTATCGGACAGATGTTTTTCCAACTCGGGATCCTGTTTGACGGCTTCGCCCGGCGCCCATGCCAGCCTGAAATTCATTTGTAAACGAATAAAATGACGTGACAAGCCGAACGGCGCTTGCCGCATTTGGTCATGACCTCGATGCGTGGCGTTGCCGGGCGGCCGGAACAGGTGCTTCAAATCCTTGACTCGCGCTCCGCCGCTCGGCATTTGTCGGTACACAAACCAAGAAACTGCGTGGGCGCCGTCTGCGGGTCGTGGCAGCCCGGCGCAAGCAGGTGCGGCCCGGCAAGGAGGTCCCGCCAAATGCCAACGCCCGAAATCCGCAAGTTCGCGACCTGCCTCGAAGAAATCCGCCACGAGGGTGGCCCGCCGGCGGACCGGCCTCTGAAAAGAGCCGCGGCGCTTGCGGTGATAGCCAATCCGTTTGCCGGACGCTTTGTCGAGGATATCGCCGGGTTCATGGACGATCTCAAACCCCTTGGCCTGCAAATGGCCGAACGGCTGGCGCGGATGCTCGGCGGTGCCGCCAATGTCGAGGGTTACGGCAAGGGCGCTATCGTCGGAGAGGCCGGAGAGCTGGAGCATGGCGCGCTGTGGCACGTCCCCGGCGGATATGCGATGCGCGAGGCGCTGGGCGGCGCGATGGCGATCGTCCCGTCGACCAAAAAGGTCGCCGGTCCCGGCGGGCGGCTGGATGTGCCGGTCACGCACGTCAATGCCTCCTACGTGCGAAGCCATTTCGACGCGATGGAGGTCGGCCTGCCCGGCGCGCCGGAGGCCGACGAAATGCTTCTGGCGCTGGTGATGACCACGGGTCCGCGCGTTCATGCGCGGCTCGGCGGTCTCGCCGCCGCCGAAATCAAGGGAGAGGATGGACTGAGATGAGCGCGGAAATTCGCAAGCTGGCCGTTTTTCTCGAGGAAACCCGCAGGGAGGCCGGGCAGGTGATCGACCCGCCGACGCGCAAGGCGGCGGCGGTTGCCGTTATCCGCAACCCCTTCGCCGGAAAGTACGTCGAGGACCTGACACCGCTGATGGATATCGGCGCCGAACTGGGCGCGCTTCTGGGCCGCAAATGCGTCGAGGCGCTGGGCATCGCGCCGGGCGAGGCGGAGAGCTACGGCAAGGCGGCCCTGGTCGGCGAAGGCGGCGAGCTGGAGCACGCCGCCGCGCTGCTGCACCCGAAGATGGGGGCGCCGCTGCGCAAGGAGGTCGAAAAGGGCGCCGCCCTGGTGCCGTCGTCGAAGAAGATGGGCGGCCCCGGCCACCCGCTCGATATCCCTCTCGGCCACAAGGACGCCGCCTATGTGCGCTCGCATTTCGACGGCATGGAGGTGAGCCTGAACGACGCACCGCGCTCCGGCGAAATCCTCGTCGCCATCGCCGTCACCGACAGCGGCCGCCCGCTGGCCCGCGTCGGCGGGCTGAAGGCTGAGGACGCCAAGGGCGAGGATGGGCTTCGGTAACACGGCCCGCGAGTCGTCTGCCGTGTCAAGGCTCGGCGAAGCCG
>JBHHXR010000185.1:0-7513 GCA_046757205.1 Paracoccaceae bacterium
GGTTTCGGCGGAGTCGATCCGCTCGCCGCGCGCCGCCTGCGCGCGCCTGCGCAGTACCTGCCCGCGCTCGGCGCGATGCACCAGCTCGATGGCATCGCGGCCGACCAGCGCCGAGGCATCTTCGGCGCCCTGCAGGCGCGCGGCGGCGATCCTGCCCGCACCGGGGAGGGCCGCCGAAGTCGCCGCCGCCCGCGGCCGCCGGCTGCCATGCCGGCCCACCGGGGCCGGCCGGCGACAACGGGCACGCCGACGGCCCGCGCGGCATCTTTCATGCGCGGGAAACCGAACCGGCCGTTTGTTTCCGAAGCGCGCGCGAACACCTTATCGCGCGATACCGCCGCCCGCCGCCGCAGAAACGCGATCGAACGGACCCCTCGCAGCCTCAAGGGCCGCCGGAGCACCGCCAGGGCGATGCGGCTGGCCGGCAGGAACTTGTCGTCAGCCGCCGCCATCGCCGCGGCGATCCCGTGGCGGGTCCGGCCGCAGCCCGGTGCCGCTTCGGTCAACCCGTCCGCGCGGGTTCGAAGGCCGCCCCCTCCGGGGCTTCGGCGGGCGCGCTCATATCGGCGACCGGCTGTAGCTTTCCACCAGCGATCCGGCCAGCAGCGTCCAGCCGTCGGCGAGGACGAAGAACACCAGCTTGAAGGGCAGAGAGACGATGGCGGGCGGCACCATCAACATGCCCATCGACATCAGGATGGCGGCGATCACCAGGTCGATGACCAGAAACGGAAGGAAGATCAGGAAGCCGACCTCGAAGCCGCGCTGGATCTCGCTGAGCAGAAATGCAGGAACCAGGACCGCGAGGGGCGCCTCGGCCACCGGCCCGACCGGGCGCGCGGCAGCGAGCGCCAGCGTTTGCAGCGTATCGGGATCGACCCGCGACGACATGAAGACGCGGAACGGCGCCATCACCCTGGGAAACGCCTGCTCCGGCGTGATGGTGCCGTCGGTGAGCGGCACCACGCCGGCCGTCCAGGCTTCGGTGAACACCGGTTCCATGACGAAATAGGTCAGAAACAGCGCCAGGCTGACGATCATCATGTTGGGCGGCGCCTGCTGGACGCCGACCGCCTGACGCAGGATCGACAGCACGGTCACCATGAAGGGAAAGCAGGTGAGCATGATGGCCAGGCCGGGCGCCAGGCTCAGCAGCGTCACCAGCACGAAGATCTGCACGGTCCGCAGCGTCAGCGAACCGCCATCACCGAAGTCGAGCGAAATCTCCTGCGCCATCGCCGCGCCGCCGAGAACGAGCGCCGGCACCAGCACGGCGAGCGCCGCGAACGCCGCCAACGCCCGGCCGGGCGGATCAGATGCCATCCGACAGGTCCGCCACTTCGGTCAGCCGGACGGCGATATTTCCCCTCTCCTCTCCGTCCGCCTCGCGCAGTTCGCCGCGCGCGATCAGCCGTTCGCCGACATAGATCTCGACCGGATCCTCGACCCGGCTGTTCAGGGTCACGACCGAATCCTGCCTGAGGCGCACGAATTCGGAGATCTTCATCCGCGCCCGGCCGATCGAGACGGTAATCTCGATGGGGACCGCGCGCAACGGATTGGTCGACAGATCCGCCGGCGGCGCCGGCGAACCGCCGGATTCGGGGGGCACCTCGGCGGGGCCCTTGCTGTCGTCTTCATCCGGCATGTCGGTCCTCCTGCTCCGTTGCCTGAAAAAAAGCGTCCGCGCACCGCCGAAGCCGGCCGATCGCGGCGTCGGCGTCGAAGATCTCGCCGGCCTCGCCGATGCCCAGACGCGCCGAGATGCCGGCCACCTCCGGATCGGCCCGAACCTCGGCGGCGACGCCGCGCTCTTCCAGGATCGCGGCAACGGTGTCGGCGTGCTCCGGCGCGAGGGAAATACGGAGCCGCGGCGCGTTCGTCCCGGCGGCCAGACGCGCCGCCGCGGCCGCCAGTTCCTCGGCCAGCCCCATCCCGGCGCAGGCGGGCAGGACGGCATCGGTCATCGCCCGCACCAATGGCGCCAGCGAAGCGATGACGGCCTTGCGCGCCTCGGTATGGCTGACGGCGAAGTCGGCGGTCGCCTCTTTCGCGGCGGCGAGGAGCGCCGAAATCTCTTCCTCCCTCGCGGTCCGGCTGGCCTTGCCGCCGTCGCAATACCCCTGCCGGTATGCCGCGTCGCAGGCCTTTTTCAGGATCGCGTTGGGCGACAGGCCGCCATCGCCGGCGACGTCGCCGGGGTCGTAGATTTCAAGCAGTCGAGCGGCGCCGCTCATGTCGCCTCCCGTTCCGGAGCCGGGTCTTCCAGCCAGCTTTGCAGCACGCGCGCGGAATCCTCGGTTCTCTCGGCGATGGCGCCGCGAAGCTTCGAGACGCTTTCGGCGCCGTCGGGCGCGGGCAATGCCGGCGGATCGGGCGGCGCGAGTTGGTGAACCGGCGCCGCCGCGCCGGCCGCCCCCGGCGGTGCAGCAATCTGCGGCGCCGTGGCCTCCTGCGCCAGACGCGGCGCCGCGCCGATCAGACCCGGACGCACGACGAACACCGCGAGCGCCAGCGCCACGACGCCCAGTACCACCGTCTGCGCCAGCCGCGACAGGAGCAGCGGCGACAGCGCAAAGGAGCTCTCCGCCACCGTCCCGTCCAGCGGCTGTTCAGCAAACTGCAACGATTGCAGGGTCACGGTATCGCCGCGGTCCGCGTTATAGCCCGCGGCCGATTTCACCAGGGCCTCGAGCGCCGCCAGCTCCTCGGCCGGGCGCGGCGCCCACACGGCGTTGCCGCCGGCGTCGCGCGTGGTGACGCCGTCGACGAGGACGGCGACGCTGATGCGGCTGATCCTGCCCGGTAGTCGAACCCTTTCGGTCCGGGTCTCCGACAGTTCGTAGTTCACGCGCTCGCGGGACAGCGTGTTGTTCTTGGTCGACTTGCCGGTGGAGGCGGCGGCATCGCCCTCAGGCAGGTTGCTCGCCACGGTAACCGGCTGACCGGCGCCGCCTGCGGCCGATTCGGACTTTTCCTCGGTATCCGTGCTGATCGCCACGCGGCTCGCGGGATCGACGGTTTTCTCGACGACGGTTTCGCTGTTCATGTCGGTGTCGATGGCGACTTCCACCACCGCCTTGCCGGCGCCGACCCGGGCTTCCAGCAGCCGCTCCAGATTCGCCCTCATCAATGCTTCTCGGTCGGTCGCGCGGCCCCGTGCCGTGCCCGCGGCATCGCCCTTGCCCGGCGCCAGGATGGTGGTGCCCGAGCTGTCGATGATCGAGACATTCTCCGCGGCAAGCCCGGAGACCGCCGAAGACACCAGGAAGCGGACCGCCTCCGCCTGTTCGGCCGAGAGCTGCCCGCGGGCCAGCGAGACGACGATGGAAGCCGACGATTCATGCGCCGCCCGGAACGGCTGGTTCCGGGCGTCGGCGATATGCACGCGTGCGGATCGTATCAGCGGCATCGACACGATCGTCCGCGCCAGTTCGCCCTCGCGCGCGCGCTGGTAGGCGGCATCGAACATCTGCGACGTGGTGCCGAACCCGGTCAGCGAGTCGAGCAGTTCGTAGCCGGCGCCGCCGTTGGCCGGCAGGCCGGCGGCGGCGAGGCTGATCCGCAGCGTATCGCGGGCGTCGCGGTCGACATAGAGTGCGTCGCCCCGAACCTCGTAGGCGACCCCCTTGCTTTCAAGCGCGGCCGCCACTTCCCCGGCCGAGGCGGCGTCGAGGCCGGCGTAGAGCAGCGCGAAATCCGGTGCCCCCGCGATCCGCGCGATCAGCAGCATGGCAGCCACCGACATCGCCGCGGCGGTCGCGAAGGCGACCTTCCTGCGCGCATCAAGGGCGATCCACAAATCCGCGATCCGTGACAACCTGCTCTCACCGTACAGTTCCGGCGCCGTTCTGGTACCGGTGTTCCGGCGCGGATATTCGATCAGCGATGTTAACAATCGGTTAGTGGCCGGTGGCGTAAACGTTTCCCGCATCTACCGGGAACAGGCGAAGACATGGCCGCGGCGGAGGATCAAACTGAAGAATCGGGCGCGAAGCGCGGGGGCGGGGGCAAGCGGCTGCTCGCCGGTCTGGCGGGCGCGGCGGTACTTGGCGCCGGCGGGTTTTACGCCATGTGGTCCGGCGTGCTTGCCCTTCCGAAATCCGACAAGCCGCCGGCGGAGGAAGCCGCCGGCGCGACGGCCGTCTTCGTCCGGCTCGACCCGATCGTGGTGACACTCGGCGACGGCGGAAAGCTTCGCCAGCTCCGGGTCCAGGTCCAGCTCGACGTGCCGCCGGACACCGCCGCCGAGGTCGAGGCGATTTCGCCCCGCATCCTCGACGCGCTCAATACCTTTCTCCGCGCGGTGGATGCGCGCGATCTGGCGGAATCGACGGCGTTTCCGCGCATCAAGGCGCAGATGCTTCGGCGGGTGCAGATCATCGCCGGCAAGGACAGGATAAACGGCCTGCTGGTGACCGAATTCATCATGAACTAGTCGCAGGAGATATTCACATGGGACTCGTCTCGGACGGATTGCTGATCGCCGGCGCCCTGGCCGCCGCGTTCTATTGTTTCGTGCTGGCCAGGCGGGTGCGGTCTCTCGGCGACCTCGACAAGGGGCTGGGATCGGCGATCGCCTCGCTGTCGCACCGGGTCGGCGAGCTTCAGGTCGCGTTGGAATCGGCGAAATCGGCGGCGGCCGCGGCGCAATCGGAGACCGACGCGGCGGCGGACCGCGCGGAACGCGCGGCCAACCGGCTGCAACTGCTTCTGGCGGCGACGCAACTCGACGAACCGCGGGCGCAGGGGCGCGGCGCCCCGGCGGACGAATTCCAGTTCGCGCCGCGTTCCGAGACGCCGGACAAAGCGCCGCCGCGCGCGCCCGGTCCGGCCCGGCACATGCCTCGGCCCAGCGAACTGGCCTGACATGGCTGGCGGTGGAATATTGCGGGCACGGCAGAACCGCTCCGGTTCCCTGAGCCTTGTCCTCGCCTGCTTTCTCGCCTCGGCGTTCCTGCGCGTCGGAGACCCGAAATCGGCCATCGCGCGCGAAATCCAGACATTTCGAAGCGATCACCAGGGCACCGAAGCGGGCGCGGAGCCCGCCGCGGGCGAGCCGCAATGCGAGAAACCGGGGCCGCTGTTGCAGGCCGTTCACGAACGCAGCGCGCAGCTCGACGTCCGCGAGAAGGGGCTGGCGTCGCGCCTGCAAACGCTGCGCGTGGCGAAATTGCGCCTCGATGACCAGTTGGCGGAGCTGGAGCGGGCCGAGCGCCGGCTGTCCGAGAAGATCGCCCGCGCCGACGGCGCCGCCGAAGCCGATGTCGAGCGCCTGACGGCCGTCTACGAGAATATGAAACCCAAGAACGCGGCCAGGCTGTTCGAGGCTATGGATGTCGAGTTCGCGGCCGGGTTTCTTGCTCGCATGCGCCCCCAGGCGGCGGCCGGCGTTCTGGCCCTGATGAAATCCGAGACGGCCTACGCCGTGAGCGCCGTCATCGCCGGGCGCAACGCCGCGGCGCCGAAGAACTGACCGGCCCCGCTGTTTCCGCGGCCGGGACACCGATCGCATACGGTCGCCTCCGCGGGCGCGCGCCCTTGCCCTCAATCACCGACGATTTTCGATCAAATGTAAGCGATATCCGGCCGCCGGCGGGCGCAGGGGCGCGGGCATTTCACGGTTCTTAACCTTCGGCGGCCCAATGTCACGGCAGGCGGGAGGGTCCGCGCTCTGAAACTCGAGGTAGCCAGTGCTCGGCGTCATCGGCATCGCAGTCGTCTTCGTTATGGTCTTCGGCGGTTATCTGGGCGCTGGCGGCAAGCTGAGCATCATCCTGCATTCGCTGCCGTTCGAACTTACCATGATCGGCGGCGCGGCGGTCGGCGCATTGTTCATCAGCAACGATTTCCAGGCAGTCAAGCACACGTTGCGCGACATCGGAACGGTGTTCAGGGGGCCGGCCTGGAAGAAGCAGGACTACCACGACCTGCTGGTGCTTCTGTTCAACCTGATCCGCATCGGCCGGGACAATCCGATGGCGCTGGAAGAACATATCGAAAGCCCCGACACCTCGGCGCTGTTCGCTGCCGCGCCGCGCATCGCGGCGGACCGCGAGGTGGTGGAGCTGATCTGCGACACCTTGCGTTCGGCGTCGATGAACTACGACGACCCGCACCAGGTGGAAGAGGTTCTCGACAAACGGATCGAGGCGCGCCAGACCCATGCCGAACACTCCGGCCACGCGCTGCAGACGATGGCCGACGGACTGCCGGCGCTGGGCATCGTGGCGGCCGTTCTCGGCGTCATAAAGACCATGTCGTCGATCGACAAACCGCCGGAAATTCTCGGGAAATCAATTGGTTCGGCGCTCGTCGGAACGTTCCTCGGTGTCTTTCTCGCCTATGGCCTGATCGGCCCCTTCGCCACCAAGCTGCAATCGGTCACGGCGCAGGACCAGCATTTCTACCTTCTCGTCCGCGAGGTTCTGGTGGCGTATCTGCATCGCCATCCGCCGGTCATCTGCGTCGAGGTCGGGCGCCAGAACCTGCCGGCGCCCTTGCGGCCCTCGTTCGCCGATGTCGAAGAGGCGCTGCGCGGCCAGAAACAGGAAATGGCGGCATGAGGCGCGCGCCCCTCGCCGCCCTGGTCCTGGCGGCAGCGTCGGCGCTTGCCGGCGGGGCGGCGTCGGCCCAGCAGCAGGTTCAGGTGCTTTCCGGCGAGCACGACGGATTCTCGCGGCTGGTGTTCCGGCTGCGGCCGGACCTGCCGCACGAGGTCTCGACGCGCCCGGGGCTGGTCCGGATCAAGTTTCCCGGGCGTCACCTCGTGTTCGACGTCTCGGGACTGTTCGACAAACTGTCGCGCGAGCGGCTGGTTTCGGTGCGGCAGACCGGGGCCGCCGGCGGTTCGGTGCTTCAGCTGAATCTCGCCTGCGCCTGCGAACCTTTTGTTTTTCCGTTCCGCGGCAACTACCTGGTTGTGGATATCCGCGACCCCGGCGCCGGAGCCGTCACGGCGGCGCAGCCGCAGCCGGAACCGGCCGCCGTCGCGCCGCGGCGCGGGGAAAGGGGCATCTACGCAACCGCGGATACCCGGCCGTTGCTCGACGGGCTCGACGCTGCCGCCGCCGGGCCGGGCGGGGAGGCGCCGCCGGAGCTTCCCGCAAGCGACCCTGCGGCGGCGGAGCCCGGCGATGAAACCTGGCGGAACCTGCGCCACGCCCACGACGCCCTGCTGCAACAGCTTTCACGCGCCGCCGAGCAGGGGCTGATCGCGCTGGCCGATCCGGACACCGCGCCGGCGGCAAGGACCGCAGGCGAGCAGAGCGGGCGGGCAATGCCGGGCCCGGACGATGAACGGGCGGGGCGATCGGCGCATCGGGCCGGTCCATCGCCGCCGCCGGCGGTGCGCGACGCAAGAATTTTCGCGGATCTTCCGGCCCCCGGAGCGAAGTCCGATGGCGCGCCCGAACCGCCCGGGAACGATCGCGGGCAGGTCGCGGTGACGACGGTCTTCGATCGCGACGACCCGCCGGCGGGGGAACAGCCGCACCCGGCGTTGCGCTGCCCC